>CAXXGE010000026.1:0-26594 GCA_963677915.2 Vallitaleaceae bacterium | reverse complement strand
CCGTAACGGCTCTGATAACCTCAGGCCCTGTGATGAACATCTGGCTTGTTCTGTCTACCATGAAAACAAAGTCTGTGATGGCAGGAGAATAAACAGCGCCCCCTGCACACGGGCCGAGTATGATGGAAATCTGTGGGATTCTTCCAGAAGCCAGTGTATTTCTCTTGAATATGTTTCCGAATCCGGCCAATGCATCGATACCCTCTTGAACACGGGCACCGCCCGAATCATTGATACCGATGATCGGTGCGCCATTTTTCACAGCCATATCCATCACTGTGCAGATTTTAGCCGCATGCGCCTCACCGAGGGACCCACCCAAAACTGTAAAGTCCTGTGAGTAGATGTATACCAGCAAGCCATCAATGGAACCGTAGCCTGTGACAACACCATCACCAGGTATTTCTCTTTTGTCCATGTCGAAATCCGTTGTTCTGTGCTGAATGAAACCACCGATTTCAACAAAGCTGTCAGGATCAAGAAGTTCAGTGATCCTTTCACGGGCAGTCATTTTGCCAAGTTCATGCTGTTTCTCGATCCTTTGCTGACCGCCACCGACTTCCAGCTTGGCTCTTTTGTTAAATAGTTCTTGTATCTTTTCGCGCATGTCCGCCATACTGTTTACCTCCGTCCTTACGAACAAACGATATTGTTACTCCAATATCTATTTTAGTACTCTCTGGTACTTTGTCTGTTGAGTTCTTCTTTTTGCTTCTCGGTCTCTTTTACAACGCTTTCAAACTTGGAAACTTCAGCCTGTCCGCATCTCCAGAAACCTTTGTATCCGTCTGTCATTGTCTTAGGCAGCACCTTGATGTCAAGCAAAGTGGAAACTGTCTGCTTTTTCGCATCCTGAATAGCAGCTCTAAGCTCTTCCTCGGTCTTGCATGTGTATGTCTTGCAGCCGTAGCCTTCACCGATCTTCGCGAAGTCAACGTAGACAAGGTCGCCTTCAAGTTTGCCGGTTTCTTCATTTCTGTATCTCATCTCTGTACCGAAGCTGCCCTGGCCTCTTTCCATCTGAAGGTTGTTGATGCAGCCGTACTCGATGTTGTCAAAAAGAATGACATTGATCTTCTTGCGGTCCTGAATGGATGTAGCAAGCTCAGAGTGAAGCATCATGAAGGATCCGTCACCAACGTAAGCATAGACTTCCCTGTCAGGCTCGGCCATCTTCGCACCAAGTGCTGCGTTGATTTCATAGCCCATGCAGGAATAACCGTATTCCATATGGTAGGCGCGTTCACTCTTCGCTCTGAACATTCTTTGAAGGTCACCCGGAAGTGATCCCGCTGCACCGACAACGATTGAACTGTCGTCCAGTTCTTCATCCAGGATACCCAGTACGCGAGTTTGAGTCATCTCGGAACCAAGTGCCTTCTTATACTCTTCCAAAGCATCCGTCAGGCCGTCCTTGATTTCAGGTTCGAAACCGGGACCTGTGTACTTAAGATTGAACAGACGCTGAAGTTCTTCGTCCCACTCGTCTTTGACCGCTTTGATCTCTGTTGTGTATTCGCTCTTGTAGCCAACGGCTTCAAGTCTTTCCTTCAGTACTTCAAGTGTTGTCTTGGCGTCTGCCACCATTCTGACGGCATCCATTTTGTAAGCATCGAAGTTTGCCACATTGATATTGACGAAATCGACGTCAGGGTTTTGATAGAGCCACTTGGAAGCAGTTGTGAAGTCTGTGTATCTTGTTCCTACACCGATAACAAGGTCTGTTTCCTGACCCAACGTGTTCGCCGCAAGGCAGCCTGTTGTACCGATACCACCGATGTTCAGTGGATGGGTGTAAACTGTTGCACTCTTGCCGGCTTGTGTCTCAGCATAAGGAATATTGAAAGCTTCCGCAAAATCAGTCAGGGCTTTTCCGGCTTCGGAATACCTGACACCGCCGCCGCAGATAAGAAGTGGCTTTTTCTTCTTGCTGATCATCTTGACCGCTTCTTCGAGCATCGCTTCTGTTGGTGCAGTTCTTTCAATTCTATGAACACGCTTCTGGAAGAAGTATTCCGGATAATCGTACGCTTCACCTTGTACGTCCTGTGGCAGGCAGATTGTAACCGCGCCTGTATTTGCAGGATCTGTAAGTACGCGCATCGCGCTGATCATCGCTGACATAAGCTGCTCCGGACGGTTGATTCTGTCCCAATATTTGCTGACAGGGCGGAAAGCATCGTTTGTTGTCAAGCTCAGGTCATGGAACTGCTCCATTTGCTGGAGTACAGGGTCCGGCTGTCTGACTGCGAAAGTGTCTCCTGGGAGAAGCAGTACTGGGATTCTGTTTGCCGTAGCTGTTGCAGCTGCTGTTACCATGTTTGCTGCACCAGGTCCTACAGAAGATGTCGCAGCATAGATGCGTCTTCTGTGGTTCTGTTTTGCAAAACCGACTGCAGCCGCTGCCATACCTTGCTCGTTTCTTCCCTGGTGCACAAGCAGATGACCTGGATCCTCTTCAAGTGCCTGACCAAGTCCAACTACGTTTCCATGTCCAAATATTGTGAATATACCTTTTACAAAAGTTTCTTCTTTACCGTCGAACTCGACGTATTGTTGATTCAGGAATTTAACGACGGCCTGTCCCACCGTCATGCGAATTGTTTTTTTCATCTTACTGTTTTCTCCTTCCTATCTTTCAGGCCAAATTTTTACATCTTTTTCCAGCAGCCACTTGTGCTCTTCATTGAAGTAGGTGGTCTCCCTACTCCACGGCTGGTCCTTCATATGAGGAATTAGCCATACGTAGTACATGGCGTATCCCGGTGCAGAGGTCTGAGGATGTGACACATCGCCGACGATCATGGCTGTATCACCATTCTTGACCATGTAGGCATCGTCACCTTCTGCACTGAATCCAAAGCCTTGTTCAGGCAAAAAGCGGTAGTGATAAATCTCTGGTTGTACATGATAGTGCGGCGGATAGGAAGACCATCTGCCTGGATGGTTGACAACTTCGCCGATAACCAGATTCGAGTAAGGCGCGATATCAGCATCGATAATGGTCCTTACGGTCCTGTTCGATGTTTCATTCAACACACCTTCACCAAAAATTTGGCTTTTTACTTCATCCTGCGTGTAGAGCTTGCTGGCGAATGTTTTTTTATTCTCCATAGCCTGGTATGTCAATTCGCTGTCGCTGTTTGCAGTGATGTCAACAGTAACGCCGGCAGGTACATGAAGGCACCAGGGATTTTCATCGAAGCAGCTGCCTCTTTTGATGGCCTTTTCTTCGTTTTCCCATTTCAGAACGACGTCCCCTTCGATTAACAGGAAGGATCTTTCTTTTTCATTCTCAGTACTGGAAAAATTTTCTCCTTTGCCGAGTTTGATAATACCGAAATCCATGAACATGTTGGCATTCTTTCCATCAATCTCCGAAAGGCTGTTGTAGCCGTTTACGAACCCATTGCATTTTTCTATCATATTCTTCTCCTATTTCAAATCCTGAATCAATAACCCAACAGTCTATATTTCTCTTCGATAATCTTTTTTATACTTTCCATCGCTGGAGCGAAAAGTTCAAGCCTGTCGAATACTTTTGCATCTTCTTCCATTTGCTTTCTCATTGAATTCCCAAACGCCATCCTAAGTGCTGTACCGATGTTGACTTTCCCAACCCGGCTTTTTGCCAGTTTTTCCAGATCCTCGTCCAGCAGCCCGGTCGAACCGTGTATGACCAGTGGCACATCCGTCACTGACTGGATTTCGGAAAGTCTGTCGTACTGGACTTTCGCCCCGCGCTCTTCCATCCTGTGAAGGGTTCCGATGGCAACTGCCAGTGCATCCACACCGGTGTCCTCGGCAAACTGCTTCGCTTCAGCAGGATCCGTAAAGATGGCCTTTGCCTTGATGTTCGGGTCGCTGTAACCGACAGAACCGATTTCCGCTTCCACGCTGACATCACATGCATGGGCCATTCTTACGATTTCTTTTGTATTCTCAATGTTGTCAGCCAGCGGCAGCTGCGATCCGTCATACATGACAGAACTATAGCCCGCCTGTATCGCCTGTGCACACAGCTCAAAATCCTTGCCGTGGTCAAGGTGAATGCAGACCGGCACCTTGGCATCTTCCGCCATAGCCTTGAAAAGAGCGCCGTAGTATTTCAACGGCATATGGGCGACAGCATCCTTATTGCTCATTAGAATGACTGGCGCTTTCAGCTTTTCTGCAACTTCTATGATCGCTTTGGCGTCTTCATAGCCAAATACATTGAATCCAGGAACCGCCTTGCTGCTGCTGGCGGCTCCTTGGACCATTTCTGTCATGTTGACAAGCATATGCCTCTCCTAATTACAGGTTCAGGTCGCTGAACAGTTCTTCATCCGAAGGTTTGACTTCCGGAATTGGGCTGGAAACCCAAGTGACATTGATGAAATGCTTGTATGTGATGTTCTCGGATGCGATGTTGCCGCCCCAAGTGCCGCAGCCAAGTGTCAGTGTGAAAGGCATGCCGTTGAACCAGTTTCCGCTGTTAGCAAGACATTGTGGTTGGTTGACCATAACACGGCTGACTTTCGCTCTGTTACCAAGCTCCACGATTCTGCTCTCGTCTGCTGTATGGATACCGCAGGAGTGGCCCATGCCTTGGTAGCCAGTGATATCATTGACTTTGTTTACTGCAGCAGCGAAGTCTTTTACTTTGAAGATTGTGACTACGACAGACATCTTTTCGCCTGAGAATGGGTAGTCAGGGCCAACGCCTTCGTTTTCAACCATGATGAATTCCTTGTCACCACCAATAGTGATGCCAGCGAGTTCAGCGATTTTTGATGCTGGTTGAGCGACGATATCTCTGCTGAGATGTCCGTCATGCCACATTGTTGACTGTAGCTTCGCTTTCTCATCTTCGGAAGCAAGATATCCGCCTTCTGCCTGAAGAAGTTCCAGCATTTTATCATAAACACTTTCTACTATTACAAGGCTGTTCTCTGCAGAGCAGCTTGTCGCAAAGTCGAAAGTCTTAGAACGCTTGATTTTGTTCGCAGCCGCTTCAAGGTCAGCTGTTTCGTCCACGATGACAACCGCATTTCCGGCACCAACGCCATAGGCAGGTGTGCCTGAAGAGTAAGCCGCTTTAACCATGCCTGCACCGCCTGTTGCTACAACAAGGTCACACTGCTTCATGAGCTCGTTAGATATTTCGACTGTAGGGTCTTCTATGGAAATCAGAAGGTCTTTAGGAAGTCCGAGCTTCTCTAATTCAGCTTGCATGATTTGTACGATGCGAAGGTTTGTGCCTTTCGTTCTTGGGTGTGGTGCGAAAACAATTGCGTTTCTTCCTTTGATTGCATCCATCGCTTTGATAACCGGTGTAGCTTCTGGATTGGTAGTAGGTACAAGTGCACCGATGACACCTACAGGCTTAGCAATTTTGATAAGTCCTTTTGCTTCGTCTCTTTCAATAACACCAACAGTTTTAGCACCTTTCATATCTCTCAAAGCGCCGCGGATCTTGCTGTTGAGTTTTGCCTTTTTTCCTTCGTAGTTGCCAAGTTGGGATTCGTCAACAGCCATTGTTGCGATTTCTTCAACCACATCCTCTTGAACCATGGCCCAGGCGATGGATGCCACCGCTTTGTCAACTTGCTCTTGAGTCAGGTTTTCGATTTGCGCTTGCGCCGCTCTTGCTCTTTCAATTAATCCTTGTACATAAACACTTGCTTCAGACATTTTTTCGTCTCCTTCTCATTTGAATTATAGGTTGTCAACGTCGTATACTTTTTCGCCGTCATATATATTAATGAATTTCTCAATCTTATCCAGTGTAGGCATCGCTTCCGAACAGCTGTGGCTCGATACGACGATGGAGGCAGCTGCTGCTCCGACTTCCATTGCTTCATCTACACTTCTGCCGTCAAGCAATCCGAACAGGAAACCACCGGCATACGAGTCACCGGCACCGAACGTCTTGACCGGCACAACCGGGAATACAGACCCCTTAATCTTCTCGCCTTCTTTTGTGTAGGCGAATGAACCTTCTTTACCATGCTTGATGACAACAATCTTCGCACAATAGTCAAACCATTTCTGAGCTGTCACGTTGTCGTCCTTGTTGCCGGCATTGGAGAACATTTCCAGCATATCGAACTCTTCCCTTGTACCTATGATCACATCACATTTTTCCGCTGCCAGACTATAGTAGATAGCCGTCTCGGTCTTAGAATGCCATGTGTACGGCCGGTAGTCGATGTCAAAGAAAATGACCACATTGTGCTTTACCGCAAGTTCGATGGCTGCGAATACCGCTTCCCTCGATGGGCTTGTGGCTAATGCCGTACCCGACACGATGAGCGCCTTCGTCCTTTTGATATAGTCTTCATGGATGTCGTCGATTGTCAGCTTGAGGTCAACCACATGATCACGGTACATCAAGATGCTGCACTCTTTCGGCGAAATGATTTCCGTAAATGTGAGTCCTGTCTTGGCTCCCGACCGATCCACAACAATGCCTTCCATATTGATGTTGTTGTTTTTTAGGAACTGGGTGATGAAACGGCCAAACTGATCGTCCGCCACTCTGCCGATGAAACCGGCATTAACGCCGAGCCTCGCCAAAGCGACAGTAATGTTGCCAGGTGAACCGCCTAGATACTTTGTGAATGACACCGTATCTTCCATATGACCCGTCTGATTTGAATTCAGATCGATAGCCAACCGTCCGATCGCGATGAAATCCAGGTCTCTGTTATCAGGGAATGTCAAGTTGTTCATTGACCTCGCTCTCCTTTTTACATTTTATTACGATTTTCTCAACAGATCTCGCAGGTTCAGAATACTTTCAGTGCATGTAGTGATAATTACATGACAATATTTTGTTCATCTATGAAAATATAGTATCACATACCCTTGCAATTTACAAGAAAAAATATATAATATTATTAAAGGTTATTTTTTGTCTATGTTTTGAATATGATATTGGCAGATTTCGCTTAAATTTACAGATAAGGTTGGTATATATTATGGAAGAAAAAGTTGTAACCGTCATGAAGGAAGAAAGAATCAAGCAAATCGAAAACTACATTAACGAAAACGAACTCTGTTCTCTTGATCACCTTTGTGAGGTTTTCAACATCTCCAAAGCAACACTTCGCAGAGATTTGAGCACGTTGGAGAAATCCGGAAGCATCAGGAAAGTGTACGGCGGCGTAGCCAGCAACAAGAAGGACGCGAAAGAGCTTGTACCATTCATGCAGCGGGAGATCACCCATAACGAGGAGAAGCTTCATATAGGAAAGCTGGCTGCGGAACTTGTTTCTGACGGAGAGACCATCTATATCGATTCAGGAACAACAACGCTTCTAATGGCAGAGTTTATAAAAAACAAGAACATCACGGTTGTAACAGGCAACCTCAACCTGATTAATGTACTTCAGGAATATCCCAACATCAACATCATCGGTGTAGGCGGCCAGCTGGCCAGGGGGACCAACTCCTTTGTCGGAGACCTTGCAGTGAACACAGTTCTGTCCCTCAACATATCCAAAGCATTTATGGCGGCAACCGGCGCATCGCTCGATGCCGGTTTGACGAATACCTCGCCTTTGGAAACAGCAATCAAAAAATCCGCTATTGCGAAAAGCAAGAAAATCTACGCTCTTATCGACAGCTCCAAGTGGGGCGTCGTATCGCTCATGACCTATGCAAACCTTAATCAAATCACCGGCATCATCACGAACAAGGCGCCAAGGTCAAAGTATTCCGAATACTGCAACGTGCACAACATCAAACTTATATATTGATTTGTACATAATGCCAATTAAACGTTTACTCTATTTATTCAAAGATTTGTCATGTTTGACTTTTGAGGCTAATATGTTACACTATCTGTAGAATAAATAATACTAATAGACATTAAATGGAGGTAATGCTTATGGCAGTTATACAGAGTCAAAAAAGAGAAGCAGTAACCAACAACCAATTGAGAAGCTCCGGTATCATCCCGGCAGTGCTTTACGGCAAAAGCCTGGATGCATCCATCAGTGTTCAATTGACAGAATCCGATATCATGCATTTCTTGCGCCAGCATAATATTGGAGCCCGAGTTGATATCAAACTGGACACTGACACTTATTCTACTGTTCTTAAAGACATCGCTCGCGACCCAGTTAACTACAAGGTTCAGCATGTAGATTTCCAGGTGATTACTGCAGATGAGAAGGTCAACACAAGTGCTGTCATTCATTTCATCAACAGGGAGGACCTGCCTGCCGATGCAGTATTCCAGGAAATGCACCATGAGCTTCCATATACTGCGAAGCCAAAAGATTTTGTAGAGTCAATAGATATCGATCTTGCAGGTTTGGGCATCGGCGATGAGATCAAACTTGAAGACCTTGACATCGCTAAAAATCCCAATGTTGATGTCAACCTGCCGCTTGACACCGTCATCGCTGTCATTTCCCATGCGAAGGTTGAAGTCGAGCCTGAGGAAGGCGAAGAAGTAGAAGAAAGCGCTGAAGTGCCGGTAATTGGCGAAGAAACTGAAAAATAAGAAGAAGTCTGATTGCTAAAAAGGACCAAGTCATTTGACTTGGTCCTTGCTTATGAAATCTATACTAGTATCTCCCGGATAGCTGCCATCTCTTCTTTGCTCAATACAACATCGGACGCTGCTGCGTTAGAAGCTGCCTGATCCTTCCGCTTGCCGCCCGGGATAACCGCATCAATACCGTCCTGGTGAAGCAGCCATGCCAGTGCCAGGTTCGGCAGAGAGGTGCCCTTCTCTTCAGCTATCATCTTCAACTTGTCCGCCCTGTCTATATTGGCCTCAAAATTGGCTGCATCAAACAGCGGACTGTCGTTTCTCCAGTCACTCTTGTCCAGCCTGAAGGACTTGGTGTATTTGCCGCCGAGGATGCCGTAAGCGAGCGGACCGTATGGCGCAAAGGATATCCCGTTATCGACGCAGTATGGCAGAATATCGTCTCCCGTCGCTCTATCCAGCATGTTATACGGAAGTTGGGCAATCACCACATCACCGTAGGCATTGGCCTCCTTCAGCTGGTCCAGGGAGAAGTTGGAAACACCGATGGCTCTGATCTTGCCTTCATCTCTAAGTTTCACCATCTCTTCCATAGCATCCGCAATCGGCGTTACATTATCCGGCCAATGGATGTAGTAGATGTCCACATAATCCCCCTTTAATCTGAACAGACTTTCTTCCAAAGCCTTTCTCAGGTAGGCCGGCTGGTTGTTCATCCTGCTGCCGCCGCCTTTCAGGAATTCGATGCCACCCTTCGTTGCAATGACTGTCTTGTCGCGTTTCCCCTTAAGCACATCCCCAAGAATCTCCTCAGACCTGCCGATACCGTATGCATCCGCCGTATCGAAATAGTTGATACCCAGGTCATAGGCCGTTTCGATCATTCTGACACCGTCAGCGTCATCGATATTCTCGTAAAGATTGTGCCCGCCAACCGCATTGGTCCCAAAACCTATTCTGGATACTGTAATATCTGCTTTTTTCAGTTTCGCATATTGCATGTGCTTCTCCTTTCTAACTTTCCAAATCGACACCCTTGAGCGCCTTGACCGTTCTCTGTATGGCGTCCTTGGAATTTTTCCAAGGGGCGTCATTGAACCGGTAGTCGAACTTCTTGGCAAACCATTCAATATCCTCTTCCAGCACCTTCAGTGCCGCCATGTTGTCGGCAACAAGCTTGTCCCTCATTTCCTGGTCTGCCTTGTCATACAGCATACCAAGATGCGGAAGGCAGAAGAGGTTCTTTTTCTCATACAAGGCCCTGAACTCCGGCTCCTTCTTTATAAGATGGAAAAATGTGGCTATATAGCGGTCCAATACGCTGTCAATGCGGTTGCAGACAAAACAGCTGCCTTCGACCCTTTTTATCTCGTCCGAGAAATTGGTCGTTGAATCCTTCTTGGCGAATAGCCCTTTTTTCGCCCCTGGAGATGTCTTATGGCATTTTTCAAGGTCCTTGACGATTTTTGCTATATGTGTCTGCAGCATAAGCGCCATCCCAAGCTTGTTGCCCATTTCGAACATCATCTTCAGGTGGTCGCCACAAAATCCCTGCTCGTTTGTCTTCTCCCGGGTATCCACCTCCATATAGGAAGTCCCCATGACATAGTCAAGTGCTTCCTTCTCCAACTTGTCGTGGATATGGCAGAAAGGACAGCCCTCAGCTTCCTTGAATGCATCCGTCACCGGAATTGTATATATTTTTTCTTTCATGCCAGTCCCAAGCTCCATATCGTACCTCCTCATTTACTATGTGATATAATCATTATATAGGTGGTGATGTCATGTCGTCAAAAATAACTCGCAGAGGATTCCATCCAGATGATCAACTTGTTTTTTCAAACAGTGCTTTGGAATTGCTTCTTCATGCCCAGATTGAGCTCCATTGGTTGCTCGACAGAGGCTACAATATTGAATCCGCATCCGAATTCATCGGCAACCACTATCAGTTGACTCTAAGGCAGCGCAACGCTTTGCGCCGTGCCACCTCCTCCACTGCCCAATACAGGTATCGTGCCAGCCACCGGCTTGACACAAACCAGGCACGAGAAGGCCCTCTCCTTATCGATGGTTTCAATCTGATTGTAACCCTTGAAGTCGCACTCTCCGGAAGTCCTGTCATTCGCTGCGGCGATGGCACCCTGAGAGATTTGGCCGGTTTGCGTGGCACTTACAAACCAATCAGGCGGACCTTTCAGGCACTGGAACTTATTGAACTGACTTTTCGGGAGCTGGGCATCACCGAAGCCGTCTTCTATCTCGATGCACCAGTATCCAACTCCGGACGCCTGAAAAAGCTGATACTTGAAAAGTCAGTCAATTGGTCTACCGATGTACGGGTTGAGTTGGTTCCAAACGCAGACACAGCACTCTTCGGCAAAGAGCGCATAGTAACCAGCGATTCCGCCGTTATCGACAATTGTAAGAGTTGGCTGAATCTGACAACCTACATCGTCGAGCAGCATATCGGACACGCTTGGATTGTGAGGTTGATGTCACATGAGTAAAAACAATAATCCGGATATAACCGCATTCTTCTCAACGCTTGACCGCCGTTTTTTCCTTGAAGAAGACAAGGAGTTGGCAGTACTCGATTCGGCGCTGCCGATTGGATATGGCCAGACGATTTCACAGCCTTCCTTAGTATTGTACATGACTCAGCTGCTTGAACCGAACACCCGGCTAAAGACCCTTGAAATAGGCACCGGTTCCGGATACCAGACCGCTTTTCTGGCCGAATTCTCCAAAGAGGTTTACACCATGGAAAGAATCGTGCCCCTCATGGAACTCGCCAAAAAAAGGCTTCACGAATTGGGCTACAGCAACGTACATTTCATCGAAGGCGACGGCTCTTCAGGTCTTCCGGAGAAAGCACCCTTCGACCGAATCATGGTTACCGCTGCAGCCAGCAAGATCCCGGATGAGCTTCTCGAACAGCTGGCTCCGGAAGGGATTATGGTCATTCCAGTCGGAGACGCGTTTGCACAGGAACTGCTGCAGGTCAGGAAAGACAAGGACGGCAACATCACAGTCAATGCAATCGAAGCCGTCCGGTTCGTGCCCCTTGTTGGCAAATATGAAATATAAATTATGAGATGTTAAATCTCGTAGACCACCGATTCATAGGGCCTTAGCGTCAGGTCTTGAAGCATCGTGCTGCTGTCGTCATAATTCGAAAGGACGACTTTCACAGCCTTGCCTTCAAGGCTTCTTTTTTGCTCCTCGCCTGTAAAATTCGAAACAACCAGCAGTTCTTTACCGTCCAGCATCCTTGTGTAGGCATAGACAGCCTTGTCATCGGGAAGCACGAGCGCATGCCTGCCGTAGGCAATGACATCGCTGTACTCGCTGTCCCTTCTGAGGGCCACCAGCTTCCTGTAGTGGTAGAAGACAGAGTCCTTGTTAGCCAGTTCCTTCTCTGCATTGATTTCCTTGTAGTTGGGATTTATCTTCAGCCACGGTGTCCCCGTGGTGAAACCGCCGTTTTCCTCAGAGGACCAGCGCATAGGCACCCTGGCATTGTCCCTCGAGAAGTACCTGATCGTCGCCATGGCTTTCTCATTGGATATGCCGAAATCAGTTGTCATCAAATCGTATTTGTAGTGGTCGAACAGGTCGTTGTAGTCGTCAATCGTTTCATAGTAGGTATTGGTCAGTCCAAGCTCCTCGCCCTGATAGATATATGGTGTGCCGAACATCATGTGAAGCGTGGTACCCAGCATCTTGGCGCTTTCCTCCCTGAACGCACCGTCATCGCCAAACCGCGATACCGCCCTGGGCTGGTCGTGGTTGGACCAATAATTGCTGTTCCATCCTCTTCCGTTCAGGCCATCCTGCCATCTTCCCATGATGCGCTTCAGCTCGGCCAGGTCAATCGGTTTCCTGATGCCCAGTTCATTCTCCTTATCCACACCCATATGCTCGAATTGGAAAATCATCCCCAGCTCATGCCTGCCGGGATGTGAATAAAGCCTACCTTCGAAGGGGGTTACATAAGGGGTTTCACCCACGGTAAGAATGTCGTATTTAGACAGGACCTCCGCGTTCATCTCCCGTAAATACTGATGTGTGAGTGAATTGTTCGCCCACTGGTCGAAACCTGCCACGCCTTCATCAAGCAGGGCACCGTCAGGGTAATCGGAGCTTTTGCCGATCATGTTGATAACATCCATCCTGAAGCCGCCGATGCCTTTTTTCAGCCAGAAATGCATCATATCGAACACAGCTTTCCTCACTTCAGGATTGGCCCAGTTAAGGTCCGGTTGCTTCTTGCTGTAAAGATGCAGATAGTACTGCCCTGTCTTTTCATCGAATTCCCAAGCGGAACGGGTGAAATGGGATCCCCAGTTGTTCGGCACACTGCCGTCAGGCTTGGGATCCTTCCAGATGTACCAGTCCCGTTTCGGATTGTCCTTGGAGCTTTTCGACTCGATGAACCAGGGGTGCTCATCACTTGTATGGTTCACCACAAGGTCCATGACGATTTTTATGCCTCTGTCGGCTGCCTTCTCGATCAAATCCTCCACATCAGCCATTGTCCCGAACTCAGGTGCAATGTCCATGTAGTCAGATATATCATAGCCGTTGTCGTCCATTGGAGACTTGTAAATAGGGCTGAGCCAGATGACATTGACACCGAGACCGGCTATATAGTCCAGCTTTTCGATGATGCCGGGGATATCCCCGATGCCGTCACCATTGCTGTCATTGAAGCTTCTTGGATAGATTTGATATACAACAGCGTTGTGCCACCATTTTCTGTTCATGAAAACCCTCCGATCTAAAGCTATTTGAAATCAAAGTAAAGGGAACCGTTGATGAACTCGATTCTGACCTCTTCCCCATCGACTGTACCACTGGCATTTTTGAGCGCCAGCATCATGCGGCCGAACCCGTAGCGTTTCTCGATAAGCATTTCTGTTTCGATTCGGCCGGAATCTTCAGGTTCGAAATCAGCAAGCAGTTCATCGAACCGGACAGTCGGATACTTGATGCCTCCGAGCTCCACATCCACACCTTCCGGCGTGATGGTCACGACCGCATCATATGCCTCGATCGTTCTCGAAGCTTCCATGCCCATGCCCGAATCGAATGTAAGTGCTGCATCATAGCCCCTGATGTCGATGAAATAATCACCGTCATAATAGTAGCTGACATACTCCCTTGGCATGCGTTCGATTGTATCATAGTAGTAATAGTAGCTTATGTCGAAACCGAAAACTTCTTCCATATCATCTAGTTTGAAATCCCGTGGAAGTATGCTTGCCTTTTCCAGTCCTCTGAATTCACCCAGATAACCGACCATACTTCGGATATTTTCCATCTTGTCCTTGTCGAGATCCTTGTTCGGGATGATCACCCTGTCCGGAAGCGCACCTAGCATACCGTATTCGTCCAGCGTCTTTTCAAGCCTTGAAGCCTGTCCCCTGTTGGAAACGGCAATGGCACCCTGTGGTCCAAGCGCACTTACCAGCAGCAGGATGCACATCACAGAAACGATCCGCTGCTCAAGAACCGGCTTTTTACTGAAATTGGAGACGATGCCGTATACAAGTACGAACACAAGCCAAATGCCGGCCATAAGGACGAGATACCTGTTGGCCGTCCAGCTGTATTGTCCCACCCTTTTAAAGAGGGATATGAACAGCATGACCAGCGGCATGATGAAAACGAATGGATACAGGAAGACATAGTGTCTGACCCACTTGCTTTTTTCAACCAGGGGCATGACAGCCATATAGAGAAAGGCGCCGATGAATCCATACATCAGGATGATACGGCTGATCAGGTCTTTAAGCACGCCCCAGTCCAAGCAGCGACCTGGACCAGATAAATATAAAAGACAACCGTAAACAAGGTCAGCAGCAGCATGATAATATTGACAAACAGCACCCTGAAAAAAACCGGATAACTGTCTGCATTGAATTCTGCGTCCTTCTTCGGTACTTTCCCGTAAAACAGCAACAGACCGAAGATGCCCGCCGCAATCATCCATACATCGCCATAAATCTCACTGCTCACATCAATACCGAGAAGGAAATCAATGGCTCCGAGAATAGCCGAAAGCCCTGCTGCGATGACCGCTGTATAGAGATAGGTTGTAAAGAATCCCTGCACCAGTTTCAGCACATAGATCGAATAATGCCGCTTCTTTCCGATATACGGCAAGAGTGTGAACGAGATGACGAAGACAGCCATAAAGAGGCCGTACCTGAGCCTGAAAGCACCGTCCAAGCGTTCCGGCATAAGGAGGTAATAGACAGCGCCCAGACCAACAAGTACCATCATGCCAAACAGCTGGATAATGGCCGGTGATTTCGTACCTTTCACATACAAGGCGTGCAGTTGAACAGAGCGGGATGCCTAACAGCAGCACAAGCACCACCCGCCCCAAAGCACCCTCCATCGTCAAATCCGTGTGGTTGATGATGATGCCCAGCACGACCGCCGCAACAGACAATGCTATCGACACAGGGAAACGTCTTGAGCTGGAAATGGCCAGCCCCACCAGGTAGTCTATCAGCTTCAAAAACCTGTTTCTACTTTTGTCAGCCATAATAATCCTCCTTATTGTATGTGAGTAAACTTAAAGATGCATCTTCCTTGATATGGCATTTTTCAAACGTTCCGGCAGCAACCGGATAACCGTCTGCATGATAAATGCAACCGACAGGACACTGGCCGCTACGACCAGGGACCATGTCAGCTTAACAGCGTTATGAATATAAAAAGATATGACGACATCGATGCCAATGCATATGCTCGCACTAGCAATCAATGCGACCATCGGCATGAATCCTACCCTGTCCTTCTTGTTGCTGTGAGTGAAAAGCAAGTCCAGAGTCAAAACATTCAGGAATACCCATATGATGATCGGCAGCGCCGGTATAACAAACCAACCCGGACCGCTCCCCATGTCCGACAGGTATTTCGTCAGAAACACCGTTGTCAGGAAAATCCCCGCTATTATTGTAGGACCGCTTGAGAAAGCCCAGCGAAAAATACACATATAGAATCGATGACAGCACACAGATAAATACATAGGAAACCAGCGGGCCCAAATCAGGTCTGATGAACTTGATAACGCCCAGAACAATCATGGCACTGACTGCAATCGTCGCAAAGACAAAAAACGCCAGATTCTTGATTGCCTGCCTGTGTTCCCTGTATATGTTGCTTGGCTCTGGATAGCGTCCCTCAGCCATATTCTGGCCACTCACCGGATCCGAAGCGCTCCTGATGTCCGGAACGGGAAACCTGCACAGCGGACAGTTTCTTACATCATCGTCCACCTCAACACCGCATTTCGGGCAATAAGCCATAAACAGCACCTCCTATCCCTCACGTCTGTTTGTCTCGACCTTGACCGGTATGCCGGCCTTCCGCAAGTGTCTGAAAAAGTGTTTTTCAATGCTTGTATCGTCTGTCGTATTTCCAAAACTGATGTACAGCTTGTCTTTGTATGCGTTCAATGCACATCTTGACTTTGTTGATCTCGCTTGGTGCAGGATAAAATTCAAAGGCCTCCACCCGCTCCTGCACATCCCCGGGCAGCCTGATGATGCCCAGGTTGGAGACGCTGCTTGTATATCCGGATTCTCCGTACTTAGCGTACAGTGTCGGGCATGATCATATTCTTCAAAAACAAGGGAAGCAATTTCACAATGGGCATCCTCTCGTTCTTCACGTTCCTTGAGATGAAACGGCTGATGTTCTTTTCGTTGAGATTCAGCGCCATGTAGCCTCTCAGATAGTCTATAGTTTCATTCAGTCCGTAATCCCCAAGCCTCAGATCGATTTCCGGGGTCAAGCTGACAAAGAAGTTCTTCATCGTTTTGGATGGGTACATCTGCCTCAAGTTGACAGGTATGTTCATGACGACCCTCCCTCGCAGCCGTTTTCTTTTACCCGCTTCAAGGGATCTGATATAATCCTGGATCGCGTCGAAATACAGCGACGTTACAAGTACCGTCATCGTGCATCCATTGTCTTTGGCCATCGCCTTCATGGGCTCAAGCGGAATGATCCCCGTCAGCAAATGGTAGGTTCCCTTTTCAGACAGCATAAATGGGAAATGAACGGCCCTTTCGGTGTTTTTCGGGAACCGGCACGCCCTTCTTATAGTGCTTTTTAAAGGCATCTTCCCATTCTTCATCACTTGGCATCCCCTCCGGCCCGCTCTCCAGATTGTAATAGGCGGTTAAAAGGGTCTTCATGAACGTCATCGCACCGTAGCCGTCTGTAATGCTGTGGGATATCTCGAAGTGTATACTGCTCTGATGATATAGGACGCGGAACGGAAATGTCTTCTGCTTCTTGAACTTGAGAAACATACAGGGATAGAAGGTTTCCTGCTGGACTTTCGGCCCCCTGACCGCCTCCTCGAAGTAATACCAGAAAAGCCCCCGCTTCAGATTTACTTTGAAGTAGGGATATCTTTCCACCGTCATGTCCAGGGCTTTTTGAAGCCTTTCAGGATCGATGGTGTCATCCGTTTCTGGCTGTCATGCGGAAAACGGTGCTCCGCCTCGTTGTCGCGATAGAAGGGTATAGTTTGCCCGCATTATCCAGTTTGTACCATTGTCTGTCAGGCATCGTCATCACCTGCCAATGCGCGCTTAAGAGCCAGGATACGCTTATCCACGAGTTTCTTCACAGGACCGTATCCCTGCAAATTGTCGTAACCATGATGGGCGTTCCCCAGCATTCTCATTTCGATATCCACACCGGCTTTCTCGAGTTCCCTGCCGTAAAGGATGGCTTCATCCCTCAGGCAATCCCTCTCGGCTATTTCAATATATGCGTCCGGCAGCCCTGCAAAGCTTTCTGCATACAGGGGGGAGGCATAGGCATGCATCCCGTGTGCGCCGTCTCTCAAATAGACGTCCCAGACCCGCTTGTTCTTCTTTGAGTTCCACAGCAGTGTCCTGTCGAACAGTGCCATGGACTTGCTTTTCATTTTGTAGTCAAGGGTCGGATAAAGCAGCATTTGGAAACAGATTCCAGGTCCATGGCTGTCCCTTGCTGCAAGAGCCGTGGCTGCTGCCAGATTGGCTCCCGAGCTGTCTCCGCCGACGGCAAGCCTGTCAGGGTCGATGCCCAGCATTTGGCAGTTGTCCGCTGTCCACAGCAATACATCATAAGCGTCATGGAAACCTGCCGGGAAAGGCGCCTCTCCTGCCAGACGGTAATCCGGTGACACGACCGCACAGCCCGCTTCCAGTACATACCTGGAAAGGCGTCTGAACAGGTTAGGCGGTATCCCTATCTGGAAGCCACCGCCATGATAATAGACAAGGCAAGGCAGCTTCCCTTCCTTCATTTCCGGATAGAGAAGATGCACATCTATGCCGCTTCCGTCTTCGCGGCAGATGGTATAGTTCTCGATATTTATCCCTTCAGCTGCCTTGTTATAGGCCCGAAGGCTTTTGAATATCCGATTGACCAGTCCGGTAGGTAAAACCAACATACCAATCCCTCGCTTCACTTGATATATTTCAATTATATCACTTTCCAGATTGCTGCTCTACAGATGGTTGATCATGCTAGCCTGATAGGCGGCACCGAATCCGTTGTCGATATTGACAACACTGACACCCGAAGCACAGCTGTTGAGCATGCCAAGCAGCGCAGCCAGTCCGCTGAAGTTGGCCCCGTAGCCCACACTTGTGGGAACGGCGATGACCGGTTTGTCAACCAAGCCGCCAATGACGCTTGCCAGCGCGCCTTCCATGCCGGCAGCGACCACAATGACTTTTGCACCGCCGATGACATCCATCTTGGCAAACAGCCTGTGAAGCCCGGCTACACCTACATCGGCTACCATCTTCACCTTGTTCCCAAGTATTTCCGCCGTTTCCTTCGCCTCTTCCACAACCGGCAGGTCGGAAGTCCCGGCACAGACAATCGCTATATAGGAGTCCGGTACAGGCAGCTCCCTTTTCTTGACTGTCACAGTTCGTCCCAGCTTGTTGTATCTTGCATCGGGTGTGAGTTTCCGAATAGCCTCATAAATCTCGTCGTTGGCTCTGGTAGCCAGGATATTGCTGTCTTTTTCCAGCATATAAGCGACGATGTCCCTGACATGTTCCACCGTTTTCCCCTCGCAGTAGATGACTTCAGGATAGCCTACCCTGATTTCCCTGTGGTTGTCTATTGAAGCAAATCCCAAGTCCTTGAAAGGCAGTTCCGACAGCTGCTTGACCGCTTTATCCATATCGGTTTCTCCATTTTTCACCGATGCCAGGAGCGCCCTTATTTGGCCCGTCATGCATCCATGCCACCCTCTTTCATAACCCGTAAGTTCCATCGTCACGTATTTGAAGCCGATGCCTTTCAGTTTTTGGGAAACCTCGTCCATCAGTTGTTCATCCAGAAACATTTTCCTGTCGCTTCTGTTTATTTCGATTCTGCCGATATCACCGTGTTTCCTCACTCTCACGGCTCTGAATCCCTTTGCCATCAAGTAGGTCTCCGCCTCCTCGATCATCCTGAAATCCTGCACATTGATCATTGTGCCATAAGGAAGCCTTGTGAGCAGGCAGGCATAGGCGGGCTTGTCCCATGTCGGCAGGTTAAGCGTCTTTGAAAGTGACCTTATGTCGCTTTTTGTCAAGCCCGATTCAAGGAGCAGGGCTTCTCACACCGAGTTCCTTGAGGGCTTTCATTCCCGGCCTGTATTCCTTCGTGTCGTCGAGGTTGGAGCCGTCAGAAACCACATTGAAAGCCTTGTTCCTCCGCCGTTTTGATGATGGAAGAGAAAATCTGTTTCTTGCACAGATAGCACCTGTTCTCGGGGTTGTCGGCAATCGCTTCAGGTATATCAATCTCAAGCACCTCATGCTCGACGCCTAGTGCTGCTGCTAGATTTTTCGCCTCTTCTATCTCCCATTCCGGTATGTAGGGCGTGATCATTGTGACCGCTTTCACATTGCCCTCCGATTGCTTCATGACAGGCTTTCAGAAGGAAGGAACTGTCTACGCCTCCCGAAAATGCCACGAGCACACTTCCGGCATCCCGAATATTCTCAATCAGTGTTTTGTATTTCGCTGTAAGTTCACTTGACATATCTGTTCTCCTCCAGTATGACTTGGTTTAAGTAGCTTGCTGTTTCATCGCCGCCTGGAAAACTTCGTCATAGGATATTTTCTGCTCCTTTGCGATTCTTGCGCAGACTTCATATTCAGGCTTGCACTTCAGCGGCTTTCCGTCCCAATAGGCCCGTTTGACCGGTATGCTGCCAAAAGGCGTTTCGATATTGATGGTCGTCCTTTTAAGCATCCTTTTCTCTACGACGGTTTTCCTGATACCAAGCGTGGATGTCTCCCAGAAGATGATCTTCTCTATTGCTTCGGCGTGCTCTCCATCTGTCAGTACACTCAGCATGGTAGCTGGCCGTCCTTTTTTCATTATGCTGGGGGTCTTGTAGACATCCAGAGCGCCCGCGTCAAACAGCAGTTCTTCAACGAAGGTGAATTTCTCTGGATTCATATCATCGATATTCGTTTCAAGCATCAGCTGCGTTGTGACTTCTATGTTGTCTCCTTGATCAGCTTTCTCCTTGTTTTCACTCATTTCACCCAGATGCACCCTCAGCACGTTCGGGATTTCAAAGTCTTTGGAACCCAGTCCATAGCCTGTCTTTTCTACGACCATCTCTACAGTCCCTGTAAAGGCATCTGCCATTTCGGCCCAGAATCGCGGCACCTGTCGGTGTTGTGGCCTCGGAGTCTACCGCACCGCTTTTCATCGGAATGTCCTTTAGAATCTCCGCCGTTGCTGGCGCCGGTACAGGCATCATGCCGTGTGCACACTTGACAAAGCCGCCGCCCACCTGAATCGGCGATGAGATGATTTTGTCCCACTTTCAGATAATCAAAGCAGATGGCTGCTCCAATAATGTCTACGATGGAAATCTGTTGCGCCAACTTCATGGAAATGGATCTCTTCAAGGCTCTTGCCATGTATTTTGGCTTCTGCTCTTGCCACCTGCATGAATATGCTTTTGGCTGAATCCTTTACACCCGCCGAAAGCCCGCTTCCGTCAATCATTTTTTCTATATCGTAGACGTTTCTATGGTGATGGTGGTGATGGTGACCGTGATCTGCTTCATGTTTATGGTGAAGGATGACATCGACCTTGGTTCCTTCAATGCCCATCTTCATTCTCTTCTCTGCCTTCAGTTCGAATTCATCGTGAATATTCAGCTTTCCCAGTTCTTCTTTCAAATATTCGAAAGGAACGCCTAGATCGACCATTGCGCCCAGGTTCATGTCCTCCGCTAATCCCTGCAAAACAGTCGTAATATAGTATTTTCAATGCATTAGTCCTCCATACGTAATCTTCAGAACAATTATAGCAGATATCTGTAAAAAACGCTTGCATTCCACCACAAAAGGGAATATACTTTATAATTATGAAAAATACAATCTTGAAAATGATATTGACGACAGCCCTACTGCTTATAGCTGCGGTACTGGCTGTCACATTGCTGTATGGCAAGCGCACGAACATTCTACTGATTGGCCTTGAGAGCACAAGAACCGATACGATGATTGTTGTCTCCCTTGATCCGAAAAACAATGAAGCCGACCTGATTTCCGTCCCCAGGGATACTTACCACCCTGTCGAAGGCAAGGATGGTCCTCGGCCAGAAGAAACTGAATGCCGTCTATGGCTTCAAGGATGGCGGGGGCAATGAAGGGGTCCGTCAGGCTGTCGAAGAGATTCTCGGCATCGATATCCCCTATGTGATTGCTGTCGATTACGATGCAGTCAAGGCGGTAGTCGATTTGGTTGACGGCGTTGAAGTGGACGTGCCTTTCGCCATGAACTACGACGATCCATATGCGGATCCGCCTTTGCACATTCATCTTGATGCCGGTGTCCAGACCCTGACCGGCGATGACGCCATCGGTTTCATCAGGTTCAGGAAATCGAATGACGGCAGAATCAGCGACGGTGATGTCGGCAGGATCGAAAGACCAGAAGAAGTTTCTGACTGCTGCAGCCGAAAAAACATTGACATGGCGTCTGCCTTTTGTCGTTTCCAAAGCGCTGCCATACGTCGATGCGAACTTGCCCCTTTCAAAGGCGGTCCTTCTGTCAACATCTGTCCATCGGCATGTCACAGGAGGATATCTACTTCCACACATTACCGGAGGAGTCAATGGGCAGAGGAAGCGATGGCCTCTACTATTTCTTCCATGATCCGGAAGATACCGAAGTGCTGATGGAAGCAATCGTTAGCGGAAACAGACCCCAAACCGAAGAAAAGGAATAATGTAGATTACTTGTCTATAAAAAACATCCAGTACGAGAACTGGATGTTTTTTGATTGCACAATATTATTTTTTCAGCCAGCCAAACACTTTTGACAGCAGGGATTTCTTCTCTTCCCCGTATGAAACCACTTCCACCGGTCCCATTTTTGTCATAATCACTTTGACATGCTTCTTCTGTGCCACGGGGACGGACCTTTTGGCACTCGTCTTCATAGCTTCATCCGCGCTGGATGCTGGTTTGCCTGGTTTCGCTGGTTTCGCTGGTTTCGCCTGCTGTGCCAAAAGGTCTGACCCCGTGGCACTCTTTTGGTGATGCTTGGCAGGTCTTGGATGCTGCTGCTTGGCTCTGTGGGAGGATTGGTGTCTATTCTGGCTTTCGATGATTTTCTCCCACTTGCCGGAAGCTGCGTCCGCCTTTTCCCTGATGGCCTCGTCTGATGGAAGTTCAGCTTCCTCGATCAGGACGCCTACGTGTTCCTCTATCTCGTACAGGCTCATGATACTGTCGCTTGTGACAAGAGATATCGCCTTGCCTTCCTGGCCGGCACGCCCTGTTCTTCCGATTCTGTGGACATAGCTGTTCTTGTCGTCAGGTACATCGTAGTTGATGACAAGCTCCATGTCATCGATATGAAGACCCCTGGCAGCCACATCCGTAGCTACAAGAATATGCACCTTGCCTTTTTTGAAATCCTGGATTGTCTTCATCCGCTGGTTCTGGTTGTTTGCACCATGAAGCGCATCGGCCTGATAGCCTTTCCTCTCCAGATAGCCCTGGACCCTGTCCACTTCGAAACGTGTGTTGCAGAAGATCATGCAGCTTTCCGGCTGTTCGTATTTCAAAAGCTTGTTGAGCTGTGTTCTCTTTTCATTCTTCTCGACTCTGTAATAGAGCTGCTCTACCGTATCAACCGTCTTCGTCTCAGTCTCAAGTTCGATTGTCACAGGCTCTCTCATATAAGCCTGGCAGATGTTTCGCACCTCGATAGGCATCGTAGCGGAGAAAAGCATGGTCATCCTATTATCCGGGGTTTTCGTGATGATTGTGGATACTTCATCAATAAAGCCCATGTCGAGCATACGGTCGGCTTCGTCAAGGACAAGGAACTTGATGCCCTTTGTCTTGAGCGTTCCACGCTTGATATGGTCGAGCACCCTTCCAGGCGTTCCCGAGACTAGTGCCGGCCCTTTTGCAAGCCCCTTGATCTCAGTCTCTATACTATGCTGTCCGTAAACAGCTATTGTCTTTACTTCCAGGTATTTGCCCATCTTCTTGATGTCGCTTTCAACCTGAACAGCCAATTCCCTTGTAGGTGCCAGAATGAGCGCCTGAGGTTCCTTGATTTCCGGGTCCAGCTGCTGAAGGATTGGTATGCCGAAAGCGCCGGTTTTGCCGCTCCCTGTCTTGGACATGACAATCAGGTCCTTCTTGTCTAGAATGGCCGGTATGGCCTCTTGTTGAACGTTTGTCGGCGTTTCGAATCCAAGCTCGCTTATCGCTTTCAGTATCGAATCATTTACGCCTAGTGAAGTGAAATTATTCTCCATAATGCCTGCTTTCCAAATATACTTTCTTTAAGGTGCCAGGGGGACGGACCTTTTGGCACTCGTCCGATGCTGTGCCAAAAAGGTCCGTCCCCCTGGCACCGCCTTCATCATTTTATCACTCATGAAGCTTATTGTAAATTCTTATGTAATGCAGAATGTCGGAGCGGGTGATGATGCCGATGGTTTTCTCCTCTTCAATTACCAAAACCCTGCCCAGCCCATTGTTGAATATTTTATCCATGGCCGTCGTCATGATGTCAGTATCTCCAACGATATACGGCTTGTCGATGGCCAGTGCGATGCTTGAAACCGGTGTCTGGCTTCTTTCTTCCAGCGGTATATCATGAACATGTTCAAGGGCTGCGATGCCGATTGTCTTACCCTCCTTATTCACAGGGAAGCAGTGGAACTTGTATTTATAGAAATACTGGTCGACCAAATGCTGGACCGACATGCCCGCCTCAACAGAAATTGGCGATTCTGTCATGAATTCCTTCACTTTGATTTTCTTGAAAAGATCGGTCATCATCGTATTCTGCATGCCCGACTCTGACAGCTGACGGATGAACCAGCCGATAAACAGGAACCATATGCCGTTGAGCAGATAACCGGTGAAAATCCAGTACCCCCCCATAAACATCAGCATGTAGCCGAAGGTGCTGCCCATCGAAGACGTAATGCGGGTGGCATATTGCAGATCTTTCTTGTATTTCCAGATAATCGCCCTAAGCACCCGGCCGCCATCCATAGGAAAAGCCGGCACCATGTTGAAGATGACAATCATCGCATTCAAAGTCGCAGCATAGGAGATCGGTATTGTATAGGCTTCTGGCACGCCCAGATTCAGCAGAAGCCTTGTGAGCATATAGAAAACAAAGAGAAGGAACACGCTCATTAGCGGCCCGGCCAGTGCGATTTTCAGCTCCTTGTCCGGATCATCCGGTTCCTCGTCCATCTGCGCCATGCCCCCGAAGATGAACAGAGTGATCTTTTTGACTGGAATACCCTGACTGATGGATACGACCGAGTGGGACAGTTCATGGAGCAGGACGGACACAAGCAGCAAAACCGGCACAAGCAGGCTGAGTGCCACGACGGCTGTCATTTTCAATTCAGGGTAGTTTTCCGGATAAAAGCTCGCTCCCATTGTATAGGCAACCAGGCCGAAAACAATGAACCAACTGATATGCAGTTCTATGGCAATGCCTTTTATTTTGCCAAGATATGTTTTTAAAAATTTACTATATAATATATTATTACATGTTATAGAATTAGATACAATTATAAGTAACTTAAATACTTTAATTCAAGCATACTAATATTTTTGGACAAAATTATTTTTAATAATTAAAAAGTTACTAAAATTTATTAAATGAATTTTCGTAAAAATAGAAACATATTCAAATAATCATAATTACTAAAGAAAAAGTATAGAAAATATTGTAAGCTTTTCTTTATAATTAATTTATTTATCTTAGAAATTTTCGATTTTATTCACCCTAAAATACCTTTTAATAATTTCCTATGATTTCTAATTGATCTCCAATTAAAAAATAATAATTATCTCCTTCTAAAACTAGTAAAAATTAAATAAAATAATCTGCATCTCTTGATAAAAAAGAAGAAAAAAATAAAAATATTGAACTCTGATCTTCATCAAATTAAGAAAAAAGTGTATAAAAATAAAAATAAAATAAGATTAATTTGTCAAAAGTATCATTTTCATTTTTCTTTAAAATTTTTTTTTTTTCATGTTGAGTCATATATTTTTTTCAAGTAATATTCTAATAAATTCTTGTATTTCAATATGTATTATATTCAAGTTAACTTTTAAAACTATAGGACATATGAAAAACAAAAATTATTTTTTTAAATATCTTATTAAACTTTATTATGTATTTCGGAAGATTGATAAAGTACTAGAAATATTAAAAAACAAAGTTTCATAAAGAAATTAAGTTAAAACTTATATTTATGAAACTTCTAAATCTAATTCAAAAGACAAAATATTAACAAAATAAATTCTTTCTAATTATATTTCTTAAAATTTATACATGGAATTAAATCATCAAGAATTAAATTTCTACATCAAAATATTAAACTAAGCTTCAAATAATAATAATTCTTCTGAAAAATCTTTTACTTATGCTTAATTTATAAATACAATTTAAAATGATGAATTTATAAATCTAATTCAAAGTAAAAAATATATTAACTTCTATTTTTCATATTTCATTTCTATAATAAGACTAGATTAAGGATAATCAAATTTCAGAAACAACAAAAATTTTAGAAAATGTTAAGTCTTGATAATTCTAAAAAGATTAGCTAGATAAAAAGAAAAAAGTTTAATTTTTAATGCAATCCTTACAGTCAAATTAAAAATTATTAGTTGCATAATTATAATAAAAAGATTTGAAGAAATAAGGTACTATATAATTTCAATTCATTCCCTTTTACTAAAATTAATTTTTTTGTATAAAGGATGTGCAAAATTATCAACTCTATAAAAATGCTTAAAAAAGATTGATCTCTTATACAATATTGATACTTTATAAAGCAATTTACTATATTGAAGTAAGATGCATGAGAAATAAATAATAATGCAAAAGGATGGGTAAACATATATTAATTATAATGAGCTTTTTAAAATAACTGATAGTTAGATGACATAATAATTAGTATTTATTTTTAATAAGTAAAATAAAAAACTAACTATGTTCTTTAAAGAACTTTCATAAAGAAGATAAGAGATAGTTTGAATTTACAAATTTAAAAAAATTTACTCTTAATAAAATTGATATATATAGAAAAAAAGCCTAAAAGGTTATTAATGCTATAAAAAAATAATATCCTAATCCAAATGATTTAGCTCAACTTTTTAGAAATGAAGATAATATAATATTTGAAGATCTTTGTCATAAATTTTCAAAATCTTAAGAATTTAAAAAAATAGCAAATGAAAATTTTTAGGCATTTTATTAACTACTACCAAATATTGAAAGTTAATAAATTGAATTAAATGCAATATAAAAACTTGTATATTATAGTACCCACGAATAATACATTGATAGTCTACTTAAAAATTAGCTCTAAACTCAATTGCCATATCTATTAAAATAAACCAAATAATCATAATAATATACTCAAGAAAGCAATTTATAGCAAGATAAGAAAGATAGGCTTTTACTTCACTGACATAACTTAGGTGCAATAATTAAAAGAAAATAATTCTCAGATTAAAATTTTAACTATAAATTTTTTAAAGAAATT
>CAXXGE010000025.1:0-18838 GCA_963677915.2 Vallitaleaceae bacterium | reverse complement strand
CTGTAGGGTGTGCCCTCGCCGCCATAGCGCGCCGAATAGACCCCCGGCTCCCTGTTAATATAATCCACCTCAAGGCCAGAATCATCGGCCAGGACAAGCTTGCCTGAAGCCTGCATGATCTCAACGGCTTTCTTCACAGCATTCTCTTCAAAAGTCTCGCCGTCCTCATGCACATCGATGTCTATCCCCGCCTCTTCCATTGACAAGATCGTGTATCCCGAATCAGCCATGATCTGTCTGATTTCCTTCATCTTTCCATTGTTTTTTGTAGCGAAAATCAATTCCATACCTGCAGCCATCTTATGCCTCCAAAACGCTCTTCTGCATTTCAATCAACTTCTCAATACCTTTTCCGCGACTTCAAGCAGCGTATCAAACTGTTCTCTGCTGAACGGTGCCTCTTCACCTGTGCCCTGCACCTCGATAAAGGCTCCTTTGTCTGTCATGACCACATTCATATCCACATGGGCCTTGCTGTCTTCTTCGTAACACAAGTCCAGCATCGGGGCACCATCGATAATGCCTACACTGACCGCAGCCACCTGCCCATTGAGCGGATACGCTTCGATCAATCCGTCTTCCATCAGCCTGCGGCAAGCAAGCGCAAGGGCCACATAGGCTCCTGTAATGGCAGCTGTACGTGTTCCGCCGTCCGCCTGGATGACGTCGCAGTCAACCGTAATCGTCCGCTCGCCCAGTTTCCTGTAATCCACGACCGAACGCAGCGCCCTGCCGATCAGCCTTTGTATTTCCACCGCCCTGTTGTTCTTTTTCAAGCGGCTGATATCCCTTGTCATCCTGTCATGGGTCGAGCGCGGCAGCATCGAATATTCGGCCGTGACCCAACCTTCACCTGAATCCTTCTTGAACTTCGGCACGCCTTCCTCTACTGAAGCGTTGCATATGACTTTGGTATTGCCCATTTCAATCAGTATGGATCCTTCAGGATAGATGATGAAATCCTTCGTCATCTTCACTTCTCTTAGTTCATTGTTCCCTCTGCCGTCCGTTCTCATGACTAGCCTCCCTGTCGCTGAAAATTAAAAGGCCGGAGACACTTCTCCGACCTCATTCACCCTAACCTTAACTTTCTGTTGTCAAATATTCCGCTAGCTTCTCGATAGCTTCCCCTTCATCCGGACCATCTACAATCAGCGTCAGGTCTTCATCCTGAAGCACGCCCAGCGACATCATCCCCATGATGCTTTTGGCATTGACTTTTTTCTCATCGATCTTGACATAAACGCTGCTTTGGAACTGGCTAGCCACCTGAACGAACAGCGCCACCGGTCTGGCTTCCATCCCAGACGCAATCTTTACCTTGATATTTTTTTCAGTCATCGATATCCTCCCTTTGCTTCCTAATACCGTCTGCAATTTCACATAATTTGCGCAAACGGTGGTTGACTCCCGACTTGCCGATAGGTGGATTGAGCATTTCCCCAAGCTCTTTAAGACTGGCATCTTGATTGTCCAGCCTGGCCATAGCTATCGCTTCAAGTGATTCCGGCAGTGTATCCAACCCAACCGCATCTTGAATATATTCAATATCATGTATCTGTCTGACTGCCGCTGAAACCGTTTTATTCAGGTTGGCTGTCTCGCAGTTCACGATACGATTGACATTGTTCCTCATTTCCTTGAGAATCCTGAGATTCTCAAGTTCCATCAACGCCACATGGGCCTCCATCACATTCAAAAGATCGACAATCAGCATGCCTTCCTTCAAATAAAGCACATGGTATTTCTTGCGTTGGATAATCTTGGCATCGATTTCAAACTGCGCCAAAAGATGTTGCAATTCCATGCAGTGCGGAAAGACTATGGTCTACGAATTCCAAATGGTATGTCTTTTCCGGATCGCTCATCGATCCGCCTGCCAGAAAGGCGCCTCGAATATAGGCCCTCTTGCAGCAGATGTCCTGGACAATCAAGGGATGGATACGGTGGACGAACACCCCATCTTCAACAAGACGGGTCGCCTGGAGTATCCTAAGCGCATGCTCCGGCTCCTTCACATGCATCATATATACATTGTGCCGTTTAAGCCTGCGCGCTTTTCTTCGTAGAAACCTCAATCTTCATATTAAATGTTTTTTTGAGCAATGTAAAGTATTTTCTAGCCACAGCCCCATTTTCCGTATGGACTTTGATGGTGAAATTTCCCGTTTCGGGATTTTCTGATCCACCCGGCCGCAAATATTGATGATCGCTGTCAATTCAGCAATGAGACAATGCCTGGCGTCTCCGGCATGTCTGGCAAGCTCTTCCTTTATTGTCGACGAGAAAGACACTTGTCCACCTCCTGCACTGCAATACTGGTTTATGATTTCCGCCAGAACATCGGCATCATGGCGGATGTGCTTCTCCTTATCCTCCACCAGGGCCATCGGTGCTTCGATCACCAGGTAGCTCTCGCAGTCATTCCTGACGAAAGCCGCTCCGTCCTGGAGATAATTCTTGAGGATATCCCCGTTGACGTGGGCGCTGTTGCAAACAACCATATCGATTGTATTCGGCTCCAGATAGGATTCGATAACCCCGAGATGGTCCGACAGGCTGAACCCTTCCGTCTCGCCGGGCTGTGTCATGATGTTGCCGACATAAACAACTTTCGCCTTTGTCCTTTTCAGCGCCTCTGCAACCCCATCCACCAAAAGATTCGGGACGATGGATGTAAACAGGCTTCCCGGTCCAAGCAGGACGATATCAGCCTCTTCAATGGCATCGATGACATGGCTGTGGACCTTCGGGTTCGCAGGCAAAAGGGAAATCTTTTTTATTTCCTTGCGCTCCTCTTTGCAGGCTTCCACAATCTGCGTTTCCCCGACAAGCGTCGTGCCATCCACGAAATGCGCCTCCAGCTCTATGTCCTCAAGGGTCACAGGCAGCACACGCCCTCTTACCCGCAGGATGTCATTGGCCTTCTCCACAGCATGGCCAAAGTTCTGGTACATATCTGTCAGTGCTGCCAGAAACAGATTCCCAAGATTCTGGCCTCTCAAGCTGCCTTCCTTGAACCTGTATTGGAAAAGGTCCTCAAAGACCGGCTCGGTTTCAGCCAGCGCCAATAGACAGTTCCTTATGTCCCCAGGCGGCAGCATATTCATCTCTCTTCTGAGTATGCCCGAACTCCCGCCATTGTCAGATACAGTGACGATCGCCGTTATGTTGTCCGAATGTTTTTTCAATCCCCGCAAAATGGTGGACAGGCCGGTGCCGCCACCAATACAGGCGAGTTTCATGTTTTTGTTCAATGTTTTTCCTCTATCTACTTGCCAACCCTGGCATCTTTTTCAATATCCTTGTGATATGTGTTAACCGTATATTCCGAGTCCGCCAGACGCTTGGCCAGTTCATTGGCCAATGTGACCGATCGATGCTTGCCGCCTGTGCATCCTATACTGATGACCAGCTTGTTCTTGCCTTCCTGGATATAGTTGGGTATCAGGAAGTTGACCATATCCTCCAGCTTGACAAGAAATGTTTTAGCCGCCTCCCACTGCATCACATAGTCCTTGACAGGTTTGTCATTGCCCGTCAAAGGCCGGAGTTCCAGTTTGTAAAAAGGGTTCGGCAGGAAGCGCACATCGAAAACCAGGTCCGAGTCTGTCGGTATGCCGTATTTGAAACCAAAGGACATCACAGTGACGATCAGGTTGTCATAGGTCCTTGCCTTCAACAACTATGTCCAAAAGAGCCTGCTTCAGTTCTCTTGTTAGAAGATTCGTCGTATCCATGATATAGTCGGCCCTTTCTTTGAGCCCTTCAAGCATCTCCCTTTCTTTGATGATGCCATCCACGATACGGCCGCCCTCAACCAACGGATGCTTTCGGCGGGTCTCTTTGAAACGCTTCACAAGCACTTCATCCGAGGATTCCAGAAAAACCGTCTTGGCATCGAGTCCATGTTCCTTCAGATCGTTCAGCACGCCGTAGACTTCCTCGAAGTGCCCTCCGCCTCTGATGTCGATACCGACTGCCACCTTGTTGAATGAGGGAATCCGGCGTGAAACATATTTCAGCGAACTTGCCGATCAGCGCCGGCGGCAGGTTGTCAACGCAGAAAAAACCAGTATCCTCAAGCATTTTCAAAGCCGTGCTTTTTTCCTGCACCCGATATGCCTGTTACGATTACAAACTGCATGCCCACACCTCCCTAGAATTCACCAATAATCCGCACTTCAGGTTCCATGTCCACACCGAAGCGCGCCTTGACTGTTGTCTTAATATGCTCGATCAGATCCAGGACATCCTGGCAGCTTGCATTGCCGTTGTTCACCACGAATCCGCAGTGTTTCGTCGATACCGTTGCATCGCCAATGCTGTAGCCGGCCAGACCGGCATCCATGATCAGCTTGCCCGCATAATAACCGGTCGGACGCTTGAACGTGCTTCCTGCGCTCGGAAATTCCAGCGGCTGCTTCGTCCTTCGTCTTTCATCCAGGTCCCGCATCTGTTCCAGTATCATGCTCCGGTCGCCTTCTGACAGCTTGAAAACCGCTTCCACGATTGTATCACCTGTATTTTGAAGGGTACTGGTGCGGTAACCCAGCTGCAGCGCTTCTGCAGGCATCACGCGGATATTGCCCTCATGGTCCACAATGGTTGCCTCCACAAGGACATCCTTCATTTCACCGCCGTAGGCGCCTGCATTCATGTATAGGGCACCTCCGACGGTTCCAGGTATGCCCGAAGCGAACTCAAGACCTGTCAGACCCGCATCAAGAACACGTTTTGCCAGTGTGGAGAGCAATATGCCTGCACCGGTTCTCACTGTTGTACCATCTATTTCAATATGATTCATTTGTCTGTATATCTGAATAATAACGCCCCGGTAGCCTTTGTCTGAAACCAGGAGGTTGCTGCCGTTGCCCATGATGTAGTAAGGCACTTCCATTTTCCTGCAGGCTTGTATCGCCTTTTGGAGCTGCACCTTGTCATTGGGCGTAACGAAAAGATCAGCCGGTCCGCCAATCTTGAAGGACGTCTGGCTGCTCATCGCTACATCGCGTTGTATTGATTCTGCCGGCAGGGATTTAGCCAGCTCATAGTAAATGGCTTCAATATCCATTGTGCCCCTCCGTTTCCAGTAAAAATATTATAGCACAAGAAAGGCCGTCGCACTAACTTTTGGCTAGCACAACAGCCTCATCTAACTTACTGCAGTTGATCTTCAAAAATCTCGTTTGGATACTTCTCTTTCAGCTGACCGACTTTCCCGTGGTATAGCTCAGTCTTCTTCTGCATTTCAAGCTGCTGCTTGATCTGGTCCTTCACTTCTTCAAGGGCCTTCACACCTTCAGGTATCTGCTTGGTCACCTTGATCAGGTGGTAGCCGAACTGTGTCTGTACCGGTTCACTGACGATACCCTCTTCGAGAGAAAAAGCAGCATCCTCGAACTCAGGTACCATCTGGCCTCTTCCGAAAGCACCAAGGTCACCGCCGCGTTCTTTTGAAGGGCACGAAGAGTATTCCTTGGCAGCATCTTCAAAACTCTTGCCTGCTTCAATCTCTTTTTTTACTTCCAGGCATTTGTCTTCTGCATCGACAAGGATATGGCTCGCCTGAACCTGAGCCTGGCTCTTGAACTGGGTTTCATTTTCCTTATAAAAGCATTCAGCATCTTCATCTGTGATGTTCACATCGTCAAAAAGCTTCTTGATGGCATAGTTCTGAAGCAATGCCCGCATCGATTCCTCTACAAGCTTCTTGTAATCAGCATCTTGGTCAAGGCCATCTTCCTTGGCTTGCAGGTAGAGCAGTTCTCCTGCTACCATTTCCTCAAGAAGTCTCAGTCTGCCTTCAGCCGTCGCTGTCTGTTGCGCCTGTTGCTGCGGCAGGTTTCTAAGCACTTTCACCAGATCAGCTTTTGAAATGCTGATATCGCCGACTTTTGCAAGTATTGTATTTTCCATTTGAATCTCCATTTCTGTTTGTTACTGATTGACATCTTTTCCAATCATACAATATATCATTGCAGATTTCAAGTTGTGTCGCCTTTAATCGTTAAAAGACTTAAGCAGTTCGTAGTCTTCCAGGCTGACCGGCCCCCTCATGACCACCTTGCTGATGAACAGCTGCCCATCCTCCGCCGGCCTGACACGCCAGTCGACAAGAGAGACTTTGCTTCCGACAAGCTCGATGCCTGTGATGCCTCTGGGATGGATGCAGCAGCCCGTGTTCAAATACGGCGTTTCATATGCAAGCGGCAGCTTTGGCCGGTGTGTGTGACCGCAGATGATGCCAACGCCGTTGTTCCTGATCCATTTCGAGTAGTTCTTTTCTATCTTATGCCGCTTCTGCCTGTTTTTCGAAGGGCTGGCAGGATTCTTGAATCCGATCATATGCATAAACCGCCAGAAATAGCGCATCGAGAACATGGATGCCGCCCACCACTGGTCATTCATGAAATCGCCCTGGTGTCCATGAACAACCAGGAACACTTTCTTAGTCTTCCGGCAAACCAGCTTAAGCGATTCATATATTTTGATTCCAGGAAACAGCGGCCTTATTTCATCTGTGTATTCATCATCAAACAGATACATATTCTTTTTGACGAAGTGTTTGTTCTTCAGGGCCATATTGTGGTTGCCATACAAATAATACAGCCTGCCTTCATCGAAGAACTTTTTGATGAGCAGGTACACATCGCTGTGTGCCATCCTTAAATGCTTGTACTTGCCGTGCTCCCATAGCTCATCCCCGTCCCCTACCTCGACGTATGTGTAGCCTTCATCGAAATAAGTCGACAGTGCATGGTAATAGATATTCTGATTGTGGGCGAATTCATCGGACATACTGTTGTCACCCCTGTGAACATCGCTGAAAAATATGAATTTGGAGTCGCCGTCAAGTTTGATTGTCTTTGCAGTTTCAAGGCATCTGTCCAGATGTTTGTGTCGAAACATGCACTCACCCCGCTTCTTGTTATTTCTCTCCTTTTAGTACAATATAGGCACCAAGCGCTATGACGCCGATTGCAGCCAGTACGGATAGGTCAATCCAGTGGAAATAGCGCTCGAACAGCATGAAACCGCCCAGCGCAACCAGTGCCAATCCCAGTATCGTCTTCGAATTGTGCTCCGCTTTTTTTGCGGGTGTTCCCTCTGCCGTTGCATTTTCCCCGCTTGTTGTATCAGCCGGTTTTTCTGGAAGAATCAATGCGATGACTATGTATGCAATGACAGCTCCAACTTTGGCCGCCAACAGCAGCAGGACAAACAGCAGCCGGACGATTGTTGGATCGACCGCAAAATACTCTGCTATACCGCCGCACACGCCGGCAATCATTTTCTGGTCCTTCAGTTTGTATAATTTTTTATCCATATTCTAATTATCGCACCACTTTCTCAATTTCACAAGTTCTATTCCACCGTGACCGACTTGGCTAGATTCCTCGGCTTGTCAACGTCACGTCCCAGACCCGATGCAATGTAATAGGCAAAAAGCTGCTGTGGAATATTCTCCAGAAGGGGCGCCATCATCCAGTGGGTTCTTGGCACATAGATCACGTCATCCGCCACCTGCTCCACATCGCCGTTGCCTTCCATGGCGATGGCAAGCACGTTGGCGCCTCTGGCTTTTACTTCCTTGATGTTGCTGACAGTTTTCTCGAAAAGATTCTCCTGCGAAAGCAACCCTACGAGAAGGGATCCCTTTTCAATCAGGGCAATCGGTCCGTGCTTCAGCTCGCCAGCCTGGTACGGTTCTGCATGGAGGTAGGCGATTTCCTTGATTTTAAGGGCGCCTTCCATCGAAACGGCATAGTCCAGACCTCTGCCAATATAAAAGACATTCTTCAGATTGATATACTTGTCGGCCATCTCCTTGACCAGCGGTGCCATATCAAGCACCTGACTGACCTTTCCAGGTAGCGCATACAATTCCTGGCGGATCTCCCTGAACGCCTCTTTGCTGATTCTGCCCGTCTCAAGAGCGACCTTCATGACAATCAGATAGAACGCCATCAGCTGCGCCGAATAGGCTTTTGTCGATGCAACTGCTATTTCAGGCCCCGCCCAGGTATACAGCACATGGTCCGCCTCCCTGGCTATTGTCGATCCGACCGCATTGACGACGCCTATGGTGTGGGCGCCCGCCTTTTTCGCCATCCTGAGGGCTGCAAGGGTATCGGCCGTCTCGCCTGACTGGGAAACGACAATCATCAGTGTCTTGTTGTCGATAATCGGATCGCTGTACCTGAATTCAGAGGCTACCTCGGCCACAACCGGTATCCTGGCGATCTTTTCCAGCAGTGCCTTGCCGACCAGTCCCGAATAGTAGGCTGTGCCGCAGGCGACAATATAGACCTTGTTGATATCGTCAAGCTCCTCTTTTGACAGACCGATGCCATCCAGGTCGACCGTATCCTGGTCGAGAGGCAGCCTTGAACCGATTGTATCCTTAAGGATTTTCGCCTGTTCATAGATTTCCTTGAGCATGAAATGCGGATAGCCCTGTTTTTCCGCAGCAGCTATATCCCATGTCACTTTATAGATTTCCTTCGTTACAGGATTCTTGTCCACATCCATGATCTGAATCGCATCTTTTGTCAACACGACCACATCATGGTCCTCGATAAGATAGACATTTCTAGTGTGTTTCAATATGGCTGGTATATCCGATGCGATAAAATTCTCGCCCTCGCCAATACCGATAATCAATGGGCTGTCCTTCCTTACTGCAATCAGCTTGTCAGGTTCGTTCTTGCATATGACACCAAAAGCGTAGGAACCCTTGATTCTCTTGATGGCCTGGATCACTGCATCCAAAATATCATTGCTTTGTCTGTAGTAGAAATCTATCAGCTGGACAGCCACTTCCGTATCAGTTTCCGATTGGAAGACATAGCCTAATGCCATCAGTTCTTTCTTTAAAGGCATGTAGTTTTCAATGATACCGTTATGCACCAGTGCGATGCTGCTGTCGCTGTTCATATGGGGGTGGGAATTCGTATCCGACGGCTCGCCGTGTGTGGCCCATCTCGTATGACCGATACCGCATCCACCCGTCGGCACATTGCCAGCCAGCTTGATTTCGAGGTCAGCCAGCCTGCCCTTAGACTTGACCATTGTCAAGTGCTCGTTGTAAACAGCTATGCCTGCCGAGTCGTAACCTCTGTATTCGAGTGATTTAAGCCCTTCAATCAGTATTGGTGAAGCTTCCTGTTTACCTATATATCCAACTATTCCGCACATAGCGTCCTCCTACTTCAACTGCATCTCGATAAGTTTTGCAAGAAACAGCGCTTCTTCTTCAAGCACCTTTTTGTCTTTTCCTTCAATCATCACACGAACCAGAGGCTCGGTACCCGACGGCCTGATCAGCACCCTGCCCTTGCCGTCGAATTTTTTCTCCAGGTCGTTGATCGCTTTTGCAACAACCGCGTTTTCCATGTACTTGTGTTTCATATCGTTGCTAACTTTGGCATTGACCAGAACCTGCGGCATGACTTCCATGACAGAAGAAAGGTCGGACAGTTTCTTGCCGGTCAGTTTCATCGCCTCAAGCAGATGGAAGCCCGTCAGCAACCCGTCGCCTGTCGTATTCTCATCAAGAAAAATGATGTGCCCGGACTGTTCGCCGCCGATATTGAAGCCGCCCTCAATCATACGTTCAAGCACATATCGGTCACCGACTGCCGTCTGTTCCATGTTGATGCCCTGCTCTTTTCCCATGATGAAAAAGCCCAGATTGCTCATCACCGTTGCGACGATCGTATCCTGTTTCAGTTTGTTTTCATCTTTCATATGCAGCCCGATGATGGACATCAGCTGGTCACCGTCGACAACCTGCCCCTTCTCATCCACCGCAAGACACCTGTCGGCATCGCCATCGAAAGCAAGGCCAAGGTCGGCGCCAACCTGGACGACATACTGCTGCAAGTCTTCCATATGGGTGGAGCCGCATTTTCTGTTGATATTGAAGCCATCGGGTTCGTTGTGTATGATGACGACTTCAGCGCCCATCTCCCTCAGCGCTGCAGGTGCCGAGACATAGGATGCCCCATTCGCGCAGTCTATGACAACCTTGATGCCATCAAAGTCTGTATTGATCTGCTTTTTCACAAATCGGATATAGTCGTAGATGCTCTCATTTCTCCTTACGACCTTGCCGATATGGACACCTGTCGGCAATGGAATATCTTTGTTCTTGTCTGCAACCAGAGCTTCGATTTCGTCCTCCATGCTGTCCGTCAGCTTATAACCGTCTCTATTGAAGAATTTTATACCGTTGTATTCTACAGGGTTATGGGATGCGGAGATGACGACACCGGCATCGGCACCGTACTCTCTCGTCAGGTAGGCGACCGCCGGTGTCGGCACGATACCGATCGACAATGCATCTGCGCCCACCGAACAGATACCTGCAATCATGGCCGCTTCAAGCATCTCACCTGAAATCCTTGTATCCCTCCCGATGAGGAATGTGGGTTTATGTTTATTTTCTTTGGTCAAAACATAGGCGCCCGCCTGGCCAAGCAAGTATGCCAACTCTATTGTCAACTCCTCGTTTGCTACACCTCTGACACCATCCGTACCGAAAAGTCTGCTCATTTTCAAAGACTCCCTTCGTCTATTAATCATAGTACAGCGCTCGCTAAATAGTTAGCAAACGCTGTACTAGCTATTATAACACTGTAAAAAAGCCCCATCAACACGACAGGGCTCTTGAATTTGATTCTGTTATTGTATGGTATATACCAGTTTGTCAAATGGTCTAGTTATCAGCTTCAGCCTTCTGCAGACGAACCGTTACATCATCGGCATCCTGGACAACCGTCACAACGGCGGGCAAGTGCATCTCAAGGGGCAGTGTAAAGGTACCCGCCGGTCTGTCCCGTAGCGACAGAATCAGACTCACACTTGATAGGTCGAGTTCATCGAGCACCTTTTCCGTACCCTCAAAAATGATGCCGAACACCTTATCTGGAGCAGTGACGAACACATACTCCAAATCGTCAGGCACGTTTTCAACCTGGATATCGTCCGTTGTGAATTCCAGTGTTTTCTGCTGCAGAGGCGCGACATCCACATGAACCGTCGCAATGCCCTCACTGCCATAGATGTATACGCCTTCAGGCAGGAAGGTTGTCAAGTCGACCTGGATATCCGTCGGTTCTGTGTAATTGCCCAAATCAAAGTTTTCGATGACGATCCTGTCAATCTGTGCCAGTGCATTGTCTTCGCCCCTAACCATGACACTTTCCATATCAAGCGCAATATCATCGATCCCATAGCCTGGAGCCGCTGTTTTTACAAGGTTTTCAGATATCCCAATCTTCTTGAGTCGCTGAACGGGCACCCTGACTTCCACCATCGTGTTGCTCATTGTTATACCCTGGACAACCTCATTGTTTTCATCCACCAGCAGCGGTGTCGCGTACAAGGTCAGGTCATCCTTTGCACCGTCGATATTGATGGAAGCGAAAACCTTCGATACACGGGAGATATTGGATTCAGGCCCGGTGATCTGGATGACATTCGGCTCGATGGAAGGCTCCAGCTTGACGTATCCGTTCGCCGGTTCTCCGTCATAGTAGGCCTGTATTTCCTTCTGGACAGTAATGACATTCTCAAGGTCAATCTCCATCTTAAGCGGTTTTTGCTCCTTGATACTCAGCTTCTCATTGATGTTGATTTCAATATCGACCGCGTTTGTCACAGATACTTTGGACAGATCAGCATAAGCATAGATATCCGACGCACTGTACCTGTCCATCACCGAGCGAGGGCCTTCCAGCACGAGTTCGACCGACTCGCCGGAACGATAGTAAACGGCTTTTCTTTGGGATGTAATGGCGTCTTCATTCAGTTTTACCACCGGCACATTCTTGAATGTCCGCGTGATGAAGGGATCCTCGTAGTTCATGACAATCAGCCACAGCGTAAAGGCGACAGCAAGAGACAGGATCTTCCAGTTCCAGTTATTTAGAAGTCTTTTTAACATTCTTATGTCTGCCTTTCCATAATCTTATTCTCCTGAGTTCGGCTTTCGATCCAACGCCCGTCAGAAGTTTGTTCTGTAGATATTCCCTGTCGATATTTCTGATGATTGTGCCGCCGATCGCCAGGGACATATGGCCTGTCTCTTCCGACACAACCAGCACCCATGCGTCGGATATCTCTGTTATGCCGACCGCTGCCCGATGCCTTGTGCCCATGTCCTTGCTTAATGACATGCTGTCCGACAAAGGCAGATAGCACGTAGCTGCGACAATCCGGTTATCCCGAATGAGGACCGCGCCATCATGGAGCGGGGTATTGTGTTCAAATATATTGATCAGCAGCTGGCTGGAAATGGTCGAGTCGATGTTGATGCCTGTCGCTTCGTGTTCATGGAGCTTCACGTCTCCCTCAAGGACTATAAGGGCACCTGTTTTAACCTTCGCCATCTCTTCCACGGCAGTAATCAGTTCGTGGGCTGAGGCTGCGGAAATCCTGTGGACCATACCTGTCGTCTCGCCAGCGATCAGCACATTGATGAAATTCCTTCTTCCAAGCTGTTCCAGGGCTCTTCTAAGCTCAGGCTGGAAAACAATCAACATGGCAATGATGCCCACATTGATTGTATTGGCGAAGATCCATAGAATTGTATTCAGTTCAAAAATCATCGCCAGGAACGAGATGATCAAGATCACAAATATTCCTTTGAACAGCATCCAAGCCCTTGTCCCCCTTACCCAGACAACAAGCTGGTAGATGACAAAGGCTATGAGAAGGATCTCTATAATATCCTTGATATTGATGGATGGCATGGCGAGCGCAGCACGCTCCATAAATGAATATAATTCGGAAAAATTGATCACATCGTCACCCCGTTAGTGAATGGTTTTGATTTCTTTTTTGGCTTTGGCCACCTTGATTTTCGGGATGGCTTTAACATAGTAGAAATAATCATCGTCTTCGAATTGAACCTTTTCGGCTTTTTGGTAGTCCAGGTTGAACCTGAAGAACTGCATGATGCCTACTATGATTGCTGCGACGATAGAGCCCAGGAAGGCACCGCCAATGCTGACCTGCGCACCCAGGATGATATTCCCGATAATAAAACAGATTAGGTTTGTTGCAACACCTGCACCAATCGCTATGAAGAAAATGTAATCCATTTCAAGCTTTGAAACCGTATATACAACAACGACAACGATGGCAAAAACAGCGATGGTCAGGATCATTTCGCGGTTGCCGCCAACACTGTCCATAAAATACCTGTACATGCCAAGCAGTGTCGAAGGCATGTCAAACATCTCAGCCGACTGTATCCGGAGCAGTCCCGGAAGGCTGCCCGACATGAAATAGATGACAACACCCACAGCCATGGAGAGAATCGCCGCAGGCCCAATAAACAGCCCTGCAAAAACCGGCAGCACATAACCCAGCTTGAATACGAACATCAAAGGTACAAGAATCGTCAAATATGCATACTGGGGATACAGCCTCACGAACATAAGGTAGAGCACCATCATGACAACAAAGACAATAAAAGTCGCCTCCATCGAGATAAAGAAAAGCCTTGCGCTGATTAGAAGGACAAGCAGCAACACAAACCAGCTGCCAGGCACAAATGCAACGATAATCGAAAGCGCTGCCGATGTGGAAGCCTTATTCAGGACATCCAGCTTGTCGCCCCCTCCAAACTGAAGCATGTAGTTTGTCAGTTTGCTTAACACAATCAGAGCCAGCAGGAACTTCGCGCCGGGCTGAATCAGTTTTTCAAATTTCTTGTAGATGGATACCAATAGTTCTTTTGTTTCAAGCAATACTGTCATGAGCGTCCTCCCAAGCGTGCGGACATGCGTCTGATGTCCTTCAGCCACTTTTGATAACGTTCTATCCTTAAGCTGGCCTCGTTGTAGCGGTTTCTGTAGATGATGGTGCTTACTATGCCATAGATGACAAGGAATACAATCCAGATCGTCAGGTATTCCACACCCATTGAAGTGTAATCCATGCCCATTGCCCTGTCGAGATTGCCAAATACCTGCTCTCCAAAATCAGCAAGAAAAAAAAACATCAGGGATACGGTCACTCCAAGAAGTGTGATGAAAGTATTGAACGATACATAATCGCCGCGAAAAAAGCCCATCATATGAATATCTTCCTTGCCTTTTCCGGATTCATAGCTGGCGACTTTCGTCATCAACTTCACTTTTTCTTTGTTGATCATATTGCCTCCTTGTCATAACGTCTATTCAGGCAGCAGCGCACCCTCTCGGTATTTATTGGATGCATTCCAAAGGAGCCATTCATTCAGACCCGCATCATAAGCACCTTGTATCTGCTCCCGTATCGCCGCAGCATCATAGGTGATATAGTTGCCGCTTCCGAGATAGGAAGCTGTAAATGCCTGCAGCCACGGACGTACGATGGCGCCATGTTCATCTTCTCCGATTTCCTCATAGCGTTGGTTGGAGAGTTCCATGGACCCCAGAATCGTCTCATACGGATAGTGATCGGAGTGGACACCGCTCGGTGCACCAAAATACCCAAAACCGTAATGGGAAGGATAGACCATCGGACAGATGACATCCAGCCGTTTTGCCATTTCGATGTATTCCTGTCCAATCGTCTTGCTGTCGATTTCACTGGCAATAATGGTGCCAAACACATCCGCAGAAACCACTACCCCCAGCGGTTTAAGCTCTGCCATAGCATAGTCGACAAACTCCAGAATGGCATCCCTGCGTGTCTTGTCAGGATCTATATTTCCGAAATAGGCACCATCCAGATACTTGGTCGCTTCGAATCGGATGTAGTCAAACTGAATTTCCTTAAAACCGACATCAGCTGCGATCTTTGCCATGTCCACAATATATTCCCATGTGTCTTCATTATAAGGATTCAGCCAGGCAATGTTCTTGTACTTCCAGACACTGCCATCCTTATTGTGAATCGCATAGTCGGTTTTGTTCTCCGCCAGTTGCGGGTCCTTGAATGCGACAATCCTTGCAATCGGATAGACATCATGCTCATACAGGGTATCCATCAGCTTTCTGATATCCTTGATATAGTTCCTGTCCGCATCGATCTCCTGGACGATAGGATGGTCCACATTGAAAGTGATGTAGCCGCTGTCGTTCTTCACGTCGATAACCACAGCATTGATCTCCGTCGTATCCGCAAGATGCAGAATTGTATCCATCGTCGAGTTGCCAGCGGAAGGCCCTGTGACATAGAGGCCTTTCACTTTGACCGGCTCCATATACACCGACGGCGAAGTTCTTGGGGCCTCGTTGAAGCTGTCAAAATCATATACCAGCGTATCGACCGGTTCCAGTTCGTAAACAGATGCTTCCGACATATCCGTCCGTTGTTCCGTCGTTTCAGCAACCTCTGATGCCACTTCAGTATCTGCATTTTCGAATGTCCTTATTGCGTAAAATCCTGTTGCAGCTGCGACTGCAGCCAATAGAAGAATAATAAGTCCTTTTTTCATAGCTACCCTCAGTTCCCAAGCCATTTCAAGCGAGTTTTTTGTTTTAATAATCATACCACAGTGGTAGTGTAGTTTCAATTAAGAAAAGCAGCTCCGCTGCGTTTCTTAATTGAACGAAGAAAAACAGACAACCGCGGATAACGGTTGCCTGTCGGAAGACTCTATATTCTTAATCTTTATGCTTCATTGTCGGGAACAGCAAGACGTCCCTGATGGAGTAGGAATCTGTCAGCAGCATAACCAGTCTGTCGATGCCGACACCCAAACCACCTGTTGGCGGCATGCCGTATTCAAGCGATGTGAGGAAGTCTTCGTCGATCCTGTTGGCTTCTTCGTCACCGGCAGCTCGAAGCTCTTCTTGATACTCAAATCGGCCCCTCTGGTCGATCGGGTCGTTCAGCTCGGAGAAGGCATTGGCCATCTCACGGTTGGTGATAAACAGCTCGAAGCGCTCCGTATAGGCTGGCGCGTCCGGCTTTCTCTTGGCCAACGGAGAAATCTCCACCGGATGGTCCATAATGAAAGTCGGTTGAACCAGGTGCTCTTCGACAAAAGCTTCGAAGAAAGCGTTGATGATCTCGCCTTTCTTGAAGAACTTCTCGATATGGACATCATGCTTGTCAGCCAAAGCTCTGGCTGCGTCATCGTCAGGCACTTCGTTGAAATCGATACCTGTATATTCCTTGACAGCATCCAGCATCGTCAGACGCTTGAATGGCGACTCAAGGTCAATCTCCTGGCCGTCATAGCTTATGACCGCTGTACCCAGGACATTCTTGGCAACTGTACGGAACATCTCCTCCGTCAGGTCCATCATGCCGTAGTAGTCTGTATAGGCTTCATATAGTTCAAGCAGTGTGAATTCGGGATTGTGCCTTACGGAAAGTCCTTCGTTCCTGAAAACCCTGCCTATCTCATAGACTCGCTCGAATCCGCCTACAATAAGCCTCTTCAAATGCAGCTCCAGCGATATACGGATATGGATGTCCATATCGAGTGCATTATGGTGGGTCAGGAACGGCTTAGCCGCAGCACCGCCTGGTATTGTATGAAGGACAGGCGTTTCCACTTCGAGATAGTCCCTGTTGTCAAGGAACGATCTGATTTCTTTGATAATCTTGGATCTCTTGAAGAAAGTGTCCTTGACTTCCGGATTGACAATCAGATCCAGGTACCTTTGACGGTAACGGGTATCCGTATCCTTCAGTCCATGGAATTTTTCAGGTAGAATCTGAAGGCTTTTTGACAGAAGTACAACTTCTTTAGCCTTGACTGAGATTTCACCTTTTTGTGTTTTAAACACTTCGCCTTTGACGCCGATGATATCGCCTAAATCGTAGTGCTTGAAAACTTCGTAAGCTTCATCGCCAATGGCGTCTTTTCTAATATATGTCTGGATTTGGCCTTCACGGTCCTGAACATGACAGAACGAAGCTTTTCCCATCAGACGCTTGGTCATGATCCTTCCGGCAACACTGACTGTCTTACCTTCCAATGCTTCAAAGCCGCCCTGCACATCGGTGCTGCGGTGGGTCACATCATACTTTGTGATGACAAAAGGGTCCTGCCCTTTCTCCTGAAGCTCTTCCAGCTTGTTTCTTCTAATAATCAGCAGTTCGTTAAGGTCTTGCTGCGCTTGTTCTTGAATGACTTGTTCAGACACGTTGGACACTCCTTTGGTTTTTTAGCGGTGTATTTCCAGAACTTTGAACTTCAGGATTCCAGCTGGCGTCTCCACTTGAGCTAAATCGCCTTCCCTCAGTCCAATCAACGCTTCGCCCACCGGCGATTCGTTGGATATCTTGCCATGCAACGGGTCGGCTTCCGTCGATCCTACAATGGCATAGTCGATTTCTTCATCAAATTCAACATCATAGAGACGCACTTTGCATCCGATGCTGATATAGCTGAGATCCACTTCGTCTTCATCGATAACCTCGACGTTCTTGAGTATCTTCTCGATATAAACGATACGTGCTTCAATTTCAGCTTGTTCCTCTTTTGCTGCATCATATTCTGCATTCTCGGAAAGATCCCCCTGGGCTCTTGCTTCCTTGATCTTCTCTGCAACTTCTTTGCGTCTGACCACCTTGAGATGCTGGAGTTCGTTCTCCATCTCTTGCAATCCGTGGTAGGTCAAAATCATTTTCTTGTCAGGCATACGCCCCACCCTTCCCATGTGATATTCAACGTTTCAGGAATACTGTATTACAGCTTCCCTTAACTTTCCGAAACGCTTTGGTTTCGGGCTTCGTTTGCTATGCTTTACCATAGCATCCCTTGATATACCTTCCCAAATGGTTTAAAAATGTTTTAAAATCCAGACACCTGCCAAGGGCTGTGTCAGAATCTTATATGTAACTCTTTTTCGACTCATTTACCTCTGGGTTGATAATATCAACGCTTATAATAACACAGTCACTGTATGGATTCAATACAAAATTTCGTTAATTTCAAATATACACAATCCCATTGTATCGGTCAATAGCAGCCCAATACCCAGGACAGTAAAAGTTAAAATTACATTTTACATTAATAATGAAAGAACACCCATGCTCGACAGATGTTTTAAGTTGCCTAATAGTAGTTGATCAGTCTCTTTAATTGTATTAGTTATATTGTAACCGTCCACGATTTTTTCTTTTACTATGTGTAACCTATCCAATTCCATTCGAGGAATCATAGCGAGGCTTCCTACCGCTGCGGTTTTTATTAGGAACTTAAGTTTGTTTTTCTTGCTACCCCACTGATAATAGCCGCTTCAGATACAGCTTTTGCAACCGTTTCCTTAATCCGCACATCAAACGCTTCTGGTAATATATATCCTGGTTTTAACTCATTGTCCGAGACTAGCCCTGCTAATGCTTGAGCCGCTGCCATCATCATCCGTTCATTTACATCACTAGCTCTGACATCCAATACACCACGGAAGATCCCTGGAAATGCTAGCACATTATTTATTTGATTAGGAAAGTCACTCCTTCCAGTTCCCACTATAGCAGCTCCTGCTTCTAGCGCTAACTCCGGCATAATCTCCGGTGTTGGGTTTGCCATAGGAAAAACAATGGCCTTTGGCGACATGAAACGTATCATTTCTTGGTTAACAATACCAGGAGCAGATACTCCAATAAATACATCTGCACCTTCAATCATATCAGCAAGACTCCCTTGTTCCTTTTCTATATTCGTAATAGTCGACACTTCTTCTTGAGCTATATTCAACCCATCTGCACCCTCATATATGGCTCCTTCCTTATCACACAATATGATGTTATTTGCACCCATAGCCACTAACAATTTGACAATAGCTATGCCTGCTGAACCCGCACCATTTACAACGATTCTAATATTTTTTATATCTTTCTTTACTATCTTCAGCGCGTTAATTAACGCAGCCAG
>CAXXGE010000024.1:0-19515 GCA_963677915.2 Vallitaleaceae bacterium | reverse complement strand
TATCATCATCTTCTCTTCCATCGGATTGATCATAGGGATAAAATGAAGGTGTTCCCGCAGCAGTTCCTCGTTGCCGAACAGCGACCCGTAAAAGAGGCCGAAGAAAGCTGATGATACCCCAAGATACGCCAGAATCTGGCCAAAAGCATTTTTTGTTTTCAGCAATACGGCAATACCAATCAAGGATATGACAGCACCTTGCCCCACGTCCCCAAACATCATCCCGAAAAGAAGCAGGTAGGTGATACCGACGAAGGTCGTCGGGTCCATCTCATTATAGGATGGCGTGCCATACATGTTGACCAGCATTTCGAAAGGTTTGAAGAACCTGTTGTTCTTGAGTTTTGTTGGAGGAAACAGCTTCTGAAACTCCTCGTCATCCTCCAGGATCGCCGTCACACCGGGCGTATCGCCAATCTTCTTCATGAACGCTTCCACTTTGCTCCGGGGTATCCATCCCGTCAGATAGAAGGCTTCCTCTGAATGCAGGGCGTACCGCCTTGTTCCGAAAACACTGTCCAGCCTGATGACAAAATTGTACAGTTCCTGTATTCTTTTCCTGTTCCTCTCTATAAAGGCCTTCTGTTCTTCCTCAAGGTCCTTGATTCTTTTTGTCAGTTCCTCGATTTCCTCGTCGATCCTTTTCAGCGCTTCCGAGGGATAGCCCCTGATGTCCTCGGAAAGCCTGATTCTCTTGAAGAGGATGGAAGCAAAGAGGCTGTCAATATTTTCTTCATGGGATGCGGGTGTGAAGTAGACGAGGAACACCTCTTCATCCTGTTCATAAACTTTGTAGGCGATGACATCCAGGTTTTCAATATACTCACCCAGTTTAATGAAATTCTCAGCGGGCATCTTGCCGAACCTGAATTTCATATAGTCGAAGTTGAAGAGTTTGTCGATTTCAACTTCCACATCCTTGATCGGTATCATCTGCATGCGGAGCTGCTTCCTGTGCTCCAGCGTCGTTTCCAGTTTTCCCCTTATATGGGCGACGGTTTCAAGCTGTCTGCTGTAGCCGTCAATTTCAGGGGATATCAGTCCGATTGGGACAATCGAGAACTCGTCATTCTCATCGTAAGTGAATGGCGTACCTGATATCTCGCTCAGCTGCTCTACCTTGTTTATGATCTTTTCATAGGGATTGATTTCGGAAAACCGCTTCAAACCTTTCATCGATCCAAAAATGTTGTAGGCATTGACCAACTGGATTTCATAGGGCAGGACGTTTTCGATGACGAACGTGTCGAAATCTCTAACAGGGCCAGTGACCTTGACAAAATGCATTTTTTCAATCATTCAACCACCTTCTTTCTACACTAATGCCCAAGCTTGGCCAGGTATTGATCGAATTTGCTGGGATCCTGCTTGTACCTGACCCCTTCGATGATTGTCGTAATGTTCTGGGTTTCCAGTTCTTTCAGGAAAATATAGCCAATCATCGGCGCTACCGAGAAGGGATACAGCCTCATGTTTAGGAGTTGAAGGTGTCCCAGCCGTGTCAGGAAATCCGATTCCCAGTTGTCACCTTCAAAATCGATGTATTTCGCCAGATAGGTTTTTTTGAGCACATCGATCATACCGTCTTCCGTTGTTGCTTCTACCAAATCTGCCAGCTGCTGCTTTTTAAGCTTGTAGCGGTGGCCTATGGCGTTGCTGAAAAGCACCTCTTTACCCAGGTGATAATATTTCTTGCCTCTGTAGACCCAGAGGAGATTCTTGAAATCAACTTCGTAGCCGAAGGCCTGCCTCAGTATTTCAGCATCCTTTCCGGTGTAATACTTCTCAATCTGGGAAAAGATCTTGTTGTAGTAGTAAAGGTCCAGCAGCGTCTCTGCAGTGAACAGATTGATTGTGTTCTCGCCTTCAACAAGCGGATCCAGTACATTGAAGAAATTCGTTCCTTCGAGGGAATCCACAAGTTCACGGATGGTTTTTGCCTGAAGGGAAACGTCAAAGTTGATTTTGCTGTAGCGGCTGATAAAAAGTATCCGCCTGTCAAGCGTCGACAGCTCATGTCCCATGGAAAGTGTCCGGAGCATCTTTTTAAGGTCCTCCACTTCCTGTTTCCTGTAGACAAAACGGAATATAAGCTTTTCATGGCCTTTCAGATAGTGGGCTACCTTCAGGGCATCGGTAATCAGCGCCCTGTAAAGCAGTATCTCGAGGGTGCCCCTGTGCACATCGTTTTCATCCAGCTCCTGAAGCTCTTCCCTGTAGTAGGTCTGGTTTTTCAGATACAAGGCCACATCCCTGACTGAACTCATCGTCTCCATCTGGCTGTAGTCTTTCTCATCCAGCATATGACCGGTCATGGCGCGTATTTTGGTGCTTAGAAAACTATATTTGAACTTCATTTTACACCGCCTTTAGATTGCCAGTACTTTGTCCACCAGTTCCTTGATCCAGACTTCCTTGTTGCCTGCTACTTTCTTTTTCATCTCTTCAAGCTTCAGGTCGCAGGCCTTCTGATGTACCTTGCACTCCTTTTCTGCTTCCTCAAGCTCCTTCTCTCTCAGCTTTGCTATCTTCTTGTCCGCATCGTTTTCGATTGTTTTCTGAAGATCTTCAATTTTCTGGTCAAACAATTTGTCTTCTCGTTCTTCTTCCTCTTTTGCCTTAGCGATGATGTCCTGTGCTTTGTATTCCAGATCGATAATAGCACTGATAATGTCTTCCATGGCCATGCTCCTTTCGATGCGTTAAATTAATGTCACACTTATCTTTCATTGTACCACATTTTCACCATAATGTTTACAAAAAATACTCAATCGAGTCGATTTTCCCCAGATTGTTATAGGCGCATCCTGGTTTGCCGTTTTCGAAGCCGCAGGCCGCTTTGTACAGGCAATAATCGCAGGCAGTCTTGGCACTGTTCCTGAATGGGAAAGCCCCGATTCTACCGTCCATAATATCGCCGGCGATCTCCTTCGTCTTCTTCATGACATGGGCCTGCAGTGCTTCGAATTCCTCCTTCACAAGCAGCTTGGCGTTTTTTGGAAAAATCGCCGTTCATGTTGAGGGAGACATTCATGACATCCGACTTTCCCGTCATTGCCTTGTCAAGATGGGCAACAACAGCTCTATCCTTGAGAATCAAGCCATCCAGCTTCATCTTCTCCAGGATTTTCCCTTCGATGGTGTGATCGTCGTCACCCTCGTCCACATCGACAAAAGGGTCGTCTATGTGGAAATAGAAAGCCCCTGCAGGAAGCACCTTGCCGCCACCCTCGGCAGCCTTCATTTCCTGTGCCGCATTCAGGTAGGTCAGCAGCTGCATCTGGATGCCATGATACAGCTCGGTCAGGTCCACTTTTCGCGTACCGGACTTGTAATCCAGAACAGTAATGTAAGTATCCTCACCCATCTTAAAACTGTCCAGCCGGTCGATGATACCGTTAAGGCGCATCTTCCTGCCGTTCTCCAATGATATTGTTAAGGATTTAACGCGATCGTCATCTCCCTTGAACTTCATTTCTGCGCCCACAGGCTTGAAGTCCCCTTTGGAGATCTGGTAGGCCACAGCCCACAAAGCCCTCTTGGTCATTCGTCTGACCCGCTCTACAAGGTGGCGGTTTCTGGCGGTGCTCAAATAGACCTCCAGTTCATCTTCTTTCAGAAGTCTGTCGATGATGCCGTCGACAAGGGCATCCCTTGTCTCCTTATCGAGAGCGTTCCAGTCGTTGCCCTCTTCTATCATTCTGCTGGTGAACCTTTCAATGGCCGCATGGAACAAGGATCCGACCGACTTGGGATCGACAGCATATTCTTTTCTTTCTTCCGCCGCGAGGCCGTAATCCACAAAGAACCTGAATGGGCATTCTGCATACCTTTCCAATCGTGTTACGCTGTAATTCGGAACACTTCCGTAGAGCTCCATGGCCCGGCCAGTCTCAATCGGCTCATCGGCAGCATATTCAGAAGCAGCCATCAGGCCGTTCTCAAGCCGTCCCCTGAAACTTTTGTGCTCACTAAACCACAGGTAGGACTGCCTGAAATCTTCCTTATCCCCGTATTTTTCAAGCCCCTCCACCAAGCTGCCGAAAGCGGCTTCCGGCATGCTGGCTATGATTTTCCCTTCCATTTCCCTGTCCACATCCACCAGGCTGCATGCCGGGAACATCTTGAGCAGCATATGGATGATGTGGGAAGGACGGGCTGTGCTGTTGTCACTGTCTGTTCTTGTGTGGCTGATATAAAGTCTTTCTGTCGCTTTCAGCAGATTCATGAGGATATTGAGAGGCTCCCTGAACAACTGTTTTTCAGCAGTCGGTGCCATGGTCAGGCCACGGTCCTGGAGCAGCGCTCTGTCCCGGTCTGTGATCAGGCTGGCTTTGTCCTTTATTGCAGGCACAACACCTTCATTCACACCCAGCACGAAAAGAGCACGCTTTTCACCGATTCTGGAATGATGGATGTCACCCACGACAATTTCATCCAGCCCTGCCGGTACAACGCCGATCATCTGCTTGTCCAGCCCCGCTTCAAGCAGTTCCTTGAATTCACCCGCAGTCGAAATCTCATCACCGAGCATTTCATGCATCTGGTCGAAAAGCTCGATCATCATGCCATAAGCCTGGCGGTACGCCCGTTCGATATCCAGACGCCCTTCGGCGGCATAGGCATCGGCCATCGCCTCGATTTTGATTTCCATTTCGTTCTCTTCAAAAAGCGCAACAAGCACCTGAAGCCTTTTGGACACATCCATCTTACCCTTCAGCCTGCTCACGGCATCGAGGATGGGGGACAGCATATTATCCTTTTGTTCGTTCAGCTCCTCGAGCATCTGTACATGCAGGGGATGGTCCCTGTCCAGCTTCAGCTGGGGGATTTTCCTTGAAAAAGCGTTTCTCCAGCCTTTCTCGCTTTTCAGCCCGTAGGCGATGGCATAGTTCTCAAGCAGGTCGACGCTTTCCTCGTCGAATCCATTGATTGGATTTTTAAGCAGTTGAAAGACGGTTTCATACCTGAATCCAAAAGCGGCTATTTCAAGCAGCGACAGCATCCATTTGGCCAGAGGGTGGTCACGCAGCGGATGTTTCGCATCCAGGTGGAAGGGGACGCCCCCTTTTTTGAAAGTTACAGATATGAGTCTTTCATATGCTTCTGTAGATCCGCAAAGCACGGCTATATCCTTGAACCTCAATGCCTGTTCCCTGACCAGGTGCCAGACAGTGTCCAAAACAAAGGAGACTTCCTTCTTCACGCTGCTGCTCCTGCATACGATAAGACCGGAAGGTTTCTGATCATATTGTTTAAGCGGGTATTGGAAAAGGTGCTTCTGGATATGTAAAAGCGCCGGTCTTCTGAATCTCACGGGTTGCTCATCGAAAAAACAAACCGCTTCCAGTTCCTCGATCCTTTCTTCGTAAGCCAGCATCCTGACTTTGTGTAAGGTCTCTTTCACTTCCCAAAAAAGATGGGACTCAGGCAGCACCTTCGCTTCATAGGCGTGCCTGTCGATGGCCATGACAACCGTCACTTGTTTGGCCGCAGCCAAGAGTTCCCTGATAATGGCGTACTGGATCGGTGTGAAGCCATAAAAGCCGTCTATGTATATCTGGGCATCCTTAACGAATGTCAGATCCTTGATTCTTTTTTTAAGCAGGTCGAGCATGGTGCCGACGGTGAGAAAACCCGTGCCGACCGATGCTCTATAGCTCTCGTAAAGCTTTGCCACCTCGTCCAGTTTTACAGGCAGAAGCCCTCCAAGTGCATCACGTTTCAACTGTTCAGACAGCCCGTTCAGTTGACCCGCTTCTATCTCATACCTTTCCAGTTCAGCAAGAAGATGTTTGAGCTCGCTGACATAACCGGGTCGCTTGCAGTTTCTTGCAAGCAGGGGATAACTCCCCTTGTCCTGATCAATCAGATGCCTGAGCAGCATCTGTTGCCCATAGTCGTCCAGAAGGGTTTTCCCGGCAATACCCAGATAATCGGACACACGAAAAGCAAGCCGCTGAAAACTAAGTATTTCAACGGCCATCATGCTTCGTCCATCCAGTCTGTCCAGAAATTCCCCCTGAACCTGCAGCGTCGACTGTTCCGGTACAATGAGGATGGTGGATCTGGATGGGGTGGCTTCAGTCTTGCCAAGCCTCTCGTATATCCATTCTGTTTTTCCTGTGCCGCTGTGTCCTAGTACGAATTGCAATGCCATGAAGTCACCTTCTTAATCCGGCAGCACCTGTTCCCCTGTTTCTGTATCGTAATAATAAATCTCGCTTCCATTGGCCTTCGAGGCATCTACCCACTCCTTGCTGTCAGCAGGTATGGAGAGGCGCTTCTCATTGCCGTCCGAAACGTATCTGTAATCCATGTTTGTTTCATAGTAGTCCAGGAACCACCAGAGATCCTGGATGTCCCCTTCGGAACCCCGCACCCTCGGGGCGTTGAGGGGATCGTATTTCACGTGCAGAGGGACTCTGAACGTGGCGCTCGGCCCTTCCCTGAAACCAACCCTGTAATGGTAATCGATTCCTTCATAGCTGCCGTCAGCAAACACCGGAAGCAGCTCGCTTTGAGGCCGTTTGCCGAAAGGATAGGTCATCGTATCGATCGTATAACCCGGCAGCATTCCTGCAATGGACTGATTCACCCGTCCAATCGCCCTTTGGAGTGCTGCGCTGCCTAGCACCGACAGATCTTCATGGGTAGCAGAATGGTTGCCCAGCTCATACCCGTTGTCAACCAGCCACTTGAGCCTTTCAGCTTCCGTACCCGCACCTTTGAAGTTGCCTGATACATGGATAAAAAGCGTCGCCGTCTTCCCGAAGTCGGGATGTTCGGCCGCAAAGCTTTCCAGCAGTCCGATTGCCGATTCCGGATCGACCACCAGCCCATGATCGGTTTCTATCAGATTGAAAGTGGAGGAAAGGCCATCATCGAAAGTAAGCACAATTGGCGTCTTCCCCACAGGCACATCCATAGCCATATCCATGAAATCCGAAACAGAGACCAGATAATAGCCGTGTTCATACATGAATGCAAGGTCCTTGAGGAAATCCTCTTTTGTCCTATGATAAGGGGGATTGTTCAAGATGCCATGGTACATGACCACCATGACATGTCCGATTTCGTTGGGCCTTACTGCCAGGTATTCATCGGCTGAAAAGATTGCATCGTCGGCTGGTTCCGGTTCTGGTTCCGGTTCGGACTCGGATTCGAGCACCTCTTCCTCTTCCGCTTCCGCTTCCGGTTCAGTGTCAGCCGTCTCATCGGGTGTAGAGACCGTCTCCGATTCCTGCTGCATCACCACTTTTTCTTCAAGTTGCTCCAGGCTGCTCCCACATCCCGAAACCATCACGACAAGCATCAGTACAAATGCCAGTAATTTCAAACGTCTCATAGGCTCCAGTCCTTAAAATAGTTCTCCAGATCCTCGTTTACAACTGCAGCATAGTAGCAGTCCACAATATTGAAAAGCTCACTTTCATCATCCAGCTTAACAATCAAGTCGTTGCCCTTGTAATCGATTCTTTTGTCTTTTGATTTCTTCCCAACGTAGGCATTGAAGTTGTCCAGCCATCTTTTGATGCTGTCTTCTCCAAGCTCCTCATAACCTGCCATTTCCGCTTCCACTTCTGCTAAAAAATCCTTGCCGTTCAATTTAATCATGCCGCCACCTCGTTATGTCAGTAGAGTACTTTTACTCTTTTGTTGATTACCTGCATCTCCAAAGGAAAACCCGGTCCGACTTCGCCGTCCACATCGGATTTTTCCAGACAATCCTTGTCGTCTTGTTCAAGACAGGCAATCGTTACTTTACTCGATTTTCTAAATACCACATTCTTGTCATCAAAATGGTCGCCCCTCAGTATTTTCGTAAAGACAACCGGAATTTCGTTCATTGTACATGCCTTGATTGCAACAAGATCCATTTCTCCGTCATCCAGCTCCGCATCTTTGCCAAGCTTTGAAAAACCGCCGGCACTCGAACCGTTCAGGTAGAAAAACATGAAGAAGTTGTCGATGATCGTCTCCCGCGGCAGTTCAATCTTAAGCTTCATAGGCCTGAAACGCGGTAGCTGCTGCACGCCCATGATATAATAAGCCAGCTTGCCAAGTGTGTTTTTGAATTCAGGGTCAATTTCATGGGATATATTGCTGAAGAGGCCTCCACAGCATACATTGATAAAGTACGTGTCATTGACTTTGCCGATATCCACTTCCTTGATTCTCATTTCAGATAGCTGATGCATGACATCCAGTATGTTGTCATTAAATCCCAGATTTTTCGCAAAATCATTGGCTGTCCCTACCGGTATGACGCCTATAGGCACGTCATGGCCGTTCTTGATCATGGCATTCAGAACTTTGTTCACTGAACCGTCACCACCGGCGACAATGACAGCCGCACAATCCCTCAGATCCCTGTCCACGAAAAATGTCCCAAAATCATCAGGAGAACTTGTTCTTTTTATTCTTGTTTCGTAACCTTTTTGTTGGAAAACATCCACGAAGGCATCCAGCTTTTCCGAGAAAACCCTCTGCCCAGCCATCGGGTTGTATATCAGTTGTACATATTCCATCCTAGCCACCTCACTGCGTTATGATCGCCGCACCTTTTCTGTCTTTATAACCTTCGCCTGTCTTGACTGTTTCATAGGACGCCTGTCCATTTGTCAGTTCCGTCAGGTCGGATTCCAACCGGTCGCAGTCCTCTTTTTCAATAATAATATGGTATGTAACCGCCTCGTCATAAATAATATCCTCGGTATGCAAGGCTTCGCTTTCGATGTAGTGCTGAACCTTGCCGGACAAAGTATACGGCACGGTAACACTTATTTGGCTGAAGATGCTGAAAGCAATAACTTCCGCCTCCTCAAGCACCTGCTGCAGGCTTTTCGTATACGCCCGGACGAGACCGCCGGTGCCAAGCTTGATTCCGCCGAAATACCTGGTAACGACCGCAACCACCTGTGACAGTCCGCTGCCCCGAAGCACTTCTAGCATCGGCATACCGGCGGTGCCTGACGGTTCCCCGTCATCGCTGTATCTTTCTATGCCATTGTTCTCATTTAAAATGTAGGCCGAGCAATTGTGGTTCGCATCCCTGAATTCTTTTTTTATTTTCTGGATGAAGTCTTTGGCTTCTTCCTCGCTGTTTACTGGTGCCACCGTTGCTATGAATTTCGACTTGCTTATTTCATATGCCGTACGGGCCTCTGTTAATATCCTGTTGTCCATTGATCTACTCCTGCCACACTAAAACTTCACAAAGTTGCCCTTGTTGTATATCTCGATCACTTTGCTTTTCTTTGCCACACTGTCTATTTCCTTTCGCGTGCAGACTTCCGGAAACTTGCTTTGGTCCACTGTCGCATAAATGGCGTAGGCTATTTTCATGATTTTCTCGAACTCGTATTTTCTTTTGATACCGATAGCAACACCGCCGGCAATGGCTTCCTTGAACCACGGAACCGGCGTGATATCGATACCACTGAAGGCAGTCAACACGATTTTATTCCTGGAGATGCCGTAGATTCCCTCTCCAGTTGCATAGAAAATATACCTCACTTTATAGTTGACCAGCATTTCATGAAGGTTGGCCAGCGTCTTTCTCACCTCTGCATCTTTAACACCAAATACTGCCAGCTGCTCATCATCCACAATCCATGCATAGGGTGCAGTCTGAAGAAAGTCAAGAATATTCATCCCCTCAGCGCAGAGCACGGTATGCTTGCCTGCTTTTTTAGCCAGCGTCAAAGTCTCCTGCATCATCCCCTGAGACATCGGTCCAAGCGTATCTCCGTTGATCAGCACACACTCTGCATCCTGCATATTGGCAATCACCCTATGCCTTAGGTTTTTCGAATCCCTGTCGTCAAATTTCGCTGTCCTGTCAAGAAGGATGGTTTCCGTTCCCTCTGCATCAATGATCTTGAAGCAGGACTGCAGCTCGTCATCCTTCCATATGAAATTGGACTTTATCCTGTTCCTGTCGAGAAAGTTTTTTATATATCTGCCTCCGATACCGCCTGCAAAGCCGATTACAAAAGGATCCCCCTGCAGAAGTTTCATGATGTAGGCAGAATAAACGCTGCTCTTTCCAATTCTCAGTCTGTAATTATCTATCTTGTTGACGCCGCCATACTCAAACCGATCCAAGGATATCTCTTTTTCAATCATCGGATTGAGGGCTACTGTTAAAATCATACTATCACCCGTTCATCATTTGTTGAGTCAATTATATCATAAAAATGTGAAAGTAAACCTCAAAAAAAAGACCGGCCGTAGCCGGTCTTTCAATTATCTAGAGATTATACCCTAAATAATAAATCAGTGTAAGTTGGGAATGGCCAGAAGTCCTCGGAAACGATTGTTTCAAGCTCATCACAGACCGCTCTGAGCGCCTGCATGCTTTCGAACACTTCGAACTTGTAAGCGAATGCCTGTTCTTCAATTTCCTCAATGCCTTGTGTCTTGGCAAGAACAGCTTCAAGTTCAGCAAGTGCTTTTGCAGCATCTGCATACAGACCGGAAACCTTCTCTACAACAGCAGTTGAAGCGTCAACATTTGCCTTAGGAGCAACAGCCTGGATTGTACCAACAGAAGCAGCTACGTCAGTAGCGTATGCAAGCACAGCAGGAAGGATTTCCTTCTTAGCCATTTGCACTGTAGTTTGTGCCTCGATGTTGATGGTTTTTGCATACTCTTCAAACATGATTTCCTGACGGGCTTCGATTTCTCCATCAAAGAATACGCCATGCTTTTTAAACAGTTCCAGATATTCCGGATTGTTGAAAATCTTGATTGCCTCAACAGCAGTTTTGATGTTCGGCAGACCACGCTTCTCAGCTTCAACTACCCAAGACGCATCATAGTTGTCACCATCGAAGATTACACGGTAGTGAGCTTTGACAAGTCTTTCGATAACCGCGCTCAATGTACCTCTGAAGTCTTCCACACCTTCAAGCTCAGTAGCGATTTCATCCAGAATTTCTGCAACGATTGTATTAAGAACGATGTTCGGTCCGGAGATGGACATTGTGGAACCAACCATTCTGAACTCGAACTTGTTGCCTGTGAACGCAAATGGTGATGTTCTGTTTCTGTCAGTAACGTCTTTCGCAAACTTAGGCAGTGTTTGAACGCCAAGGTCCATGTTGTTAGCCGCTTTTGAAGAAGTAAGGGCACCGTTTTTGATTTGCTCGATGATGTCTTTCAGCTGCTCTCCAAGGAAGATGGAGATAATAGCTGGAGGCGCTTCGTTTGCACCAAGACGGTGGTCGTTTCCAGGTGAAGCAGCGGAAAGTCTCAGCAGCGGCGCATACTTGTCGACAGCAGCGATGATTGCCACAAGGAATGTCAGGAACTGAGCATTGTCATGTGGTGTAACACCTGGCTCAAGCAGATTCGCTTTTCCTGTGCCAAGAGACCAGTTGTTGTGTTTACCGGAACCGTTGATACCAGCGAATGGCTTCTCATGAAGCAGGCAGGCAAGGTCGTGACGGTTGGCGACTTTGGTCATTGTATCCATAACCAGTTGGTTGTGGTCTGTCGCGATATTTGTTGTTGAGAAGATAGGCGCCATCTCGTGCTGAGCTGGAGCAACTTCGTTGTGCTTTGTCTTGGATGAGATGCCGAGTTTCCAGAGCTCTGAGTCAAGCTCCTGCATGAATGCAGAAATACGCTCTTTGATGGATCCGAAGTAGTGATCGTCAAGCTCCTGGCCTTTCGGAGGCTGTGCGCCGAAAAGTGTTCTTCCTGCAAAGATAAGGTCTTTTCTTTGTTGGAAAAGGGATTTGTCTATCAGGAAATACTCTTGCTCAGGGCCTACAGTGGAAGTGACCTTCTGGGTTTCTTCGTCTCCAAAGAGTCTAAGAATACGAACAGCTTGCTTGGATACAGCTTCCATGGAACGCAGAAGCGGTGTCTTTTTGTCCAGCGCTTCTCCTGAGTAGGAGCAAAAAGCTGTTGGAATGTATAGTGTGCCGTCTTTAACAAATGCTGGTGATGTTGCATCCCATGCAGTGTAACCTCTAGCTTCGAAAGTCGCTCTAAGGCCGCCGCTTGGGAAAGAGGAAGCATCGGGCTCGCCTTGAATCAATTGCTTGCCGGAGAACTCCATGATGACTTTGCCGTCACCAGTTGGCTCGATGAAAGAGTCATGCTTCTCGGCAGTTTTTCCTGTCATTGGCTGGAACCAGTGTGTGTAGTGTGTTGCACCCTTCTCGACTGCCCAGTCCTTCATAGCGTTCGCTACTACATCAGCGACTGCAGGTGACAGCTCTTCACCAAGTTCCAAAGTTCTCTTCAGCCTTTTGAAAGTATCCTTTGGAAGCCTTTCTTTCATTACCGATTCGCTAAATACATCTGAACCGAAAAAATCTGATACGTTGCACATTGTGTGATCCTCCTTGTTTTCATTACTTTGTTTCTGTGGTTTGATTTATTATTTAGGTATAAAAAAAGCGCACTCAATAAAACTTGAGAACGCCTTTGTCCAAAAGAATGAAAAACGGGCATCTTCGCCCTCTAAAACTTTAGTAGTACTATACCATACCCCTAAAGTCATTTCAAGCAAAAGTTTCATTTTTCATATGTCAGGATAATGGCTTCCGCCACTTTGGCTTTGCTCATTCCCCGGTTCATACTTTCCTTTTGGATTTTTCTGTGCGCCTCTTCTTCAGTCAACCGCTCATTGGCCATCAAAAGTTTCTTGGCCTTGTCGGTCAGCTGTTTGACATCCTGTTTCGTCTTCAGCTGCTTGACTTCCTTCTCCAGCTTGTTGATGCTCTTTGACATCTTGACCAGAAGGTCGATGGTGTTGAGCATGATCATTCTGTTTAAAGGTTTGACAAGCAGCGCCAGCATGGGGTCCTGTTCGAGGTTGACGAAAAACTGTCTGTCGCATTCCCTCACCATCACGATGACAGGACATATGCTTTCAGCCAGCAGCACTTCCGCAAGCTCCTGTCCACCAATCCCTTTCAGGTTATTATCGATGATGACCAGATCGGGGTAAACTGTATGCACACGACGCAGGTATTCATAGCCGTCCCCCGTCTCCCCGACAACATTGTAGCCGTTGTCATTCAGGAACTGGGCCAGCTGAGACGATATTTTATTGTTTGCTGATCCTACAATCACCCTTGCTCCCATAGACAACATCCTTTTTGTTTCAAACTAATAACGCGTCAGGTAAGTGTCGACTTCCCACTTGTGTACCTGTTTGATGTATTCATCCCACTCAAAGGTTTTGGCTTTAATGTAACTGTCGTAGCCTTCGCCCAATGCTTCCTTGATAGCATCGTCCCTGGACAGTTCCTCCAGCGCCTCCCTAAGGTCACTCGGCAGTGTGTTGTCAGAGAAGATATTGCCTGCGGGCTGTTCCTTTTCCATCATCTCAGGCGCTTCCAGCTTCAGCTTGATGCCTTCAAGACCTGCCTTAAGGACGGCAGCAATCGCCAGGTACGGATTGCACGAAGGATCCGGGCTTCGAAGCTCTATAAGTGCATCTTCGCCCCTTGTCGATGGGATTCTGATCAGGGGACTGACATTGGAGGTAGACCACCCAATGAAAACGGGCGCTTCAAATCCAGGCACCAGGCGCTTGTATGAATTGACAGTCGGATTGGTAAGTGCAGTAATCGCCTTCGCATGCGAAAGCAGTCCGGCCATGAAATGACGGGCTGTATCGGACAGTTTCAAAGGATCGCTGCCGTCATAGAAGACGTTCTTACCCTGAGCGTTGAACAGCTTCAGGTTCAGGTGCATACCCGATCCATTGATGTCCACCAGCGGTTTCGGCATGAAAGTCGCATGAAGTCCGTGTTTTTGTGCAATCACTTTGACAACCAGCTTGAAGGTGACGATGTTGTCCGCTGCCTTAAGCGCGTCAGAAGATTCAAAGTCTATCTCGTGCTGTCCCGGAGCCACCTCATGATGGGTTGCTTTGATGTCGAATCCCATCGCTTCAAGGTTGAGCACCATATCCCGGCGCACGTTTTCCCCCAGGTCCATTGGTCCCAGATCAAAATAGCCTGCTTTGTCATGGGTGACCGTTGTCGGATCACCGTTCTCGTCTGTATGGAACAGGAAGAATTCGAATTCGGGGCCAAGATCCAGTTCATAGCCCATATCCTTCGCTTCTTCAACAACACTCTTGAGAATATTTCTCGGATCTCCTCCAAATTCCGTACCGTCTGCGTTCTTGATGTTGCAGATCAGTCTTGCGACCTTGCCTTGGTGGGGCCGCCACGGGAATATATCGAATGTATCCAGGTCAGGCTCAAGGAACATGTCCGACTCTTCGCTTCGCACAAACCCAAGAATGGATGAGCCGTCAAAAGGGATAGCTCCTTCCAGTGCCCTGTCCAGTTGCTCAACAGTCACAGCCACGTTTTTCAGGGTTCCGACGATGTCGACAAATTGCAGTCTAATGAATTTGATATCTTCTTCTTCTACAATGCGGCGTATATCGTCAGCCGTGTATTGTCCCATATATTATTCCTCCTTAAAAATACGCAAAGACGCCCATTGCACCTTAGTATGGCTCAATATAAATATCTTACAGCTTCCGCGGCCTATTTCACCGACCTTCTGCGTCTGCCAATCTTGACAGAGCTATGGCTATGCCTGCGATTGCCTTCCTTGAATATCGGCGAAATAGTCTCCCGGAAACAACAAGGTATTTATATTGAGACATACTAGCACAAGAAACGCCTTTGTCTCTTTAACCGATTACTTAAATTATAACCGATTGCAATATTCTATTCAACTTCTCAACTCTAGAAAATGAATTCCAGATCGCTCAGTCTTTCTTCGATCTCCTTCATGACTTCCAGCTCCTCGTTTTCATTGGCAGCCAGGAATGTCACGGAAAAACGCACGAATTTGCCGGCGTCATCCCAAGGTACTGTGGAGATGGATTTCTCTTTCAGCATGAACTGGGAGAAATCTTCTGCTGTTTCAAAACTTGGTCCGTCCACGATGCCTTTAGGCACTTCCACGTAAAGATAGAAGGAACCTTTTGGCTTTTTCGCATGGAGACCGACTTTATGAAGCGTTTCCACAAGCATGTCATGTCTTCTGGAATATTTCGCAGCAGTCTCATCCGTGATTCTTGTATTCTCAAGCGCTGTAATGCCCGCTTTCTGAATCGCCTTGAACTGGCCTGAATCGTTGTTGTCCTTGACAGCCGCAAATACGGAAACAACTTTTGGATTACCGCAAACGAAAGCCATTCTCCATCCAGTCATGTTGAAAGCTTTGGACAGGGAGTGGATCTCGATACCGACTTGTTTCGCACCAGGAACGCTGAGGAAACTGAGCGGCTTGTTGCCGTCGAATGTCAGAGCCGCATAGGCTGCATCATGGACAATAATCAGGTCGTTGTCTTTGGCGAATTTGATTGCCTTTTTAAAGAAGGCTTTCGTCGCCGAAGCACCTGTTGGGTTGTTTGGATAGTTCAGGTAAAGCAGTTTTGCTTTCTTGACTACTTTGGCCGGAATCGCATCAAGATCCGGAAGGAACTTGTTTTCCTCAAGAAGTGGCATGTTGTACACTTCGCCGCCAAGCCATTTTGTCATTGTACCCATAACCGGGTAGCCGGGCACTGTCATCAGCGTGACATCGCCTGGGTTTATGAACGCCTGAGCCATCATTGCCAGTGCCGGCTTGGAACCGATGGCATGGTTCACCTCAACAGCGGCATCGATTTTGACGCCATACACTTCATTCATATAGTTAGCAGCAGCAACTTTGAATTCCTCAATGCCGTTGTCTGCGTAGTCTCTGTTTTCCCATTGCTGAGCTTCATAGATCAGTCTGTCTACAACTACTTTATCTGCCATGGCATCAGGTTCTCCGACACCCATGTCGATGATAGCCACATCCGGACGTGCTTCCATTGCCGCTCTTTTCGCTCTTTTGATCTTCTCGAATTTATAGATGACTGTGCTCTTTCCGAATTGATCGCCGCCCATACGCTCTGCGATTAACTGTTGGATATAACTTTCTGCCATTATATTGCCTCCCTACATAGTAGTACTTTTTAATAACACTATCACGCAAGATTATACATGATAAGTCAGAATATGGCAAGTTCTACTTCCTTATCCAACATCTATTTGATATAATAGTCCGAGTATAAGGAGGTTTGCACACATGAATTATGGAAAGCATTCCAGTAAAAGAAAAATTGAAGCTGTGAACTCGACTGCTACGAAAACGAAGCGTCTTATCAGCACATCTTTCGTACGCGTTCTGGTTCTCGGCATTGTCATACTGCTGGTAGCCGGCGCTGCTGCCGGCTACGGTGTCGTCAAGGCAATCATAGACAGCGCACCTGAATTGGATGTGGCCAAGGTCGTTCCCGAAGGATACACTTCCTTTATATACGATCCCCACGGCGTCGAAATCCAGGAGCTGCATACAGCCAATGCCAACAGAATCTATGTTGAAATCGACCAGATCCCCCAATATCTGAAGGATGCGGTTGTTGACATCGAGGACGAACGTTTCTACTCCCATAACGGCATCGATTTGCGTGGTATGCTCCGCGCCGTTTTCGTCAATCTGAAGGAAGGCGACATCAGCGAAGGCGCAAGCACAATCACCCAGCAGGTTATCAAGAATACCCTTTTAACGACCGAGCAGACATTTACAAGGAAGATTCAGGAACAGTATCTGGCTGTCCAGCTTGAAAAGGAATTGGACAAGGACAAGATTCTCGAACTGTATCTGAACACATCACCTTTCGGAAGAGGTACCAACGGTGTCCAGGCTGCGGCCAAGCGCTACTTCAATAAGGATGTCTCTGAATTGACACTGGCGGAATCAGCCTGTATCGCCGGTATCACACAGCTGCCGTCTTACTATGATCCCGTTACAAATCCGGAAAACAATGATACCAAAAGACGTTTGATTCTGAGCTACATGCTTGCTAACGAACACATTACGCAGGCTGAATATGAAGAAGCCCTCGAAGAAGATGTCTATTCAAAAATCCAGATCACCAACGATGCCTTCGAATCACAATCCGACTACTCCTATTTTGTAGACGAGGTCATCCGCCGCGTTGCCGAAGACCTCAGGGTCCAAAAAGGCTATTCGGAGAACCAGGCCTACAACCTGATTTATCGAGGCGGACTCAGTATTTTTTCAACCCAGGACCTGGATATGCAGAAAATCGTTGACGCCACCTTTATGAACGAGGAAAGTTTCCCATCCCAGAATGAGGACTATGCCATCAACTTGAAATACAGCCTTTCCATGCAGACGGAATCGGGTGTTGTCCATAAGTATGCCGACAAGGTGCTGGATGACAAGGAAGCTGCAGACGCGTTTATCGAAACTCAGAAGGCGGAGTGGCTGGGCGAGAACAATACTTTTATTGCAGAGAACGCGCTTTATATTCCACAGCCGCAGGCAGCCATGGTGATCATGGATTATTATACCGGCCATATCAAAGCCATCTGCGGCGGCCGCGGCGAGAAGATAGGCAACCAGACGTTCAACCGCGCCACCCAGGCTTACAGACAGCCGGGTTCGACTTTCAAGATTCTTGCGGCATACCTGCCTGCAATTGACACAGCCGGTTATACGCTTGGTACGGTCCTCGACGACGTGCCTGTCACCTTCAACATCAACGGTGAAGAGTACTCACCAAAAAACTGGTATTCCAATAGCGAGTACAACTTCCGCGGCCTCAACACTGTCCGGGAAGGTATCGAACAGTCCATCAACATACTGGCTATCAGGACGATTTTCGATGTCGGTGTTCAGACAAGCTTCGACTATCTGCTCAACTTGGGCTTTGAGAACCTGGTGGACCGCGAAGAAAAGAACGGAAGAGTCTATACGGACAAGAATGTTGTTCTGGCCCTTGGCGGCCTGACGAAGGGTGTCACACCACTTGAGCTGACCGCGGCCTACGGCGCCATAGCCAACGGCGGCATCTACACGGAGCCGGTTTTCTATACACGTGTACTGGACCACGACGGCTCCATCCTTCTGGACAACCAGCCATCGTCACATATAGTAATGAAGGAATCCACGGCATACCTGCTGACAAGCGCTATGGAGTCGGTTATGAATACCGGTACAGGCTATGTGGCCAAGCTGGATCCGACAATGGGCATCTCCTATGCTGGTAAGACGGGTACAACTTCAGATGTAAAGGACCTGCTTTTTGTCGGCTATACACCCTACTATGTAGCGACAGTCTGGATGGGTTACGATATGCCGTATGAAATCAACACGTCCAAATCGTACCACAAGTACATCTGGCGCGATGTCATGAACGCCGTGCATAAAGATCTGCCGGCCAAACGCTTCTCCGTTCCGGATGATATTGTAACAGCCGTCATCTGCAAGGAATCCGGCAAGCTGGCTGTCGAAGGCCTCTGCGATATGGATCCAAGAGGAAGCCAGATCATTACCGAATATTACGCAAAAGGCACTGCACCTACCGAATATTGCGATGTCCATGTCAAAGCGGAAATCGATACATTAAGCGGTATGTTCGCCACGCCTTACTGCCCGCCAGAAGTGGTGGAAGAGAGGGTATTTATAGTAAGGCCCGAACCGCTTGTACCCGAGGAGTGGGATCCTGCCAATCCGCCGCGGATCGCCGACCATGCATATGAACTGCCAGCGTCTATGGCTGGGGAATACTGCGAGCTCCATGGTCCGGGCGACATTACCGATACGCCTGCAGATGAGAGCAGCTTACCGCTCAACAACAGCAACCGTGGCGGAAGGAAGAAAGCAACCGACAATACAGACACGACAGTGGAGTGAGAATATGCTGAACAATCGATTGACATCCCTCTTGAGCCGCGCTTTTGAAGCTGCCGGCTACGATGGATCATTGGGTGTGGCAGTCAAATCCCAGCGACCGGATTTGGCCCAGTTCCAGTGCAACGGTGCCATGAGTGCCGCCAAAACTTATAAGAAACCGCCTTTTGTCATCAGCGACGAGGTGATTGAACAGGTGAAAGCCTTGCCTGAATGTGAAGGGATGATCGAGGAGATCATCACCGTTCGTCCCGGCTTCATCAATATCACACTGAAGGACAGCTACCTGGCAGCCTACATGAACGAGTTGCTTGGAGATGCCCGTATCGGTGTGGCGCTTACAGAAGATCCCAAGACAATGGTGATGGACTATGGCGGACCCAACATTGCCAAACCGCTTCATGTAGGACATTTGAGGACGGCAATTATCGGCGAATCCCTAAAAAGGCTTTTCAAATTCCTAGGCCACAAGGTCATCGCCGACGTACATCTGGGTGACTGGGGCCTTCAGATGGGTATGATCATTTCCGACATCGAACGTTCGAAGCCGGAACTCCCCTACTTCGATCCCGATTTCCATGGTGAGTATCCAGGCGAACCGCCTTTCTCCCTTGCCGACCTCGAGGAGATTTACCCTCGGGTCAGCGCGGCAAGCAAGGAAGATCCTGCTGTCTATGAAGCGGCCAAAGAGGCGACCTACAAGCTTCAGCACGGCCACAGCGGCTATCTGGCCCTTTGGCAGCATATCGTCGACATCTCTGTAGCGG
>CAXXGE010000023.1:0-31850 GCA_963677915.2 Vallitaleaceae bacterium | reverse complement strand
CTCATCTTATGCGATTCTGCAAGCAGCGTGCCGCATAGGACGCCATGGGGAATCTCAAACCGGCCGCCAACGCTCGAAGCGAATCCATGTACCGTCGACAGACCTGCATTGGCAAGTGTTATTCCAGACACATAGGCACCGTATGCCATATGGCTTCGCAATTCCAAGTCATCCAGATGACCCGAACACAGTTTCATCAGACTCTTTCCGACGGATTCGATTCCCGACAGGGCAAGCGCATCCGTCATCGGATTGGCTTGGGTGGAAATATAGGAACCCAGCAGTTGTGTCAAAGCATCCATACCGCTTGCTGCCGTTTGCGGCAACGAGCATGATGCCAGCAGTTCCGCATCGATGATTGCAACGTTGGGGACATACGCATCGTGTCGCAGCGATTTTTTGAATCCTTTTTCTCCCACTTCACTGATGACCGCATTTTTGTGGCTTCACTGCCAGTTCCGGAAGTAGTCGGTACGGCAATCATCGGAATCTTGGATCCGGAAGGTTCTTTGGATCCCACACCTTCCAGATAGTCCATCACAGATCCTTCTTCCCTAAGCATTGCCGCTACGGCTTTGGCAGCATCCATAACACTGCCGCCGCCAATACCAATCACCAATTCCATGTAGGCATCGCAGGCCGCTTCAACAATGTCATCGATCATTTGCGGCGACGGTTCCCTATCAATCATGTAATGCAGATAGGTCTTGTTCTTGCTTTTCATCATCTCATCCAGCCAAGTAAAACTTTCGCTTTTTACAAACGAATGCTTGCCGGTAAGGATCAGTATGCGTTCACTCTCTTTGAACAGTTCAATGTCTGCAATCTTTTTGAATTTCCCGGCGCCGAAATACAAGTAGGGTGTATTTGCAATATTAAAATTCATTTTCAATCTCCATACTGTATCAAAATATTTGATGGTTACCTAAAAACTTCCTCAAATCTTATCTATCAAATTATACCATAAAAAATCAACCAACAACCATTTCTGGTTGTGATGGATTTCACTATTTCGTCTTGTATACCTTTTTTGACTTTCTGCATATCGAGAATGACGGCGATGAAATAATTGAATTATTGAAGGATAATGAGATTGTCCTTGTGAAGGACCTTGTCGTACTCTAATACTTTAAGGCGGAGAAGTCAATGTCTATGACCACTATACCTTTAACACCAACACGCAGACCAGCACCTCATTAAGCGCTTTCAACATCAACAAAACCTTTACCAGTTGTGCCGGCATAGATGACAAGTTCGGTGTATCGGTATCGACTGAAGTCAATTACAAGATTATGGAATCTGTCCTGCAGAGTGCGCACAGCTGGTATCTGCTGGTGGACAGATCGAAGTTCAATCACGCTTTCCCTTATAAATTGTCAAATATCAGCGATGTCGATACGATACTGTCCGACTTCAAAGATGATACTTACAAAAAAAATGACAACATTATCAAGATATGATGATGTTGTCATATTTTTTACACCACTTTAAATCTGCCCGGCATTCATTCTTTTATATGCATTTCTGTAGATTTCCAGGTACTTATCAATACCGCTTTCTTCATATATTCTCTTAAGTTCATCCGTACTTGCTGCACTGCCACTTGCACCAATGATATACAGGAATAGTTGGTCCGTCAGGTTCTCACCGATTGCCACCGTTCCAAGCTTTGCGAGGTCCTGGTCATTCAATGAGAATACCGGAGGGATGAGTTTGAAGTAAGGATTTTCCGCATCATAGGACGATGTCAGAACCTCACTATTTGAATACAGTTTCCAGGCATCAAGGCCATTATTCAGTGTGTACTGCAGCTCGAATCCGATTTCCTTCTGGTAGCCAATCGGAATCTGTGATCCCATGAAATCTCTCAGGAAACCGGAGATGTCATTGTTTTTCAGTTCAGCCGCTTTATCAAAAATCCATTCATTGAATTTAGGGTATTCAGTGCCATCAGCAGCAGTGAATTTTTCATCTTCGACCAAGTTTTCCGGAATACCGTAGTTCTGAACTTGGTTGCCTTCAGGAGAAAACATGTAGTCGAACAGCTTCAGCGCCGAACTGAGTTCATTATCCGAAGCTGCCTTGGAAATCGACCATCCATCCGGCTTAATCACACGCGTATTCTCTACATAGTGAACCATTTCATCCGAGCCCGCCACTGTAGTAAGGGGTGGCAGCATACCTACAACATCCGCATTGCTTGCTGTTGTGGATGCAATCCAGTCATTTGTCATGAAACCGAACAATCGATGTCCTTCTATACTGTCCTTGGAGTAAAGTTCTTTTCTGAAGTCATCCCTGTTACTAAGATCAGCAAATTCAGAACTAATCAATCCTTCAGCGTACATGTCCTTCATATATTCGAGAGCTTCAAGGAAACCGTCTTCAGCATACGAATACTGGAGTTCACCGTTTTCATCCAAATACAGCCTTGCCAAATAGGAGTCCGATCCATATACTCTCTGTCCACCGAAATAATTGGCAAGGCGCATCAAGTCTTCACGATACCTGGAGAGCCTTACAAAGTAAGGGGTGATGATTGCACCATCTACAACTTTTCCTGTCGTCAGTTTTGACAATGTGTTGGGCGAGAGTTTTACGACACGCAACAAAGCCACCAATTCATCAATATCATACTGCGCATTTTCTCCAAGGAATAAATCGGAGGGTTTCCCGAGATTCGGATATGTATCTTCAATATAAATCAGCAGGGTTTCCAGTGCAACATTTCTTGTCAGCTTTCCGTTCACAGCTGCAGCATTTTGCAGTGTGATGACATTGCTGTCGTGCCTGTCCCAGTAACCTTCATAATTGATATCCAGTTGTGCAGTCTCAGGTTCCATCGATGCCATATCCCCATCAAGCAAAGCGTAGAACCAAGACTCCCTACCATGGAATATCCTTGCAATATTTCCAATCTCTGCTACATAAGGTATATGATAGATGCCTCCGTCATACGCTGTAATCACATTCGCAATACCGGGATGCTCTTCAAGATAACTTTTGAAGTATGGCATTTGGTCCAAATAGTCATTGAGATTTACAAACAGGCCAATTGCACCATAGTTCATCAGTTTTTCAGCAATAGAATTACCTCCATAGACGGTTGCATTAGAGAAACCTGTCGCTGCCGACATATCTATCATTTCCGATGCTGATTGATCTTGGACTGTAACGTCAACGAGTTTTATTCCCAGCTGCTGTTCAATATACTGCCATGTAGGTTTCAGATCCCCTTGAACAACAACATTGCCATCAGGCAATTCCAACGGCGTCGACTGATTATATGTTATCGTGCGGGCATTGTTGCCAAGTGCAATGCTCAGTTTCAATTCTTCAGCAAATTTCGAATCTTTTGAAAGCTCCTTCGTTTGATCCTCCGGCTTATCCGTTGTCAATTCCTTATTGAAACAGCCTGCTGTACCTAGCGATAGAATAATCACCATTATAACTGACAGTAACCTCTTCATAAAACCAATCCTCCTTAAGGAAATTAGTATCACACTTATTATTTTATACTTCAGTTTCAAATTTATCAATTCTAACCCGTTGAATCATCTTCAGGTCAATACATGTCCGACGTCTGTGTTCACAAAAATGACACAACTTTGGGATATAATATAAGAAAGAGGAGGTGATATCATGCCACGGGAATCTGACAAGGCCAAGAAAGAAAGGCTTGAAAAGGAACTCCATGATGACTTTGTAAAAATGGATAAAGAAGCTGCAAAACATCCTAACGATGTGCCGTATCCAGAGCCCGATGAAGAAAAAGAAAAACAAAAAGAAAAGCAAAAAGAAAAAGAAGAACTAGAGACCGCACTGATTCAGGAAACCAATCAGGACGGTCTAATCAGGGGGCACAATGCCATCTGAAGGACAGAAGCATAAGTACAAAAGACTGCCTTACGCGGTCTTTTTTGTTTGTTTACATATATTTTCTTACATATTCAGCGTAAAACGGAATTACAACCTCTGGTTCTTCTAATGAATTATGCCATCTTTTTTCCCATTCCAATGAAATATAGCCTCTATAACCTCTTTTTTTAAGCTCCTGAAGTAATTCTGGAATAGGTATGACACCTTGGCCAATCATGCAAAGTTCTAGTTGCTCATCTACTTTTCGCAAATCTTTTATATGCACATGTTTTATATATTGCCACATTTTGTCTAAAAATACAGAGACATCTTCACCATAAACCTTAAATGTATGACCTACATCCCATATAATACCAAAATTCTCATACTCTATCTTATTGATTATTGGCTCAATATTTTCCAGACTTACGATATCTCCATGGGTTTCCAGTAGACAGGTTACCTTTTTGTTAACGGCATAGTCACAAAGCTCATTAATGCCATTTGCTATGCTATCTAGGGTCTCTTGCCTATTATTGGGATCTGGGATTTTGTCACCATATATTCTGATATACGGCACCTTTAACTCACTAGCCAAGTCGATATAGTCTTTACCTTCTTTAATTGAAGCTTTATATTTTTGTGGATCATGGAAACTAATAGCGGAACCCAGATCAGTAATGGTCAAATTTTTTCGCGCTAATCCTTCCAAGGTTTTCTTCTGATTTTTTTTTAGGAATGGGTATGCCCTCGGCAAATAAATCTCGTCTTCAACGCCTCTTATTTCGAGACCATGATAGCCATTTTTTTCTGCTTCATCAATAATTTTATCCCAACGCCAAGTTGGGCAACCAAGTGTAGAAAATGCTATTTTCATTTTATGATTTCCTTTCTATAATCTGCATGTTGCAGTGTGGTTATATCACCCTAATTTGCAAAAACAACCATACCTACAAACAAAACCAAACATACTAGTGTGCTTAATACAATCGCGTTGTTTGCAATAGAAACTTCTTCATCTGAACAATACTCACCCATAAATATAACCAAGGAAAACGGTGGTGGCAAAGCTAAAAATGTAAAGAACGCCAAGTCAAATACAGCAGATATTTGAATATATGGATTAATTATTAACAATTTTATTAAATAGCCAACACCAAATATAATAATCAGTCTAATGATCAAAACTTTCGTTGCGCCCTTCAAATATTTCTTGTTGAGTTTAATGCCATATCCAGTAATAATGAGTATTATTGGTGTTGTCATAGTCCCAATATACTCCAAAGTTCGATTTAAGCCCTGAAAAAGAATGAATTCGTTAAAACAACTATTCAAACCACTCAAATTAAGAACCAGACCGCTTATTATAGATATAACCAGAGGAGATTTTACAAAGTCTAAAAGTACTTTTGCAGAAAAATTTTGTCTGCCTAACTCATTCCGCAGTAACGTAATGTAAACGAACCACAAGAAAAATTCATTTCCAATTCCAAGTATTGATATGTCGCTTAAGTTTTCAATACCATAGACACCCTCAAATAAAGGCACCCCTAATAAACCAAATGAAAATCCTGTGACAATAAACGGAAGCATAATATCATTAAGTCTAAATACCCTATTCGCCAAACTTCCGACTACATAAAAAGAATTAAGCATCAAAAAGGATATAAAACTAATTAATAAAAATTCCTTTTGAATATTCATTTCTTTAAATGTGAGAAACAATATAGTAGGTAAACCAACTCTAATAATTCCTGTTTTTAACGAATAAGCTGTTTTTTCGTCTATCCAGTTTTTAGATCTTATTAATTTCCAAATAATATTAGTAATAAAACGGGAACTATTTTTACGATTGCTTCATTCATTTCTTCCTAATAATATTGTTGTCAATATTTATTATGTCTTTGCAACCTGTTCCAGCTAGGATGCCTGCCAATTCTTCTGTCATTGAATTAATTTTATTTGTAACGCCTTGACTATTATTTTTTATCAAATGCTCAATAAGTATTCTGCCTGCGCAAACAGCATCTGCACCAAGGGCTAATGCTTTAAACGCATCACTGCCACTATTCATTCCACAATCAACAAATATTGGAATTCGCTTGTTGACTACCTCAACAATTTTAGGTAAAACCATAAGAGGTGGAATAGCGTAGTCTAAAATCCCATGATGATGAGATACGACAATTCCCTTAACGCCTGCTTCAATACATTTAAGGGCATCTGTTTCACTTAGGACACCTTTAATGATAAATGGTAATTCCGTTGCATCCACGAAAGATTTAATGTCTTCGAAGTTTTTTGGCGTCATTTTTTCCCCACGTATATGGTCATATTGCCCTGATTTTGAAAATGCATGATCTATATCCATTCCCAGGGCAATCGCCCCATATTTTTCTGCATGTTTCATTTTATTTAAAATGAAGTCATGATTTTCATAAGGTTTAATAATCTTAATTGTTTTAACACCCGTATCAATTATTGATTCAAGTTCTGCTTCATCACCTACGCCAATCCACATAACTCCATTAGCATCTCGTACACCCTTTGCCATCTCAACAGTTCCATTTTCGACAAATGTATCTAATTTTGACAACGCCGCTGACATAATTGGCGTTTCGAAAGTTTCACCATAAAGTTCTAGTTTTGTAGAAGGCACATCTGAATCAATATGACGCATTTCTATTAATAGAGACTCTATATACTCTCTATTAATCTGATTAGAATCCCCTGGTCTATAATTACTCATATTCTCCCTTCCTTTGCCCTTTTTGTACTCGGCGTCACTTACTGACACATTTCGAAAATCCTGATGATCTCCTCTTTGGTAACCGGTCTCGGACCTGGTGTTGTATTCGGTTCGGTGTCTGGGAACATCCTGACAACGTCATCCGCCATCTTCTCAAATTTATCTGATGGGATATTGACATCTGAAAGTGTCAAGTATGCGTCAACGGATTTGAACCAGTCAACGACCGCAGCAGAAAGCTTTTTGGCAGCTTTTAAGTCATCCTGTTCTTCAACACCGAAGCATCTTCTTGCAAGCTTCGCCCATCTCGCAGGCATCACCTCTGCCATCAGCTCAAGGTACGGAGGAATAACGACGGTCATGCCTCTTCCATGCGGCAGATCATAAATGGCGCTCAATGGCATTTCAATTGAGTGCATTGGAATGGACCCTGTTCTGCCAAGGGCCTGAAGACCGGACCAACCGAAGATGGAGCACAATGCAAGCTGGCCTCTCACTTCAGTATCCGCCAGGTTATCGACAACCTTATCAAAATTCTCTTTTAATGTAAGGATGATGCCCTCTGTGATTCTATCTGCAAACTCGGACTCATCAGGGCTGGACAAATAATGCTCGATCAGGTGAGAGAAGATATCGATACAGCTGTCTTTTGTTATAGACATCGGCACAGATGTCAGCAGCTCGGGATCAACGATGGCCACCTTGGGGAATCTGTAAGCAGATCTTGAGAAGCTCTTCTCGTTCGTCTCAGCATTGGTCAGTACGCCGCCAGCATTACATTCAGAGCCGGAAGCAGAAATCGTTGGAATGGATATGATCGGGTAGGCACCAGTATACTCTTTTGGCTTTCTGTCACCAAGAACAACGTAATCCCATGATTTACCACCCGAAAAACCTGTCGCCGCAATATACTTGGAACCATCGATAACACTCCCGCCACCAAGGGCAATGACGAACTCACAGCCTTCATCTTTGAACTGATCAATGGCCTTGTCAACTGTCTGCGCTCTTGGATTCGGCTCAATACCAGTGAATGTAACAAATTCTACACCTGCTGCTGTCAGCGACGCTTCCACCTTGTCAATGATTGGATCAAGGAAACCGCCTCGTGCATATGTAGCAATCATCGCCTTCTTGCCGTAACTTTTGGCAATCTCTCCTATTTCATTGATTCTTCCTTCACCGTAAACGAGTTCTGTGGGGAAATTCCAGTTAAAATTGTTCATCTTTTTACCTCTTCCTTAATTTGTTTGACTATTGCGTTTGGTTACATCAGCGTATAATTAATAACGATATAGGCAAGGTAGATTGCCAGTAGGACCAATCCATCCCGTTTGTTGATTACCTGATTCTTGCTCTTGGCGAAAAATCTAAAGCAGATGAGAATGATCAGCATCGTTGGAATCTGTAGATGGTAGAAATTCATCGGCACGCGAAGCCCTTCCTTTGTTACAGCAGCCGAGGCACCCACAACGAAGAGCACATTCAAGATGTCTGCACCGACGATGTTTCCGATGGCTAAAGACCCGTGCCCCTTTCTTACAGATGCAACTGCTGTCGTCAGTTCGGGCAAGCTTGTACCAAAAGCCACGACTGTTGCTGCGATAATGCTCTGGGGGATACCGATACGTATCGCTGTAATCTCGATGCTCGGTATCAGGATTTTGGAGGAAATGATGATACTGGCAACACCGATAGCCAGCTTAATGAACAACCATACAGTAGACCCTTCCACCGCGTTAACCACATCATTTTTCTGGTTGTTCTGTTTGGCCCAGTGAATCGCCACAACCAAAGAAACGATCCACTTGTTCAACTGTCGGGTAACCGTCCATGTTGCTACTGACAAGCGTTGCCATAGCGCCAATACAGTTTGCAAGAAAACCACAGTCAATCAAGGCGCAGCCTTGAAGGATACCAGTGTAGTCGGCGTCAAGAATATCAGGCGTCATATGGCTGGCCGCAGAGTCCTTCCTGTAATATTAGACATTGGATTCTGCACCTGCGATGGATTTGCTAAAGCTGTGTACATATTTTAACGGCCCTTGACTGTCGGGGCTGAACAGAACCATACTTTCGCCAACCGTTATACAGTCCATAAATACTCCTCCATTGCTTTGGCAGTCAGTTTCGTGTATTTGACCGCTTCAACCACGGTTTTTGCACCCGATACGACATCACCCGCTGCAAAGACGCCCTTCCGGTCCGTTCTTCCACATTCGTCAGTGACGACCAGGCCGACATTGTCCAGCCGGATTCCTTTGGATGTCATAACAATGTTCTTTTGTGGCCCCTGTCCGATTGCTATAATGATTGAATCAGCTTCAATCATACCTGTTTTGCCTTCACCCTCAGATGTTTCCTTATAGACAAGGCCATCTTTGGTAATTTCAACAGGTTGTTTATAGAACTCGAACTGGGCGCCGTCCAGCTTGGCATAACTGACTTCCTCCTTGAGCGCAGGCAGAGAATCCTCTCCCTTTCTGTAAACAATTGTGACATCGTTGCTGCCTCTTCTTAGGGATGTCCTCGCAACGTCCATGGCGACATTCCCAGCTCCGATGATGACGACTTTCTTACCCAGGTTGTAGACGGACGGATTCTTGAGGTAGTCGACCGCGAAGTGGACGTTCCCCCTTGTCTCTCCTTTGATTTTTATTCGGTTCGGTTTCCAGACACCCGTACCGACAAAAACGGCGTCATAGCCATCTTCCATCAGATCGTCCAACGTAATGTTTGGACCGATCAAAGTGTTCGGGCGAATGGAAACGCCGAGGGATTCCAGCTTGACTTTTATACGGTCCAGGATTGAGTTCGGCAGCCTGAATTCAGGGATGCCGTATCTCAGAACCCCTCCGATTTTGTCGTGGTTGTCGAACAATGTGACTTCATAACCTTTTAGCGCCATAAGATAGGAAAGGGTAATGCCGGCGGGACCGGAACCGATGATTGCTATTCTCTTGTCCATGTGTTTCTCAGGTGTGTAATCCATCCTCGTGAGATAGAAATCGGACACATAGCGTTCCATCGAACTGACATGTATGGGCCTTTGTTTCTTATTGAGGATACAATGTCCTTCACATTGGTTTTCATGTGGACATATGAGTGCACATACCACACTTAATGGATTGTTCTCAAAAAGCATTTTTCCTGCATCCGCGATATTGCCTTCTACGATTTTCCTGGCCATCTCTGGTATGTCCGTACTGACAGGACATCCCTCGACACACAATGGCTTTTTGCATTTCAAGCATCTTTCAGCCTCGCTGATTGCATGCTGGCTCATAAGCATCCTCCCTTATACAATGGTGAACTGTTTTTATCTACCATTGCCACAACCCTTACCCAACCCGCACTTGCTTTCTGGATTTTGATTGGGAAACACACATCACTTTGAATCCATAAGCTGGCAGTTTGTCAAGGTTTGTTAGTTTTTCAATATGGCAATATTCCTTATCGATACCTGCAAAATGAGCTTGCCATAGAATCGATTTGTCGCCGGTTTGCTTGAACTTGTCACGTATGGATGCAAAAGATGCATCAAATCCCCACGCATCAATGCCCATGATCTTGACACCTTGATCCGCAAGCCACAGTACGCCTTCACGCCCCATTCCGGGCTGTTTGAAATACGCTTCCCTGTCATTTATTTTTTTATCGTTGCCTGTCATGATGAAAAACGATATCATATGGCTTAATTTCATAGTTAATTCTCTTAAGCTCTTCCTGCAGCTCAATTTTAGTAATCACATGACCATCGGGCCGGTTTCGAAAGTCCAGCACCACGCCATCCGAAAAGCACCATTCCAATGGGATTTCTTCTATTGTTTTTGAAGGCTTTCCTCCTGATGTGGCACCATAGTGCCAAGGAGCATCCATATGCGTTGCAGTATGTGTACCTGCAGTGACAATCTCGACCGCGTTTCCATATCCTCCCGATGGTAGATCTTCAGGTTCACATTCAAAGGAATTCACCAGCAGCTTCAATCCATCAGCTGAGTCATGGGTTATCCTCTGTATCTGGGATGGCCCTCACTTCGCAAACAGAATCATTGCTGATTCCAATGCTGAGGTCTATAAATTTATAATTACCGTTCATATTGCACTCCAATCACTTATATAATCCTATATTTCCTTTGCCATCCGGACCACCGATAAATTCCCAAAGCAACAACAGCTGTCAGAGCGTTGCTTATCAACATTGCATACCAATACTTGATGGCCCTAGTTCAAACACCCGACTGAACAAGATAATCATTGGCAGCCTGAAAATATAGAGCCGTATGAAGCTAATCAGGAGAGCCAGTTTCGTCATCCCTACACCTTGAAAAGCGCCCACAACAACTTGAAAAAGTGCCCAAGGTACTATCGAAGGTGCGATGACCATCATGGAACCCATGATATTCTGATAGAGCAAAGCATCGTCCCCAGAGAAGACCCGGGCAATCGCAGGCCTTAGAGCCATCTGCAAAGCAAAAAGTAATATCCCAGCCGTCAAACTTAATCTGACACCAATCTCCACTGCCTTTTCAGCTCTAGCCACATTATTGTCACCTACGGTTTGTCCCACAATGACACCAATCCAGCACCGATACCGGCTGAAGCACTAAAGGCAATTGAGTTGATTCTGTTTGTAATTCCCAAACCTGCAAGTGGTATTTCACCATAACTCACGATATATTTATTCGCCAGGATATGTCCTAACGACATGGCACTTTTTTCCAGTACCACAGGCAGTCCAATTATAATGATTGTCCATATCAATTTTTCTGTCTATATAGATTGAATCCAACGATAGCTGCCCCATCCATTCTGGATATAAAGATCATAAAATATATAACAACAGATAATCCCATGGGCAATAAACAGAGACAGTCCGAGACATAAAGTCCCATTCCCTTTTCAATGACAAAAATCCATGACAGCACCAATTTTATCCCCATGGCAATGAAACTAGTATTTAGTGCCTCTTTGGTTCCCCCATAGGATCTTTTATAGGCAATAAAAACCGTTAAAACAAAAGTAAAAGGTGCACTAATCATAATCATCAGCATGTAGATGCTGCCAGTGGATGCAATAAGTTCAGTCGCACCAAAGTACACACCAGAATCTCCCTTGACCAAAAAACACCACCAATTACCATCAAAATCCCAATGCCAAGCCGATAACAAGAAGTTGTCCACATATTTTCTTTGCTGCATTACGATTGTCTTCTCCGATTTTTCTTGCCATCATAGCGGTACCTGCAATGGCAAGCCCGTTTGCTAAAGAAACTATGAGCTGGTTGATCGGACCTGCAAAGGTAAGAGACGCGATCTCAATACTGCCTATTGTTGTGGCAAACCAAGTGTCAGCCAAATCGTAGAATCTCTGTACGATATTGTTTAAAGCTACAGGCAATGCTATCAGAAGCATTGCCTGTATCAAGTTACCATTTAAGATTTTTTCTCTATAATCTTTCAACTCAAATGAATGCCTGCCCGCCATTAATCTGAATCACTTCGCCTGTAAGGAATGAAGAGTCTTTGCCTGTAAGGAATTTGACCACTGAGGCAACTTCTTCAGGTTCACCGAAACGCTTCATCAGTATGTTGTTCTTCCATGATTCGAAGAGCTCTGGATTCTTATCCTTGGTTGCTTGATGGAATGGCGTATCGATAGTGCCAGGTGATACAGCATTGGCGCGTATACCATACTCGGCCAGGTCTTTTGCGAAAGCTCTGGTCAGAGTTGTCACCGCTGCCTTCGAAGTACCATATATACCAGCCCCAGGGCCTCCGGAATTCCATCCTGCAATTGATGTGTAGTTGATAATGGATGGTTGATTGGTTGACTTTTTTAGTAATGGTATGGCTTTTCTCGTGACGAAGAAGACAGAGTCGAGGTTCAGCGCCATGACTTTTCTGTAGAACTCAGTGCTCATTTCTTCAAATCTGGAACGACCACCGAGTCCTCCAGCATTGTTGACCAATACATCGAGGTGATCATACTTCTCGCTGATTTCATCCATTGCTTTGTTGATTGCTTCTTCATCTGTGACATCGAAAAGATACAGTTCTGCTTCAATACCAAGTTCTCCAAGCTCTTTCAACGCCTTGGCTCCCTGAGTCGGATCAATGCCGTTGATAATGATGTCGTATCCTTCTTTTCCAAGTGTTTTTGCTACAGCAAGACCGATACCGCCTGTGCCGCCTGTAATCATTGCATATTTTTTCATATTTTCCTCCTGCAAATGGTCAAACAAAGTCTTTTCTCATCGGTGTGAAGATGTCCAGCAGTCTGCCTTTCTCAAGGCAAACAGCGCCGTGTTCAATGTCCGGTTCTTTGTAAGTCGTATCACCGGCACGAACTATTTTCTTTTCACCAGCTATATTGAATTCAAAAGCGCCTTCAAGAACGTAGGATATTTGTTCATGGGGATGGCTGTGAAGTGCTCCGATTGCACCTTTTTCAAAGTTCACTTCTACTACCATCAGATCATCGCTATAAGCCAGTACCTTTCGGGTTATCCCGTTGCCAAGGTCCTCAAGCTCGATATCGTCGTTCATAAAATAATGCTGAATATCCATTTGTTGCTCCCTTCTGTGTACAGAGTTCTTTACTTGATTTCCCATTTCTGTTTGAAAGTTGCCTTCTTGCCTTTTTTCCTAAGAATCAATGTGTGTCGCCAATCAGAAATCGGATTATCAGGCGTTTTTGCAAAGAACACGTCACATTCATCAGTTTCGAAAGTCCATTGGAATTCTTTACCATCCAGCATCCAATCCAGGATGATTTCATTATCTTCAGCGACTACTTTTTGAATATCTTTCATATGCTGATAGCCATTGGAACTGTAGTCAATGCTTCCGGAGCCAGTCGATAATTCTGATAGACATTCACCTTTCACATGAAAGATAAAATCGTAATTTCTGTCTTGATCCGATTCTGCTGTAAATATATCTTCAAAGCCTTTTTCTGAAATTTTAAGGTCACGCGTGAAGGCGACATCTTCATACACGTCGACTGCCCTTGCCTTCACCCGGTTTTCCGAATAGTCCAGGACTTCTCCTGGCTCCGTGGAGGTATGGTTCTGTCCATCTACGACAATGGTATTATGGGAGGCTGTCACGCGGTGCCACTCATTGCAGATAACCGATCCATAACCCGCATTGGACAGGTCCTTCGTGAGAAGCACACCATCCAGAGTAGCCTCGATTGTCATCTTGTCCGGATGTGCATGGGACTTGCCATTGTGACCGTATTTGTAGAAAAGGTTGACACGGTCGTTCTTCAGCAGTGCAAAATTGGAATGGGCGAACTTCCTGGAAGTACCTTTTGCAATTGCGCACTCGCTGACAAAATAATCCGGCAGCAGTATGAAGCGTTCATAGGACAGTCGGTTGTCATAATAATAAGGCTTTGACAGCGGGACAGTGCCCCTCTCCTCTTCCTTCGCTAGAATACAGTTCAGTATCTTACCGACTTCGCTGTCATATCCAAATACCTTGGTGCCGATTGAATAGATATAGCTGTATGTCTTCAGGTTTACATTCGGCCATCCATCATTGGGATTCGGGAACCTGTGGTTGTCAAAAGCGTAATAGTATGCTGTGATAAGCATATTCTCGACCACTGCCAGTTCAGGACCGAAATCATAGTCGTATACCTTGGCAAACAACGTCAGGGATGTAACGCCTTCCAGTGTGAAGAAATTATAGTGTATAGAGCCTTCATACCAGAAATTGTCATCCGTGACACCTTCTCTCAACTGGCGGCCGATGTTGAATTCACCTTTGAAGGCGAAATCGATCATCTCCTGGTTGCCGGCAAAGAGTCCCATGGAACCGATGACTGCATTCATCCAACAGGAAATGTTGTGGATCTGGATGACCTGTGGCTTCAGGAGCCTGAATACTTCGGGTATGAAGGTCATCTTAAAGGCATCAAGCACGTCGTCACTGACGGCCTCTTTCATCAACTCCATACTAAAAAGCATCCTATTGAGGATAATCGCTTCGTTGAGCCCTTGCGGCATGATACGGCCACATCCCCAATGCATCTCGTCAATGGTGTCGAACTCCTCACCTTCTTTATTGTGAAGCTTGAACGCCAAATAATGCTTCATGTAGAAGGACAGGATTTCCTCATAGATTGCTTTGAACCGTTCCTCCCCGCTGATCCTGTATAGGATAGCCGACTTCATCAATGTAAGTATTGCCGCGTTTCTGTAGCTATATACCCAGACCCCGTCGAAAAGCTCACTATGGTATGCTCTACCACAAAGAGGACAGACATGGTCATGGGGTTTTTCAGGATCATAGATGAGAGCACTGCCGTCCTCTTCACAAAAATAGTGGTGGCCCCATCTGGATATTTTTTTTGGATCATCCTCAAAAGTAGCGTGAAATCCTATGGCTTCTTTAGCCATCTCATCGTGCATGGCCTGATAGTCTGCATCACTGGCCATTCGTTTTTTTATTGCTTCAATATCAACAAATTTCATTATGACTCCTTAACTCTATATCTGAACCGCCTAACCATACCGGTTAGAAGTGTATAATACAGGATGTAGAAAATACCGAACATGATGGGTTCACCTGGCAGGAAGACTGCATCCGCAGGCAGATTCAATAAACGGATGGCGGCAATATTTATTGCATCATATGTGAGTACGATCAGGAAAACCATCAGCATGGACCGGAAGACGGTCAACAGCCTGGAAGCTGCTTTCTGCCAAACGCTTTTCTGGCGCCAATAGAATCCTTCGTCCGTATTGAACATATGAATGATAATCGGCTTCACGATGAACATCTCGGCAATGCCAATACCTACACCAAGGAAAAAGACGAAATCGATAATATTGGTTTGAGCTCCTAGTCCTGTACCCCATCCGATGAAATAGTAGGCAGCTGCAGCAGCCCAAAACCGAACCATTCCTGCAATCTGTCTTTCTGTGAATAACTTTTTCATTGTTTCACCCCTTAAGTGATAAACTACCTATTTGCAAGCCCCTTCACTATGACGATCATACCGCCAATCAGATAAACAGCAATAACAACAGCCGTTATTATGAAGGTCAATTGAATATCCTTCCAGACAACTGCTGTTTGTGTAACATAGTCCGTCCATACTTTGTACATATAGACACATCCACTGGTAACTGCAGCCACAGTCATTATGCTGAACATCCCAAGATTACCAGCTGTCGTTTCCCCCATCGATGTCAGATTAAAGAGTACAAGAAGGCCGGTAATGACAAAGATGAAAAGGAAAAAGCCTACGTCACGAACAAATAATTTGGTGATTGCCTCGATATGAATCTGGGAAACAGCCAATTGAATAAGGGCCGTAATCATGAGCACCATTCTTGTGCTTTTATAAAATATTGAATCCATGAGTACCTCCTAATAAATCCGTTTCTCAGTGTCCAAATCAAAAAAATGTGCTTCTGCCGGGTCAAAAGAGAACTCTATGTCAAGTCCTACTTCAAGTGTTCTCATTGAAGGTATTCTGGCAATCATCTGTTCACCATTGAGATAGAAGTATATCCATTCATCCGCTCCCAAAAGCTCCAGGGCATCGATGGTGCATTCATATTTCATGCAGCCTTCTCTCTTTCCTAAAGTAAAGTCTTCAGCACGTATGCCAAAGGCTACTTTTTTACCCTCGTAACCCAGCACCTTTTTATGACATTCCGGGATAGGAAATGACAGTTCTTCAGAAACAAAGCGTCCACCTTTCACTTCTCCCATTACAAAATTCATTGGAGGCGTACCGATGAAACTTGCAACAAACATATTTTCAGGCGTTGCATATACCTCCGACGGTGTGCCAATCTGCTGGGTAAAACCGTCTTTAAGTACAACAATCCGCGTTGCCATGGTCATGGCTTCCACCTGGTCATGGGTCACATAAATAAAAGTGACACCCAATTTTCTATGTAGTTCAACAAGTTCCTTTCTTGTTGAAGCACGGAGTTTTGCATCCAGATTGGAGAGAGGTTCATCCATAAGGTAAACGCCTGCATCTCTCACGATGGCACGGCCAAGTGCAACCCTTTGCCTTTGCCCCCCTGACAGAGCTTTTGGCTTTCTTTTCAAAAGGTCTCTTAAATTCACCACTTCCGAAACCTTCATGACCTTCTCATGGATCTCATCCGCAGATGCATGACGAACTGTAAGACTGAAACCCATATTCTCGTAGACGGTCATATTTCCATACAGGGCATAGTTCTGGAATACCATGGCAATGTCTCTGTCTGATGGTGCTACGTTGTTTACAAACTTGCCGTCAATACGCAGTTCACCTTCACTTATACCTTCAAGGCCGGCCAGCATCCTGAGCAGCGTTGATTTACCACATCCAGAAGGTCCTACAAGCACCACAAACTCGCCGTCTTTCATTTCCATATTGAAATTTTTTACAGCATGTACACCACCGCTGTAAATCTTATTGATATCATTACACACCACGCTGGACATAAGCGCCTCCTCTACCTGGCTTTCAAGCCACTTTCATAATTGTTCTTTAATGTTGCACGACGAATGGTAATCAATGAACCGGCAATGATGGATACAGCCGAAAGAATGATAATAACTGTCAAAGCCATGGTGAATCCCTTTTCGTAAACCTCTGGAATCGTGGGGATTCTCAGCAGCTGAACAACTGCTATTACGAATCCAATATAAGCCCAGGCTTTGCTGTAAGCACGTACCTGGGTAGATGCCAACACACCGACAAGAGAAACCAGGATATTGTACATGACAGAAATTCCAATATGATACATGACCGGCATTACCCTGAGATTAAGTATGGTAAAAATCATGTTCAGTATGACGAAGAGCATCACCAGATTTGCACCGGCAACATTTTCCTGAAATAGATATTTTTCTGCTTTATTCATTGATTGAAGCCTCCTTATCCTTAAGGGTTGTAAAATATCGTATAACAGCAAGAACTGCAATAATCGCCGAAATAGCCATTGTCACTGCGAAGGCCACTTGTGTCAGAGTGAAGATCCAATAGGAAGGGACGTAGTTCTCAACTGCACTGAAATCAAAACTATGGTACAGGCTGCTGTAATAGGGCACATTTCGCAGGATAACCAAGCCCGTATTGACCGTATAAGCCGCTGCCAACAGGGTGTAAATCATGCCGATCAGACCATGTTTATGCTTATTGAGGTCAAATCCCATCATGAGAACGCCAAGGATCACAAATACAAGAGCCCCGTTGAACATCGCCTTGTTCAACACCTGCACATCCTTATAGAACTGGTACATGTCAGGTGTACCATTATAAAACAAAGGATAGAAGTTGGTTGTAAAACCGAGTCCCAGCACGACCAAACTGACAGCTAACGCTATGTAGACATAGACTGAGTATCTTAATGTTCTGCTTAATATTGATTCTTTCATATATCCTCCTAATAAATTGGCATTTGCCCTTTACAATGGATGCAGATACTACATCCATTGTAAAGGGCGGGAAATTAGGGTTCCCACCCAATAGATTAAGTCTGCTTTCAGTTATTAGTGTTTATTCACCAGTCATTCGCTTGTATGCTGCACTGTAAATATCCAGGTACTGTTCAATACCGGCATTTTTGTACATTTGGAGCAAGGCATTTGTAGAATCTACTGAACCTGAACCTCCAGTAAGGTAAAGGAATATTTGGTCAGCCTGATCTTCGCTTATTGCCAGTGTATTCAATTTGGCCAGATCCTGCTCTGTCATCGAGAATACCGGTGGAACAAGTCTGAAGGCAGGGTCTTCTTCATTATAGGAGCAAGATTTAACGTCATTGCCTGTGTAAAGCGCCCAAGCGTCTGGTCCTCTGTTTGTCGTATATTGAAGTTCGAAGCCGATTTCTTTCTGGTAACCGATTGGAATATGTGATCCAACGAAATCTCTCAGGAAGCTGGAAATATCTCCGTTCTTGAATTCATTTGCATTATCAAATATCCACTGACCAAACTTAGGATATTCATTACCGTCGGATCCAAGGAACGTCGAACTCTCGTCGAGAATCATAGGAATACCGTAGTTCTGTGCCTGATTGCCTTCTTCTGAGAAGATGAAGTCAAACAGTGCAAGAGCGGAATTGATTTCTTCATCTGAAGAAGCCGCAGAGACAGCCCAGCCATCCGGTTTGATAACGCGTGTATTCTCAACGAAGTGAACCATTTCGTCGCCAGAACCTTCGATGGTAGTGAGCGGAGGCAGGATACCTACCATCTGCTCATTGGCAACTGTTGTTGAGGCAATCCAGTCACCTGTCATGAACCCAAACTGCTGATGCCCTTCTTCTGTATCTTTGCTGACCAGTTCTTTTCGGAAGTCATCCGTATTGCTTAAGTCAGCAAACTCCGAATGTATCAGACCTTCGCTGAACATGGCTTTCAGCTGATCGATTCCCTTCATGAAACCTTCTTCAGCGTAGGAGTAATGTAGCTCATCATTCGCATCTGTATAGAAGCGGGCTGCATAGGAGTCTGAGCCGTAAACACGCTGGCCGCCAAAGTAAGTGATAAGGCGAAGCATATCTTCTCTGTAGACTGATTTTCGTACGAATAAAGGTGACATAAATGCATTCTTAACAGGACTTCCAGTAGCAAGTTTAGTCAGTGTGTTCGGTGACAGCTTGACTATACGAAGCAATGCTACCAACTCATCCATATCGTATTGGGCGTTTTCACCAAGATAAAGATCGGATGGCTTGTCGTACTCAGGATAGGTGTCATTGATATAGCTGATAAGCGTATCACGGGCAGCGGATGAAGTCAGTTTGCCGCCTACAGCAGCAGCATTTTGAAGTTCAATGACATTTGTTGCATTTCTGTCAGTCCAATATGCTTCATAAGCAACGTCAAGTGAAGCATCTTCCGATACTATGGCCTCATCACTGTCAAGAAGTGCCGTTGTCCAGTCTTCACGAAGAAGGAAAATCCTTGCATAGTTGCCCAGCTCAGCTGCATAAGGCACATAATAGATGCCGCCGTCATAAGACGTAATGGCCTTGCCAATATTTGGATTTTCTTCAAGATATGCCGAGAAGTTTGGCATCTGCCACAGATAATCTTTAAGATTAATGAAATATCCCTGGGCACCGTAGTTCATCAGTTTCTCTGCTATGGAATTACCGCCATATACTGTTGCGTCTGTAAAGCTAAGAGCCGCAGCAATATCAATCATCTCTGATGCACTTTGGTCCTGCACTGCTGTGTCGATGATTGAAAAACCAAGTTGCTGTTCAAAGTATTGCCATGTCGGTTTCAGGTCACCTTGAGTAATTACAGTACCGTCAGGCAGTGTCAGCGGTGTCGCCTGATTATAGGTGATGGTTCTGCTGTTGTTGCCCAAGGCAATGTTTGTTTTAAGTTCGGCTGCGTATTCAAGGTCAGCCATTGACTTGTCTGAACTTGATGTGCTTTCTCCACTGTCATTAGACGTTTCAGTTCCAGATTTGTCCTCAGTAGGAAGGTCGCCCCCTACACACCCTGCAAGACTTACAACAAGTATCAGTGTCAGCAATAATGATAGTATTCTTTTCATGTTACTCCTCCTTATATTAAGTGGACGTGTATACATCCATTTATGTTTTGATTAGCCTTTGACGCCCCCAAGATTAACACCTTTTGCAAAATATTTCTGTATGTACGGATAAATGAACAGTACAGGAATGATGGAACAGACCAAAATTGCGTAGATGAAGGAATCCGCTGCGTAAGGCAGATTGATTGGCATGTTATCAAACATGGCTTGATAGTTCTCTACCCGGATCCTCATATATACCTGCAAGGGCAATTCCATGGGATCAGTCAGAAGGATTCTAGCCCAGAAATATCCATTCCAACGGCTGGTTGCATAAAACAGAGTCACTGTAGCCATCGCTGCCCTCGACATTGGTATATAGATTCGGCTGAGAAGCTGGAATTCATTAACACCATCTATTCTGGCTGCCTCTTCAATCTCTTGCGGAACACCTTCGAAGTAGTTTCTCAGAAGAATGATGTTGTAGGCTTGTATACCAAAGGCAACGACAATACCCCAACGGTTTGCAACGCCCATGTTTACATAGTTCAGGTATGTTGGAATCATACCAGCTGTAAACCACATGGAGAATACAATCAGGAAGTTGAACTGTCTTCTGAAAAGAAGACGGTGTTTTGAAAGCGCGTAAGCACCGATGGTCGATACAAACATGGACCACGCCGTACCGTATACGGTATAAAACAGTGTGTTCACATAGGAAATCCAAAATGCTTTATCGTTATAGATAATGCTATAAACCTGAAAATTGATGTTTTTCGGAAGGAGTATAACATCACCGGCTTCATAGGCCATCTTCCCGCTGATGGATGCTGAAAAAGCATATACCACAGGATAAAGAGCCATGACTGCAAAGGCACCAATGAGTATGTATGATAAAATTTTAAATATTAATTCACTTCTGTTTAATCTTTCCATAATTCACCTACCATAATGACGTCTCAGATACCTGTCGGCTGATATAGTTCGCGCCCATTACCAATGCGAATCCAATGACGGCATTGAAGAAGTCAGCTGAAGCTCCAAGTGCTGCGTTACCGCCTTCAAGGCCTACTCTGAATACGAAACTGCTCAGTACATCGGCTGTATCATATGTGTTGGCGTTGTAGAGAAGGATGATCCTCTCATACCCGACACTTAACATTCGCCCTATTCTTAAGATAACCGTGATTATCAATGTAGGAGCCATGCCAGGGAAGGTGACGTATCGGATCTCCTGGAGCTTGTTGCCTCCATCCACTTTGATCGCTTCGTACAAAGTTGGCGAAATGCCCATAACGGCTGCAAAGTATACAATCGAACTGTATCCCGCCTCTTTCCAGATACCTGTAATCAAATACAGCGGCCGGAAGTAATTGGCATCCTGTATTATTTTGGCTCCCTCGGGAATAATATTCAGGTCAAATAAAAATTGGGCGATAACACCGGTATTCACCTCACCGTGATACAAAAGCGTGAGCACCAGACCCGTAATGGTTACCTCCGACAGGAAGTGGGGAAGGTACGTGAACGTCTGCATAAACTTCAGATAAAGGTTATTATTGATTTCACTGAAGAAAATAGCCAGTATGATGGGGATTGGGAACCCAAAGATGAAACCGTAAAGACTGATTAGGAATGTATTCCTGAATGCGCGCCAGAACGTTTCGGAGAAGGCTCCTGTCATAAGATTGAGGATATTGGAAAAACCAACAAAATCACTGCCCCCGATGCCTAGGTTTGGCTGGTAATTCTTAAAAGCGATCAGTAATCCACCCATAGGCTTATATATCCACATCGCATACCAGATAACCATAGGTATCAGCAGGGCATACAGTCGCCAGTCGGAAAGGATGATTTTCCCATAGCGCATAAGTTTGTTCGGATTTTTCTTAGCTGCTGAATTCATGATTGTTCTGCTCCCTTTCAAAGTATTTTTTCATATCTATCATCAGTCCAGGTCTTTTTCTTATCAGCAACAGTATCACGTATGTCATGATCAGATTGAAACTGTTGGCAAGAAAATACTGGATTGATGTGCCAATCGCTGGTTCACCTAGAAAAATCATAACGACTCCCTGACCAAATGCGATTGCCATAAAGGTCATAACAGTAAATATGAATAAGTACAGCGTATTGTTCAAAATCTTTTCCTGACCCATCTTTTGCAGCAACAGAGCTGCCATCGCCACCGCTCCTGGTGCTGCCACATGCATCAGCAAGTTAATCCCAAGGTTGTTGGCACCCATAAAAATCATGGGAATGCCGGAAAGCATCAGCACTAGTGTTCCCCACAGGCCCCACCTGTATACTGCAATAAGTGTGATTAAAACCGCAAGGTTGAGGGAATAGCCTGCACCCGGGAGCGCATTGTGGAGGAATGTTCCAAGGACCTGCATGACCAAAGCCAGGACCGTCAACATTGCCAGATCCATTATCCTGTATAGTTTTATATCCATACTCATAATCTCACGACCCTTTGTTTGCCAGCATCATCATATTGAATCAACACTTTGCTATGAGGGATTGTCTCTCCTTCGTATTGGACGCTGCCATTGTAGCCGAAGAGCAGCACTTCCTGCCATCCATTTCCTTTTACGCTGACACCGCAGCCTCCGTCAAACAACAATCGATCCACAAGGATGTCGCTTTCTTCGCCAAGTCTATAAGGTTTCAACACTGTAATGAAGGACTGGTTTCTGACTTTTTCTGTATTGGTGATGTGAAGTGTCTTCATGTTGGTTTCACGGAATTTATCCGGTTCCTGCGTGGTCATCACCGCTCGTACCGTATTGGTGTAGAGCTCATCTTCCACAGCCCTGTCAGCAATACTGTGAAGGTCCATCAGTGCAAGGCCGTTCTCGTATTTGTATATACTACCTTGACCGTTTTCTCCATTATGTTTGTTCGGAAAAACGTCGGCATGCATGGCAAAGGTGTATTTATGCGGTTCTTCACTTCGAAGATCATCCAGCAGGTAGATATGTCCCTTTTTCGTATATAGGATGTCCCTTGCAACTCTTGTCATTTTCAGTGATTTCTCATATGTGGCAGAAGTTTCACCTACAATATGGATATACCCCTCTTCTTCTGTCATCTTCTCGATAACGCCAACCATATCCTCATCATAATCCTTGTAGACATTGTTTTGATTCTCATGTTCAAATCCACGTCCATCTACAAGGATCACATTGTGGTCACTGGCTTTAACCGTCCGATTGTAGCCGTCATCGATAGCCATGAATCTGCCATTGGCATGAAGAATGAATGAATTGTTGTCAGGGTGTTGATGGGATAGTCCAAAGCAGTTGTAATTTTTTTCCTTCTTCAGTTCCCACAGTTTTTTCCACTGCAGCTTTCCTCCTGGTGAACCGCATTTGAAGGAAAAGTGAAGGCTATCCAGATTCCAACTGTCTCTGAAAACAAGGAGCCCCAAGTCTTCAAAATAACGTGATAAAGGAAGTGTAGAGAAATCCTCTTCTTCAACTGTGTCATTATAGAACAGAAGTTCGAAGAAAATCTCAGGCAGTATGCCCGGCTTCACACCTGACTCCATGGCCTCTCCATAGAGGAAGGTTTTGGAAACCAGGTTGCCCAACTTCTGTGCATGACCGTTTTTGTATGCACTGGCCACTTTGTAGTAAATGGCTGTAGAATGCCCGCTTCGCCGGTCATGGGCATCGCCGAAGTTGATTTGCTCTTCAAGATTCGGTGCCGCTTGATACAATCGATAGTAGAAAGTGTTCTTCAAGAAGTCGCAGGTCTCAAAATAATTGATGCCTTCCCGTTCATTCAGCAGATGACCATAAACGAAAAGCCACATGGCACCATATCGCCAGTAGACAACACCTTCATAGTCGCTGCCGTCTTTTGCCATGACGCTGTATACATATTTGAAATTCTCTTTCGCACTTTCAATCCACTTTTTCGCATTTGCGTATTCGCTTCGCAGTGAGTAGCCTGCTGAAGCCAAACCTGTTAGATTAATCCAGTTATGGTTCTGCCAATAATTGGTTGACCAGCCGCTGCCTTCAGTTCGGACCTTGAAGTCATACATTCGATCACCCTGCAGGATAAGCTTCTGTTTAATTGCTTCTGATTCTTGCTCACTTAAGTCATCCTTGAGCCAATTATAGCCTATGCTCAAACCAAACAGAATCCATGCTGCTGACAGATCCACATCCACCAAATGTGCGTTGCCCCAATGCGGGTAACCAACCACTGCCTTTATCCACCGCTTCGCTTCATCCAGATAATGTTGCTGTTCTGTCAAGACATATGCGAGAGACAAGTTCGCTATGGCCAATCCCATATATGTGGTGCTGCAGGCAGGATGTTCATCACTATGAATCACACTCTTGTAGCCTCTGCATACATCATCCAGTCTGATGAAGAAGTGTTTTTTGGGTCCGCGGATATCTCTCTTCAGTTGATCCAGATCCTGATCCAGGAAAATATAATCTTTCATCTTGCCTCCAAGTTATTTCGTATTTGCGTATTCGTTTCGGTAAATACATTATATCATCATTTATGGGCTGTGTCCACTATTTGTTTGTATTTTTCCACAATCAAACTTAAATTCCAGCCGAGTCCAATGTGAATTTTCACAGGTCAGACAACTGAAAACCCCCGCAATCCCTTCATCGGCAGGGCTTTGCGGGGGTTTGTTTCGTAATCGATACGTATATGCGTTACGCGAAAGGGTAACCCATTTTTCTTGAAATCTGAAGCGCCTTTTCTTTTACAAGGTTGCCCTCATATTCAACATCCGTATTCTTACTATATAAACCACTCACGCTCAGCGCAGCTATAACCTTTCCCTCATGGTCAAATATGGGGGCACCAATACAGCGCAGCATCTCATTCTGCTCTCTGTCGTCGATGGCATATCCCCGTTCCCTTATTTCAATCAATTCTTCCATCAGCACTTTGTGGTCTGTAATAGTATAAGGCGTTTTCTTAACCAGTGACTTGTTCTTAATATAGTCTCTCAAGTCATCATCATACGCCATCAAGGCTTTACCCAGAGACGTATTGTGAAGGCTTGTTCTGCTGCCGATCGGACAGGTGGAAACCATGCTCTCCCTTGGTTCGAATTTGTAGATGTAAGTGATCTCTTTGTTGATTTCCTTACCCATGAACACGGTTTTATTCAGAGTCATACCCAACTCTTCAATGATTGGCTTTGCCTTATCAATCAGGTTGGTATTACTTAAAAAAGCATTGCCGATATAATAGGCTTTGACACCTATACCATAAATCTTGCTTCGCTCATCCATCAGCTCGATCATCTCTGTTTCAAGTAGGGATTTAATGATATCACTTGCACTCGTAATTGGGAGATCCAGTTCTGTTCCGATATCTGACAACGTCACCCCCTGTTTCTTCTGTGCTATATATTCAAGAATTTTCACCGTTCGTAATGCTGCTCTGCTTTTTCCCACAAATCTTCACCATCCAATAATTATTATTGGTATTATTATACACGCATCCAATGCATGTGTACAGTGTTTTTCGTATATTCGCATCCATTACGCGCATTATCGCATGACTTTTCCTTGTGGCCTGGGTGGTAAGCACTGAAGCAATCTCAAATACAGACTTGTTGGATTCACTGTCATATCGCACTTTGCTGGAATGAAAACCTGATCTCCTTTTTCTACCGTCACTGACTGGCCGTCACACTCGATTATTCCTTTCCCATCCAGTACAAACAGGACAGAAAAAGCCTCGGATGGTTCCAGTTTTTTGCTATCGGTCAGTGTCATTGAAACCAGACCAAAACATGGCGTATGCTCATAGCCAATCAATTCATTGATTTCAGTCCTTTCTCTGCCGCTCTTGGCCACCTGCCATCGCTGTCTCACTTCCTGCTCTGTATAGCCATCAAAATGGAAACAATCGAACATCTTATCGAAACCCAGTCCCTGATGGCAGATTCTGTCTGGAATCCGATAGCCGCCAGGGGTCACCTTCTCGATGCGAATGGTCAGATCAGTCGGTTCCTGAATCTCGACAATACAGCACCCGGCACCGATGGCATGTGGGGTACCGCCTTCGATCAGGTAGACGTCTCCAGGCTCAACATATATTTTGTGCATGCGTTTCAGCATCCCCTCAATATCCTGTTCCCTGAAACAACGCACCCACTCGTCCCTACGGATACCTTCCTTGAAGCCAAGATAGATGTGTGGTGCATCACCGTCTATTTCACGGCCGGGTATCACATACCAGGCCTCTGTTTTGCCGAACCTGGAGCCAAAGAGTTCCATTGCCGTATCGTTATCGGGATGGACCTGGATTGTCAGACGCTCTGCAGCATCCAACAGCTTCACGAGCACACCCGTGTCTGCACCGAACACTTCACTATGGATACTGCCCAGATAAGCCACAGGATTTCTCTCGATTAAGTCTTTCAGATACAGTTCTTCACCTTTCACAAGGCTCAAACCTTCATTTTCTTTGAGGTCAGGATTGATGGCCATAGTTGTGGAGGCAATCCAAACCTCAGGATAGTGGCCATCTTCCGGAGGCTCAATACCGTAAAATCCATCTATTGCCTTGCCGCAGGTATAGGTTCTCCATACTCGGTTATAGGCCAGCTTCAAAGGTTTCATATGTTCATTTCTCCTTTATATAGATTGCTCAATAAATAACACTCAGCAACGTTAAGCCCGCCACAAAGGTAAGCAGGGACATACCGGTACTTAGAATCACAATGTTGGCAGCTAACTTGGCATTGCCATTAAGTGCTGACGCCATGATAAAACTTGTTATGGCTGCCGGGGATCCAAAAAGGACGAAAACGATGGCAGTATCCACATAAGAAAAGCCCAATAAAACAGCAAGCAAAACAGCAGCAACAGGAAAGGCAACCACCTTGAGTAAAGCTGCTTTCATACCGTCTTTCATCGTTCCCAGCTCACTGAAATTAAGGTATGCACCGATACCAATAAGGCCAAGGGGCGTACCTATGGCGCCCAGCATGGACATCGTACTTGTAATCACCTTTGGTACCGCAAGGTGATTCATGCTGACAATAAAACCCAGAACAATACCAATAATCAAGGGATTTCCAGCAATCTTTTTCACCATTCCATGGAGGCTGTTACGTCTGGAAGCAGAACCTTTTTCAGACAGTACCAATACCGCCAGCACATTGTATAGTGGTATGATGACAATCAGCAGTATAGCCATCCGGCCGACAATCTCATCACCAAAGAGATTGTAGAGCACCGCATACCCGAGTATGATGTAATTGCTTCTGATAGCTCCCTGAACAAAGGTGCCTCTGCTGTTCTCGTCTTTAATAACAACCTTAGAGAGGCCTATTACCACAAAGAACAGTAGGACTGTAAGCCCGAAAGCAAAGCCTGCAAACATAATCGCATCACCTTTAAAAAGCACAGACACTTCGGCTTTGCTGACCTTTAGGAAAAGCATGCTTGGCAAACAGGCATTGAAGATTACTTTCATAGCCATGCCCACAAACTGTTCGTTGATCAGCCCCCGCCAACGCAGGAAGTAACCGATGGCAATGACCGCGAAGACTGGCAGTACGACTTCAAGTGCAGTAATGATATGTTCCATAGAACCCCTTTCGATTCGTATATGCGCGCAAGTTACGAATATACCAACGCGCCTTTGTTATATAAAACCTTTTTCGTCAATATCCTGATAGGCAAGTTGACCCTCTTGTGAGAACAAGATAATCTCTTCAAAATCCTGACCTGTTAGAAGATATGCCAGAGATAGGTTTGCAGCACCCATCCCTATATATGTGATGCTTGTTGGTGGATATCTTTCTTCAAGGTTGCTAAATTGTTCTTTAATAATAATTTCATCGTTGCTCCTGGTTTTGTAAATCGTATTAGTAATTCGTATTACCATCAAGAATACAACCCTTTTTCTTATTTGTCAATAACAGAAAAAATCCTTCAACGGGAAATTGAAGGATTAATATTTATGGATTCACTTTTCTGCAGGACTCACGAATTTGGAAATCACAAGGCAATACGATTTTTTTATTAATCTTTTTTCCTTTGTTTCTAATTTTTGATAGCAACAGTTCAGCTGATTTTTCACCAATATCATAAGTAGGCTGCTCAATAACCGTGACCGGAATTTTCATCAGATCAACTGCCGGCAATTTGTCAAAGCCGATAACCGAGAAATCTTCCGGAACATTGAATCCTTTGGCTTTTAAGAACCGCATCAATGCTATGGTTGATGATTCATTCATTGAGAATATTGCTGTTGGCAAACTTGGTTTATTGCAAAGGGATTCAAATACCTGATTGATGTCTTCATCTCGCTGCCAAATGTAAATCAGATCTTTATTGACAGGCAAATGATGTTTGGTCAGCGCCTTTTCGTAGCCACGAATACGATCATACCTTGAACGGATATGCTCGTATTCTTGAGTCACTACCGCAATATCTTTATGGCCAAGACTGATCAAATATTCCGTAGCTTGGAAAGCGGCTTCTTCATAATTGGCGACTACTGTGCTGATCTTCAAGTCATCGAATTCCATATACATTTGGACAATCGGCATACCACTCAAGTTCTCTTCCCTCAACAGCGAGTTGTTCCGGCCTGTTGATGCAATTATGATACCGTCTACACGTAACATTTTGAGGATATTTATTGATTTTTTTTCAATTTCAGGGTCATAATCTGTATTATAAATAAGTACATTATAATCATGTTTTTTACAATAATCATCGATGGCTCTAACGACTTTGCTGGTGTAGAAGCCATCGATACTAAACACAATGACACCTATCGTATTGGTCTTATCTATTTTTAGGCTTCTGGCAATAGAGTTTGGAACATAGTTCATCTCTTCAATAACTTCTTCGATTCGCTCTTTTGTTTCTTTTGACATATGTTGATATCGGCCACTGAGATACTGGGATACTGTACTCTGTGAAACACCTGCCGCTTTTGCAACATCAACCATCTTTACTTGTTTCATTAGCAACTCCTCCAGATAACATTATACACTATGACTGGCTGGATATGCTAATGCAAAAGCAATACAGAAAATCTACTCATAAACTTTCAGGCATCGCACGAAATGCAGTTGGGTGCCCTTTGTTCCCTGTCCATTTCTCAGTATTGTTTAAGTTTCTCATTCTTGATCCTCTCGTCGTCAAAGAGATTGTAGCTATTGTACAGCAGGAAGTTCCCCGGTATATTGACGCCGCAGGGACAAGGCAGGCAGTACTCACATCCTGTGCAGTCCACTTTTATGCGCTTTCTGAAGAGGTTCTTGGCCTTGTCCATTACGGCATTTTCCGCTTCTTCAAGAGAGTCTGCTATGCCTTCATCGGCAATGCGCAGGTTCTCTTCTAACTGAGCTGTGAACTCACCCACCACTTTCGCTAAAAGCTGTGAAGTGGGGGCTTCCTGAGTAGAGTTGTCTACCGACAACTAATTGATCAGGCTAACTCCGTAGTCCCAACGGTTTTGTTATATGTATTCATGTCAGTCTATCGACAGCAACATGACGATGCCCTGTTGACTAATGTTGATGGCTGCATTATGGTCCCTTCCGATTACCAGACCGCATTCCGGACAGGCAAATATTCTGTCCGACAACTCAAGATGCTCATGCATGGCACCACAATCCGAACAGGTCTTGCTGGACGGGAACTACTGGGCCAGACTGCGATGCTGTCGTTTGATTTTGCTCTGTAGCCTTGATACCTTTTTCTTTTGTTTGATCCAGTTGGCAGATTTGAACTGCTTGCGTGACAGTTTACGTTGTTCCTTGACCAGCTTGTCTTCCTGCTGGGCATAATCAAGGCCTACAATCTTGCTGGTGGACATGATAAAAGGCATAACCGGAGCGTCGTCATACTCCAGCAGAATGGAGATATCATAGTTTCCCAGAATATCCATGCTGATGGTCGCAGACTTGATCACCGAACCGGCTATCGGAGCACGATGCATGACAATATGTATCGGCGTTTTCAGTTTCGGTATCTTGATATAGGTCTTTCGGTCCTTCAGGTCACTGAAGAGCTTGACGGTGCCTTTCTGGTTGTTGGTGGTGAACGAAAAGTCGCACGGATACATTGTCTATCCTCCCGGACTCATAACCACGGGCTTCCAATTGCCGGTACAGGTCGTCCACGTAGAAGTTGTAGAGCTTCCTGGCACAGCCAAAAGCCTGATTCAAGTTCTGCCTCTGCTTGGTTGTAGGCTTTAGCCGATACCGGTAACCCTTTTGTTTTACCATAGAACACACCTCCCACATTTATAGGGAACATATTTACGTATTTTTCAGGAAAAGGTGATTCATCCCGCCACCTATGGAGGAGGGGGAATTCTCGCTGAATTATGTTAAAGAGCCAGTCAGCCTTTCCGGTATGCGTTTACTGTTTGATTCCAATCTGGACTTCTACTACCAGAATCTTGAAATCTACCATGATTTTAATGCCATGCCAACAATAGTGAAATCATTCCAAATCCTAGCAAAACAAGCAGTGAACTTAGAATTATTTTAAAGACGACTCACGGGGCCACACGGTATGGTTTATATGAAGTAAATCTATACTAAAAAGGAGCTGCTACACAGTCTATTGCTCTTCAATTATTTCACTCACCAAGTCCATGACCGCCTCTTCAAGCGCTTTCGATCTGGCCCCAGCATCGTCCATGGATTCACCTTTGACTCCGAAATAGAACTTCACCTTCGGTTCAGTGCCTGATGGGCGCACGCAGAACCAAGCATTGTCTTCAAGGTCGTAGTAGAGAACATCGGAGGAAGGCAGCTCTGTCGGACGTACCGCTCCTGTCGCCAGTGTCAGAATGTTGCCGGCTTTATAGTCTCTCGCCTCCATCACTTGGATTCCGTTTACAGAAGTTGGTGGATTATTCCTAAGTGTTGAGAGGATATACTTAATCTTCCGGATCCCTTCTATACCCTTCAGTGTTATAGATTGAAGGGTTTCCTTATAGTAGCCGTACTTCTCGTACAAACCTGTCATCGCCTCATACAGCGTAATCCCCTTCGATTTATAGTAGGCTGCTAACTCCGCGACCCCCATCACGGCAACAACCGCATCCTTGTCACGCGCATGGGTGCCGATAAGTCAGCCATAACTCTCTTCGAATCCCACCATAAAGCTGTGGCTTCCCGTCTCCTCGAATTCTTTCATTTTTTCTCCGATATATTTGAAACCTGTAAGAACGGACATCGATACCACTCCGAAATGACTCGCAACTGCCTGTACCATATTCGAGGAGACTATCGTGCCAATAACGGCTGCATTATTCGGCAGAATGCCGAGTTCCTGCTTCCTGCTCAAGATATAGTCCATCAGCAAGATGCCGATGTTGTTTCCGGAAAGCGCTTGGTAGATGCCGTCTTTATCCTTCGCCAGCACACCCAGACGGTCTGCGTCCGGGTCGGTGGCCATGATAACGTCAGCATCCACTTCCTTGGCAAGGTCTAGGGCCATACTGAAAGCATTGATGTCTTCTGGATTCGGATAGGCGACTGTCGGGAAGTTTCCGTCAGGCAGCTCCTGTTCCTTCACAACATGAACATTGTTAAAACCGATCTCTTTCAAAACCCTTCTGACAGGAATATTGCCTGTACCATGAAGGGGCGTGAAGACTGTTGTGAAGTCGTCAGCCACTTTCCCTATGACATCCCTATAAATGATCAGAGCTTTCAGCTCTTCGATGTACTTGTCATCGATTTCTGAACCTACGA
>CAXXGE010000022.1:0-24704 GCA_963677915.2 Vallitaleaceae bacterium | reverse complement strand
GCGATAATGTTAAGAGCGGTATTGAACGTGCACCGCACCGTTCCCTGTTCAAAGCAATGGGATACACCAATGAAGAACTAAAGAGGCCGTTGATCGGCATAGTCAACTCACAAAACGATATTGTACCCGGCCATATTCACCTGGATACAATCGTGGAAGCGGCAAAAAAAGGCGTACTCATGGCGGGCGGCCTGCCTGTCGAATTCCCTGCGATTGCTGTCTGTGATGGCATCGCCATGGGACATACGGGTATGCACTACTCGCTGGTCTCCAGAGAGCTTATTGCTGATTCCATCGAGACGATGGCACTAGCCCACGGACTGGATGCACTGGTATTCGTGCCAAACTGCGACAAAGTCGTACCCGGCATGCTGATGGCTGCAGCGCGTGTCAACGTGCCATCCATCTTTGTCAGCGGCGGTCCGATGCTTTCCATTGAAAAAGACGGCAAATACCTTGACCTGAACTCGGTATTTGAAGCGGTCGGTTCATACAAGGCCGGTCTTATGACCGAAGAAGAGGTCATGGCTTGCGAAGACAGCGCCTGCCCAACCTGCGGATCCTGTTCCGGCATGTTTACTGCCAACAGCATGAACTGCCTGACAGAAGCGATCGGAATGGGGCTGCCTGGTAACGGCACAGTGCCCGCTGTATATGCGGAAAGAATCCGTTTGGCGAAGACGGCCGGCATGAAGGTGATGGAACTGCTTGAAAAGGATATCAAGCCTCGAGACATCATGAACGAGAAAGCGTTCCAAAATGCGTTGTCTGTTGACATGGCACTTGGATGCAGTACCAATACAATGCTTCACATTCCTGCGATTGCATATGAAGCAGGCGTGCCTTTCAACCTTGATATGGCGAATGAAGTCAGTGCCAAGACGCCAAACCTGTGCAAACTTGCTCCGGCTGGTCCACACCATATTCAGGACCTTTACAACGCAGGCGGCATCCAGGTTGTCCTTAAGGAACTGGCAAAGAATAATCTTATCGACACAAGTCTCATGACAGTGAACGGTATGACAATTGAGGAGAATATCCTTAGGGCAGTCAACAGGGATGAAACAGTCGTCAGGCCGATTGACAACCCATACAGCGCTACCGGCGGTATTGCTGCCCTGTTTGGAAACATTGCAAAAGACGGCTGTGTTGTCAAACGGGCTGCTGTTGCACCGGAGATGCACAAGCATACCGGACCTGCAAGGGTTTTCGATTCCGAGGATGCAGCGATCAAAGCAATCTATGCCAAGGAGATAATAGCAGGAGATGTTGTCGTGATCCGATACGAAGGGCCAAAAGGCGGACCCGGTATGAGGGAGATGCTTTCTCCTACTTCAGCGCTTGCCGGTATGGGCCTTGACAAATCAGTGGCACTGATCACGGATGGCCGTTTCTCGGGAGCAACAAGAGGGGCTGCAATCGGACATGTCTCGCCTGAAGCTGCAGAAGGCGGTATCATAGGGCTTGTTAAGGAAGGCGATACCATTGCCATCGATATTCCAGCCGCTACGATCCACCTGGATGTATCCGACGAAACACTTGAAGAACGCCGTAAAACATTCAAGCCGCTTGAACCGAAAATCAAGACAGGTTATGTAGCGCGCTATGCCAAACTTGTTACTTCTGCAAGCACAGGCGCTATTTTGAAATAAGGAGGGAAACTATGGAATTGAACGGTTCCCAAATACTCCTGGAGTGTTTGAAGGAGCAGGGTGTCGATACGGTTTTCGGATTTCCGGGAGGCGCAGTCCTCTACATATACGACGAACTGTTCAAACAGCTTGACCATTTCACCCATATTCTGACATCACATGAGCAAGGTGCATCGCATGCCGCCGATGGCTATTCCAGAGCGACCGGTAAGGTCGGTGTCTGTATAGCCACTTCTGGTCCCGGAGCAACCAACCTTGTCACGGGTATAGCGACTGCCTATATGGATTCCATTCCTATGGTAGCCATCACAGGCAACGTACCTGTCGGCCTTTTGGGGAGAGACAGCTTCCAGGAAGTCGATATTGCAGGCATCACGGCACCTGTATGCAAGCACAATTATATTGTCAAAAATGTCGAAGACCTGGCGAATGTGATTCGCGAAGCTTTCTACATTGCCCAGGAAGGGCGTCCGGGTCCGGTGTTGATCGACATACCGAAAGATGTGTCGCTTAGAAAGACCCATTATGAATACAAGGCGCCAAGAACGATTGAAAGACGTTTCTCGGATGTGAAATCCGAAGATTTGAAAGCAGCCATCGATATGATAAAGGAAGCAAAAAAGCCTTATATCTTCGCAGGTGGCGGTGTAGTTCTATCGGACGCCCAAGAGGAAATGATTGCTTTTGCGGAGAAGACCCAGGCACCTGTCGCATGCAGTCTTATGGGCATGGGCGGATTCCCAGGCACTCATGAGCTGTATACGGGCATGATCGGTATGCACGGCACAAAGGCTTCCAATATCGGCGTCCAGAACTGTGACCTGCTGATTGCCATAGGCGCCAGATTCAGCGACCGTGTGACGGGTGACACATCCAAGTTCGCGCGCGGAGCGAAGATTCTGCACATCGACATTGATCCTGCGGAAATCAACAAGAACGTCACTGTAGACCACCATATCATTGGCGATGTCAAGCTTGTGCTTAAGGCGTTGAACGAGACGCTTCCCCAGCAGGACAACACCAACTGGCTGAATGAGGTCAAGGATATCAGTGAGAAATTCCCGCTGAAGTATCCACCGGGACTAACCGGTCAGCTGGCTGTTGAAAAACTGTATGAAGTGACTGGCGGCAATGCCATCATCAGTACGGAAGTCGGACAGCACCAGATGTGGGCGGCACAGTATTACAAGTTCAAGGAGCCCAGACAGTTCCTCACTTCAGGGGGGCTGGGCACAATGGGATACGGTACAGGCGCCGCACTTGGGGCACAGGCGGCATTCCCGGACAGACTCGTGGTCAACATAGCCGGTGACGGCAGCTTCAGAATGAATCTGAATGAAATGATTACGGCGGCCCGATACAATCTGCCGATCAAAGTGCTGGTTCTCAACAACCAGGTACTGGGCATGGTCAGACAATGGCAAACAATCTTTTATGACAAACGGTATTCGTTCACACACCTTGATGAAATCAACTATGATAGCCTTGCAGATGCATTTGGCATTACTGCTTTCAATATCCGTTCGGAAGAGGAACTTGAACCGACGCTGAAAAAAGCAATGGCAACAGAAGGGCCGGTCATCATCAACTGTGTGATACACATGGATGAGAAGGTTTTTCCGATGGTTGCTCCAGGGGCGCCTATCGATGACTTGATCATGGAATAAATTGATGCGTAAAATGCCCTTTTCAAAAAGGGCATTTTATATTATGATAAAGAATAGCAAATGAAAGGGGAAACAGCATGTCAGAATTAAACGAGCAAAAAGACAATGAACAAGTGCCTTCAATGGATGAATTTCAGGAGGAACTTGACAAGTCCATGAAAAAAGTCCGCAGAGGAGATATCGTGGACTGTACCGTTATCAGCGTGGGAGAGGAAGAATTGCTGGTAAATCTGGGTTATATATCCGACGGCATCATCATGAAGAAGGACCTTGTCCTTGAAGAAGGTGCTGCTTTGGCTGATCAATATGAAGCTGGCCAGGTTTTGAAGGCGGAAATTATTAAAGTGAATGACGGCGACGGCAATGTGGTCCTGTCGACGAAGAAAGCATCCCAGATCCTTGTTTGGGAACAGATCCAGGAAGACATGGAAAAAGGCAACATTATCGAAGTGAAAGTGAAAGAGAGTGTCAAGGGCGGTGTTGTAGCCGATGTTGACGGTATTCGCGGATTTATTCCGGCATCACTTCTTTCGGTTGATTATGTGGAAGATCTCAAAGTGTACGAAGGTACAAGCCTTAAGGTCATCGTCAAAGAAGCGGATTCAAAAGAGCGCAAGCTGATCCTTTCCAGAAAGGATGTTGAAGCTGAAGAGCGCGAAGCCAAGAAGAAGCTGATATACGAAGAGCTTAAGAAGGACGACGTCTTCACAGGCAAAGTCAAAAAGCTTATGTCCTTCGGTGCGTTTGTCGATATCGGTGGCGTTGATGGACTTGTCCATATCAATGATATGAGCTGGTCAAGAATCAAACATCCATCGGATGTTCTCAAAGAAGGTGAGACTGTTGAAGTTGTCGTTCTCAATGTGGACAAGCAAAGAGAGAGGATTTCTCTGGGGCTTAAAAACATCGGTGAGAACCCATGGAAAACAGTAGCTGAAAAATATCCTGTAGGCTCAACGGTTGAAGGTGAAGTGGTTAGGCTTGCCAACTTCGGCGCTTTTGTAGCGGTTGAACCTGGACTTGAGGGTTTGGTTCACATTTCGGAATTGGATGTGAAGCGGGTCAACACGCCTAAGGATGTTGTTGAAGTAGGACAAAAAGTCAACGTGAAAGTGCTCAAAGTCGATGCAGACGCTCAGAAACTCAGCCTCAGCATCAGACAGCTGATGGACGGCGGAGAAAGAGAAAGAGACAGAGCGCCTAGACATGAAAAGGTGGATGTCAGCAAGTTTTCTGATACCGAAGAAGCAACGACCAATCTTGGCAGCGTCTTCAAAGGCATCCTCGACGACTTGGAAAAATAATTATTCGAAACGGCCATCCAGAAAATCGCTGTACTCTTCGAGGGCTTTGATGCCTTCCTGGCTTACTTCGTATTGACCTTTGGATATCCTATCGAACCAACTATAATGATTGTCTATCAAAAGACGGCCGGCCTTCGGGTTGCCCGTCTTTTCTTTTAGTTCTTTGGGAGACTTGGGGGATTCCAAGGAAAGGGCCTTAAGCAAGGCGAGGGACTGTTCCCTGTAGGCTGTCATGATCTTGCCGTTGGTGCCGGCTATATTGTAGTCGCCGCTTCTAAGCGCCAGCTCCTTCTTCATGGATTTGATACGTTTGGCATACCGTTTGGGGTTCGGATAAAGGGGCTGCGGGCGTGGGTCAAAAACAATCTGGGCATAGGGCGGATCCGCTTCCGGAACGACAAAGATGAGCCCCAGGCCAAGCCGTTTCAATAGATTTTCCTTTTCTCTGAAATCCCTTCCGAAAGATTTCTTGTATTTTGGCCTTGGTATGGCAACATAGACTGAATCGGTCAGTTTCTGGCGTTCGGCGGCCTGGATGAGAAGTTTCAGGTTGAAAGATGTCTTCAGTTCCACAATGAGCAAGGACTCTTCCTTTATTGCAACGACATCAGCGCCGTTCACTTCTCCGTATACGGTATAGCCTGCTGCTGTCAGCAGAGTTTTCACCGGCATGTACAATTCTGTTTCTTTCATATCAAATCCTCCCTGTCCTTTCCATTATAATATGCAACCCTTGCTTTAATCAATTTAACTATGATATGATTACGTTGATAATAAGGAAACATGAAAGGTGACACATATGCAATTTGATACTGTAAAATACAGACTGAAGCATGAAGTCGACCCTGAATCGACGATTTTTGCAGCAGTAGATTTGATTGAGAGCTATAATTTCAAATACTGGCTTTCCAACGGGAGTCTCGAGTTCATCACATTTTTGGAAGCGGTGAACGAGCCCCATTATGCCAGTATCATGGAAGAAGAGCCGGGCATCGGCAAGATGGTCGCTTTCTTAAAGAGCACATTTTTCAATCCGGCGTCGTTGCTTGACCTTGACGAGACGGGTATAGAAAAGAAAATCGAAGCAGCTTCTTCTATGAGGGACGTGCTTGAAGCCAAGACGATGGTTTTGACAGCCTATGGGGAGAAGACGAAGCTTTACGAATATATTATGAATAGAAAAGAGGGTCGATGGGGCAAGTATGATGGCATCGTCATTGACAAGGAGGGATTGACAAACCGTATTCTTCAGTATATTGTCAGCGACAACGACCCGGCCCTCATGCAAAGCAAGATCAAGTTCATCTATGGGCAGCTGCCTGTAAGACTCAGCCGCGGCAAGTTTATCAACTGGATAGAGCAGGCATTGATGCTGCTTCGTGGTGTACAGGCTTCAGAGATGGATGATTACTGCAAAATGATTGCAGATATATTCTATCCGGAGGGTGTCAAAGGTTATGGTGAGCAGTTTGTACCCCTTTATGAAGCTGTCAACAGCCTTGAGAAGTCTTTGGAACCGGACTTGGATGAGAAGGATGTTCAAGGACTTTTCGACAAAGTGAAGGCCATTGGCGCTTATATTGAAGATGCAATCTCGCTGATGCTGCTGACAGCAACCATGCTTAACAACATGATTGCGTTGCTGTACAGCCTGAGCAAATCGTCTGCCGGGACTAATGCGCAGGAAGCAAAGGCCTTTATGGATTTGATGACACACATTGCTACCCTGGAACAGGGAGATGTTATTGACAAAACAGTTGTGGAACACTTGCATGCAATCGAAAAAACGATGGAAAAGTCCATGGAGGATCTGGTAAAGGTGGATGGGCTTCTGGACATGCTCAACAACAGTTATGAGGATGAGCTGAAAGACTGCAAGCTTACAGAAAAGACAGTTGTTCTCAACAGAGTCAGAGAATTGAGCTCGGCAAACTATTTTCTGCCCCTATATGAAAAGGACAGGGAAGATCAAGTAGCTGACGATGTTTATGTCAGGCAAAAGGTGTTGAGATTCAGCGAGTTGCTAACCGAAGTAATCGACAGGGAAGACAGGGCGCTGAACAGGGCAAGAATCGGCAATGTGCTGGGTATGCTCAATGTAATCCACAACAATACCGATGCCATTAGGGACTATGTCGGGTTCTCTCTGAACCAGTGCAGAGATGAGAGCGAACTGAGAGCAACCATTCATCTCATCGAAACGGAAATATCCCAGGGCAACGATTGAGGTGACGCTATGAAGCGTATTGACCCATTCATTTGGGATGATGCAATCAAAGAAAAAAGACACGAAAAGTATCTGGACAGGCTCGATAGAGGGAAAAACATCAGAAACCTCTTTCTTGTTGTCTTTCCGTCGAATGAAAAGCATCTCTTGTCCATCCTCTCCTGCAGGGAATTCTTCAGGGAAGATAGGCGGGGGAATGTGACTGTTGTGGGCGCATCCAAAAGCCATGAGGGTGCCAAGGAACTTGTCAGAAGTATTGTTGCGAGAACGTACGACAACCGTGGCGACATCTCAAGGGACATACTCGAAAAGGAGCTTCTCGGTGAAAAGGAATTGGATTAACGGCCTGCTGGCGACCGTTTTTGGTCTTAGTCTGTTTGTTGTGCTTTTCATAGGCGCCTTCAGAACAATGCTGTTCAACGAAGATTTCTTTGCGTGGCACTATCTTGAACACAATGTGGAGCAAAAGACAAACACAAATATATACGAACTGATGGGCATTACCCATGCAATGCTGGAATACCTTAGGGGCGAAAGGGATACGCTCGATATGACAGCGATGATAGGCGGCCGGACCAGAGAGGTATTCAATGAAAGGGAAAAGCGCCATATGGTCGATGTCAAACGGCTGTATAGCGATACTGTGGGGCTTCAGATGACTGCGCTGGCTGTTGGATTGGCGGCTTTGGTTCTGATAGTTTTCAAAGGAATCCTGCCGTTGGTACTTAGACGGCTCAAATGGATCTTTTTATGGGCTGGTGCTGTTGTCATAACACTGGCACTGCTCTTTGCACTGGATTTCAACAGGTGGTTCATCTTGTTCCATAAACTTTTTTTCTCTAATGATTTGTGGCTGCTTGACCCGAGAACCGACCTGCTGATCAACCTGGTGCCGGAAATATACTTCTACCAGATTGTGGCATACAGTTCGATTCTCTTTCTGGTATTCATCCTGGCGATAGCCTATACCAGCCACAAGTTGGCCGTAAGGCTGGAAAGGAAGGAGACATGGCAGCGCTGATATTGATCCTAAAAATAATCATGTGGCTGATATTGGGCATTCTTGGCCTGCTGTTGGTTATCCTGCTGACGGTTCTTTTCGTGCCGATTACCTACAGGGTGGATGGGGCCAAGCATGAGGCTATGGCACTCAGGGGCATTGTTGCATGGCTGTTTGGAATTGTAAGGGTACAAATCGAAATAGTTAATAAGAAAACCGTTTTTGTGGTAAAATTATTATGGAAGACACTTTCAGGCACCAAGGATGAGCAAGAGGAACCTGAAGCAAAGCCCGAGAAAGAACCTGTCCCAAAAGACAAGAGCAGTTCCGAACCCATGAAGACGCCGGAACCGGCACCGCCGACGACGCCAAAACCGGAGAAAGAGTCAATGCAGACAAAGGAAACTCCGGAAGAAAAGACTTTTGACAAAGTGAAGGACACGATACGCTTTATCAGATCGCCGGAACAAAAAGGCACATTAAGAGTTGTTCTCTACAGACTGAAGAAAATCCTGAAATCCATATTGCCCAGACGATTCAACGGATCCATCCGGTTCGGACTTGAAGACCCGTTCGTCACAGGTGTATTGGCTGGAGGGGCTAGCGTATTCTACCCCAAGTACTACAGAAATCTTTCGATTCAGGCCGATTTCGATGAACCTGGATTCGAGGGCGATTTCGCATTGCGGGGCAGAATTGTCATCGGTGTTATCGCCTATCATGGCTTGCGGCTCTACATGGACAGGCGCATACGAAGAATAATCAAAAAATTCAAATAAGAACTTGATAAGGAGGAGACGAAATGGATTCTAATTTCAAAAATACGGTGGATTCCCTGTTTACGGGAATGGACAATTTTATTTCGACAAAAACAGTGATTGGTGAAGCGGTCCATATTGGCGACACAATCATACTGCCCCTTGTCGATGTGATGTTCGGTGTGGGAGCCGGTGCTACAGAAGGTACACCATCAAGCAAGCCTGCCGGTGCGGGCGGAGGGGGCCTTGGCGCCAAAATCACACCGAGTGCGATTCTTGTTATCCAGAATGGACATACAAAGCTTGTCAATGTGAAGAATCAGGAGAGCCTGACGAAGATTATCGATATGGTCCCTGATATTATGGACAGGTTCGGTCTGAAGGACAAGAAAGATAAAACAGAAGAAGAATAGAGGAGAGGCGGTCGCATGAAGAAGATTGCTCCCATTATCATCACAATAATCGTTAGCTGTTTCATAGGACTATATGCATTTATCACCTTTGGCGCCGGCGGTGGCGGACCGCTTCCCGTCAGGATCATATTGATAGCGGTTGGAATCGGTTCTGTCTGCCTCATTGGTGCCATGATTTACACACTCATTCACAGACTGAAGGAAATTGACAGGGAGGACAAAGATGATCTTAGTAAATACTGATTATATTACTGGCAAAGAACTGGAGACGATCAGCATTGTCAAAGGATCGACAATACAGTCCAAAAACATCGGGAAAGACATTCTAAGTGGCCTTAAGACCCTTGTTGGAGGAGAAATCCAGGAATACTACAAGATGATGAACGAAGCCAGAGCATTGGCGACGAAGAGAATGGCTGAAGAGGCCGAAGGGCTGGGAGCCGATGCGGTTGTCAATATCCGCTATGCATCATCGGCGGTCATGCAGAATGCAGCTGAGGTCATTGCATACGGAACGGCAGTTAAATTTAAATAGAAAGACATTAATAAAGAGTGCACTGGGTGCACTCTTTTGTTGTCTTGAGTTCAAGGAAAGTTCGACTTGAGCAAAAACGGTTAAAGCATCCGTATTTTGCAAATGAGTTATCAATGAAACTTTCCTTTCACGGAAATTTGCTTTGCAAAACGCAGCGGAGCTGCTTTTCTTGATGTATTTATACGTTGAATCTAAAGAGTATCACGTCGCCGTCATTGACGATATACTCCTTGCCTTCAGAGCGGACAAGTCCTTTTTCCTTAGCTGACGTGTAGCTTCCGGACGCTACCAGATCGTCATATGAAACGACTTCTGCACGGATGAAACCGCGCTCGAAATCTGTATGAATCTTGCCGGCTGCTCCGGGTGCTTTGGTGCCTCTGGAGATTGTCCAGGCACGCGTTTCTTTTTCGCCTGCTGTGATATAACTGATAAGGCCAAGCAGGGAATAACTGGCATGGATCAGCTTGTCAAGGCCGGTATCGTGGATGCCCATATCATCGAGGAATTCGTGCTTCTCGTCATCGTCCAGTTCGGCGATTTCCTCTTCGATCTTAGCGCAGATGACAAAGGCCTCGGAACCTTCGGCTTTGGCCCAATGTCTGATTTCCTCCACATAGCCGTTGGTTGCGCCGTCGTTGATCAGGTCGTCTTCGATTACGTTGCAGGCATAAATGACAGGCTTGCGGCTCAGAAGGTTAAGTGAGTCGACAAAGGCTGAATCTTCTGCTGTGTCAAAGACCACAGCTCTTGCAGAAATGCCTTCCTCCAGCTTGTCCTTGATTATGACAAGAAGGTCGAGTTCCCGTTGGAGTGCCTTGTCCGCTTTGGCAGCCTTGACGGTCTTGGCCATGCGGCGCTCCAGCATCTCAAGGTCGGACAAAACAAGTTCGAGGTTGATGGTCTCGATATCCCTGAGAGGGACCACTTCGCCGTCTACGTGGACGACGTTAGGATCTTCAAAGCAACGGACGACATGAACGATGGCATCCACTTCCCGTATATGGGAGAGGAACTTGTTTCCAAGGCCTTCGCCTTTGCTGGCGCCTTTAACCAGGCCGGCAATATCGACGAATTCTATGACAGCTGGCAGAACGCGCTGGGATTTGTACATATCTGACAGCACGTTGAGACGCTTGTCAGGTACTGTAACAATCCCTACGTTCGGATCGATGGTACAGAAGGGGTAATTGGCGGACTCGGCGCCCGCTTTCGTAAGCGAATTGAACAACGTGCTTTTTCCGACGTTTGGCAATCCGACTATTCCTAATTTCATTTTGCGATTCCTTTCAAAAATGTTCTTTCTATGCAGCGAACACTGTGCTAGGAAACATTATAACATAAAAACAGTGAATGTCCACATAGCAACAGTTGCTTTTTATCCGGGCTTCCATTATAGTAGATACAAACGTCTTTGGAGGTAAAATATGACAGCACCAGATATTATCTTTCCCCATTTGGGGATTGAGATACAAAAAATGCATTCAGTGGCTTTTACCATCTTCGGCCTTGAAATATACTGGTATGCCCTTTTCATAGGAACAGCTTTTCTGGCGGGGCTTGGTATGGCAAGCCATGTGGCGAAAAAGACCAATCAGGATACCGAGCAATATGCGGATTTCCTTATGTATACAATCATTGCAGCCATAATCGGCGCACGGCTCTATTATGTGGCTTTTGCGTGGGATCAGTACAAGGATGATCTGTGGAGCATCTTCAACATACGCAGCGGCGGCCTGGCAATCTACGGCGGCGTCATCGCATCTGTGTTGGCACTGGTTATTTATACGAGGGTTAAGAAGCTGGATTTCAAAGTGATGGCGGATACGTCGGTAACGGGCCTGATCCTGGGGCAGGCCATCGGTAGACTCGGGAACTTCACGAACATGGAAGCGTTTGGCGGTTATACGGATAATGTTTTTGCGATGGCAATCAAGGCAACAAGCGCCAAATACATTCCGACAGGAATGGAAACGATCGTCATCAATGGAGCTGACTATATCCAGGTCCATCCTACATTCCTTTATGAAGCACTGTGGGGAATCGGCGTCTTGATCATACTGTTGAACTACAGAAAGATACAGCGCTTTGACGGTGAAGTGACACTGCTTTATTTCCTGGGCTATGGGGCTGGCAGGAGCTGGATTGAAGGGCTTAGAACGGACCAGCTCCAGATAGGGAATTCGGGCATTGCTGTTTCCCAGGTTTTGGCGATCATAACAGCGGTTGTTGCTGCAATCTGGATTCTTATAGGAAGACGCAGAAGTAAAATTACACAAAAATAGAAATGGTTTTTTAGCAAAAAGACAAATCTCAAAGAGATTTGTTTTTTTTTGTTAAAATTTTTGACAATCTCTGCTTTTTCGGATATTATTAGTAATATAAGTGGCAGAAAGTGGAGTAAAGTGGCAAAGGGTGGTGGATTTGATGTTTATAGGAGAATATAATCATTCCCTGGACACAAAGGGTCGCGTCACCGTGCCGGTCAAATTCAGAGAAGAATTGGGCGACGTTTTTTATATAACTAAAGGGCTGGACAACTGTTTATCGGTTTATTCAGCCGAAGAGTGGGAAAAGTTCCAGATCAATCTCAACAGCAACAGACAAGCCAAAAAGGATTTCCGCCGTATACAGCGTTTTTTCATGTCCTCGGCGTATGAGTGCACACTGGACAAGCAGGGCAGAATCCTTATCAGCCAGACACTGAGAGATTATGCGGGGATAGATAAAGAAGTGGCTGTTATAGGCGTCACAAACCGTGTTGAGATTTGGGACAGGGAACGCTGGTGTGGCTATATCAATGATGAGGAACTGGATATCAGCGATTTGACTGAATCAATCGAAGATTTGAACATATGATAAGGATAGGCGGTGAGGGAATGGGTTTCGAGCATATTTCAGTGATGCTTCAAGAATGCATCGATGGACTGGCAATCAAGCCGGAAGGCATCTATGTGGATGGTACACTGGGTGGCGCGGGGCATTCGTTCCACATCGCATCTGCATTGGGAGAAAAAGGGCTTTTGATAGGGATAGACCAGGATGAAGCGGCAATCAAGGCTGCAACGGAAAAACTGGCACCGTTCAAGGACCGAATAAAGATTGTCAGAAGCAATTACGCGAATATGAAAGATGTTCTTGCTGATATGGGCATCGTCAAGGTGGATGGCATCCTTCTTGACCTGGGGGTATCTTCCCATCAACTGGATACAGCCGACAGAGGATTTTCCTATATGCAGGATGCACCGCTTGACATGAGAATGGACCAGCGGCAGGGGAAGACGGCAGCAGATATTGTCAATACATACAGTGAGAAAGAATTGACACGCATTCTGCGTACCTACGGTGAAGAGAAGTATGCTGCCAAAATATCACAGTTGATTGTCCAAGCCAGAAGCACTGCTCCGATACAGACGACGATGGAGCTGGTGGCGATCATAGACAAGGCGATACCAGCCAAGGAGAGAAGGGCTATGCAAGGCCATCCTGCCAAGAGGACTTTCCAGGGCATTCGCATAGAACTCAACGCAGAACTGGACGTACTGAAGAATTCATTAGACGACATGGTCGACATTTTAAATCCCGGCGGAAGACTTTGTATTATTACTTTTCACAGCTTAGAAGACAGAATCGTGAAACACAGCTTCAGAACGAACGAGGATCCGTGTATTTGCCCTAAGGATTTTCCTGTTTGCGTATGCGGCAGAAAATCCAAGGGTAAAGCGGTTCCGAGAAAAGCAATCCTGCCAAGCGAAGAGGAAATGGGAGCGAATCCAAGATCCAAAAGTGCCAAGTTGAGGATTTTTGTAAGGGGAGATGGTGAGGTTGACAAATAACAGCGCAGTATATTCATTCAAGGCATTCGACTACAACACACTTGATGAAAAAACAGAATTTAAGCCTGCTTTGGCAGCAGAACAGAAAAGTTCATATGGTATCAATACGGCGTATACATTCATACTTGTCTCTGCTATAATAGCAGTAACAGTCATGAGCGTGTTCATGCTTAAGGCCCAGTTCGCGGTTGCAGACACATCCGAGAGGATCATTGCTTTTACGCAGGAACTGAACGATCTTAAGAGAGTGAACGACAAGCTCGAAGCCAGCATTAACGAAACAGTAGACCTTAAAGAGATTCGCCGCATAGCCATGGACGACTATGGTATGGTGCTGCGCAACGATACCAATACACTGCGCATCTCCAAAAAAGAACTGTCTTTCACCGAGCAGATGGCGCCTATAGCTCCTGAGAAAGAAGCGGATATTACATTAGGCAATGTATTGGGTCTTATATCCAAGGATTGGTGATAGCGATGAAAAAGAAAAGTCTTCAATATATAATGAAAAGTAGGGTTGCCCTTCTTTTCATTATTTTTATTTTGTCATTTTTATATCTGTTGTTCAGAATCGTGAAAATCAACGTGTTTGACAGCGACAGCTACCGAACACAGGTGCTTGCACAGCAGATAGACAACCAGACATACTCCGACCTTGAGATACCCTCAAAGCGGGGAACGATCTATGACAGCAACAACATAGCCTTGGCTGAAAGTGTCAAGGTTTATAATGTTATATTCGATCCCGGACTGCTCGTGACCCTTGATCAGGAAGCCAGACAGGCATCGGTCGATTTTCTTTCCGGGGCATTGCCTGACGTAAGCAAAGAAGAGCTGGAAGATTTGATTGCAAACAAAAGCTACAGTCATTATGAGCCTGTTGCCAAGAATTTGAGTTACGAAATGATTGCATCCATCGATAATGCCGTAAAAGAGAGGGCGGTCAAGGGAATCAGCCTTGAAGAGTTCTATAAGAGAGTCTATCCCTATGACACACTCGCCTCAGATGTCCTGGGTTTTCTTTCGAGGGACGCGAGGGGGCTATATGGGCTTGAGAAGTCCTATGAAGAGACATTGAAAGGACAGACCGGAAGAGCCTTCGGTACAATAACCGACGGGTACCTTATCAAGCAGGAAAGTGTTGCGGCAATTGACGGCAATGACCTGCATCTGAATCTCGATTTCACGCTGCAGGGTTTTGTGGAAGATGCCATATTGAATTACAAGGAAAACAAGATGGAAGGGGATGAGAATGTTTCGGCGAAGCGCATCGAGGTCGTGATGATGGATCCCAATAATGGTGATGTGCTGGCGATGGCATCCTATCCCAATTTCAATACAAATGATCCCTACAACATGGCCCATATACTGGACGATGAGGCTTTTTCGGCTTTAACATCTGAAGAAAAGGCTGAATTCAGGTCGAAAATCTGGGACAACAATATCATTAGGGACAACTATGAACCAGGCTCCACTTTCAAGCCTATGACATTCGCCATGGCTCTTGAAGAGGAGAAGGTAAACCTGGAGACGGCTTCCTATGACTGCAAGGGATCTATCATCCCTTATCCTGGCGGACGTCCCATTTCCTGTTGGAAAAGAGACGGGCATGGGGTGCAGACGATGACTGAAGCGCTGGAAAACTCCTGCAACGTCGCATTTGTTGAGATTGGGCAGGCGATAGGCAGGGATGTATTCTACAAATACCAGCATATGTTCGGGTTTGGTGCAATTACAGGTATTGACCTGCCTGGCGAGTACAGTTTCAGAAACCAGCTGCATACCCTTGAGAACCTGAATGTGCTTGAACTTTCTACTTCGGCTTTTGGACAGACTTTCGAAGTATCGCCCATCCAGCTGATTACTGCTTTTTCATCAATCGTCAACGGCGGAACGCTGTATCAGCCCCACATGGTGTCAAGTATCACCGACATCAACGGCAACGTGGTCAGTGTTGTAGAACCTGAAGTGGTCAGAAGGGTCATATCCGAGGAAACGGCAGAAAAGACAAAGGCTGCTTTGGCATCTGTTGTCGAGCAAGGAACCGGTGCATCTGCACAGATCGAGGGATACTCGATTGGCGGTAAAACAGGAACGGCAGAGATCCTGCCGAGGGGCAGCCATGAGTTCATCGTTTCGTTCATAGGTTTTGCGCCGGTCGACACGCCTGAAGTGGTCACGCTCGTCATTGTCGATACGCCAAAAGGTGTCAACTTCGACAACAGTGCACATGCAAGGGCCTTATGGGTTGATATCATGGAAGATGCACTGCCCTATCTGGGGGTAAAAAAAGATTATGTAGGAGAACAAGATGAAGCAACTGTCGATTGATTGGATAGCCCAGGCTGTCAAGGGTGACATCATAAATAGAAAGGCGTGGCGGGAACAGGCGCTGGCCGGTGCCGTCATAGATTCGCGTCATGTGACCGACGGCATGCTTTTTGTACCCATCAAAGGAGAGAATACTGACGGCCATCTGTATATCGGACAGGCATTCGACTTGGGGGCGGCGCTTGTTCTTACTGAAGAGCCATCCCTCATCCCGGAAGGACATCCTGCTGTTGCGGTCGAGAGCACAAGAAAGGCAATCAGCGACCTTGCGGCAGCATACAGGCATCTTTTTGAGGTGCCTTTCATTGCGATAACAGGAAGCGTCGGCAAGACCAGCACCAAAGAAATGACAGCATCAATTCTGGGTGAAAGCTATACGGTTCATAAGACAAAAGGCAACTATAACAACGACCTTGGCGTTCCTTTAACCCTTCTGGGCCTTGAGGCGTGCCATGAAGCGGCTGTCATCGAGATGGGGATGGACAGGTTTGGTGAAATCAGGGAACTGAGCAGGTTGGTCAAGCCTACAATCGGCATCATTACCAATATTGGTGTCTCGCATATTGAATACCTGGGATCCAGGGAAGGCATACTCCAGGCGAAATCGGAATTGATGGAACACCTTCATCCCGATGGGACGCTGATTATTTGCGGCGATGATCCGCTGCTTCGGACATTGCTTGGCAAATATCCTCAAAAAATCATGACATACGGTTACAGCAACGACTGCGACTGTTTAATTAAAAGCATCCATCCGCTCGAACAAGGCGGTCAGCATATTGAATTTGTACTTGACGGGGATACTTATGAAGCGGATGTCGCATATGCCGGGGAGCATTTGCTGATGAACGCCATGGCAGGTGCGCTGGCAGGTAAGCTATTGGGACTGGATGGAACCAAAATCATCAATGGAATCAAGGCGTACAGAAATGAAAAAGGACGTCTCAACATCCACAAACTGGAAAATGGCGGTATCGTCATAGATGATACCTACAATGCGACGGTAGACTCGATGAAATCTGCTGTCAAGACACTCATACAGCTTAAAAAGAAGGACCAGAAAACGGTTGTGGTGCTTGGAAGCATGTTTGAAATGGGGAGCTACAGCAGAGCGGGCCATCGCGAGGTAGGTGACTTTGCTGCTGCATCGGGCATTGACCTGTTGATTGCTGTCGGACAGGAAGCATCGGCCATCAAGGATGGATGGGATGAAGCAGATACCTCGACAGAGCAGTCTGCGCGGTTCTATGCGACGCAGGAAGGATGGCTTGAAGCTGCTCCAGAGCTGCTGGGCGGCGGTGAAGCGGTGCTTGTAAAAGGATCAAGGGGCATGCATATGGAAAAGACCGTAGAATGGCTAATAGAAGGAGATAAAGTCAATGGGTTATAAACTGACGATTGCATTTGCTGCAGCACTGGCAGTGACAGCGCTTGCTGTCCCGCTTGCGATACCTGCACTTCGAAGAATGAAGTTTGGACAGTTCGTAAGAGACGATGGCCCTCAAAGCCATCTGGTCAAGGCAGGAACACCAACTATGGGCGGTGTTGTTTTTATGCCGGTTATATTGGTTGTCGGATTGCTTTTTGCCGTGCTTGGCTGGGGTAATATGGGTGCAGTAGTCGCCGTTTTGCTGACGGGAGCAGGCTTTGCGGCCATTGGCTTTGTCGATGACTATATAAAAGTGTTCAAAAAAAGGTCGCTGGGATTCAGGGCTTATCAAAAACTGGCAGCGCAGATTTTGGTAACGGGGGCGTATGTTGCTTACCTTCTTAACTGGGGCGGGCTGGATACCGAAATCCTCATACCTTTTACGTCGGGGAAAATGTGGGATTTGGGGCCTTTCTATATACCGCTTGTTATTGTCGTCATGCTGGGGACGGTCAATGGTGTGAATCTGACGGACGGTCTTGACGGCCTGGCCACATCTGTAACGGCAATTGTTATGGTAGCCTTTTTGGTTATGTCGCTTATGGTTGGCGGCGGTATTGAACCTGTCATGGCGGTCGTATCAGGGAGTCTGGTCGGATTCCTGCTTTACAATAAATACCCTGCAAGGATTTTCATGGGGGATACGGGATCCCTGGGATTGGGAGGCCTGGTGGCTGCTGTTGCCATCTATCTTAAACTGCCGTTGATGATTCTCATTGTAGGATTCATCTACCTGGCAGAGGTAATATCTGTTATGATACAGGTAGCCTGGTTCAAGAAGACCGGCAAGAGAGTATTCAAAATGGCACCGCTGCATCATCACTTTGAAGAGAGCGGGTGGAAAGAGACAAAGGTGACGACGGTATTCGCGCTTGTGACTTCCGCGCTGGCAATTGTAGGCATCTTAAGTATATAGTACTAGTGAGGTTGGTTTATGAGGGGAAGAGGAAGAAAAACAAAAGGAAGCATACGTCACAGAGGCGGTATAGACACTTCGCTTGTAATTCTGGTGCTGTTTCTCATTTTTTTCGGTCTGATCATGATTTTAAGTGCCAGTTATTATCATTCCTTTAGGCTGTACGGCAACCATATCCATTTTTTTATGCGGCAGCTTATATGGAGCTGTTTAGGTATTGTCGCCATGTTTACCGTGACTTATATGCCTGTGAAAATTTTGAACAAACTGAGTGGGTGGGCTTATCTGGCATCGATCGTTGCCCTTGTTCTTGTTATGCTCATTGGAACGGAAATCAACGGTTCAAGGCGTTGGCTGAACATCGTCGGGCCGATCGGTTTCCAGCCCTCTGAAATGGCGAAAGTGGCTCTTCTTCTGTTTTTGTCTTTCATGGTCACAAGTATGGTCAAACATGTGAACCGTTTCAAAGTCCTTTGCCTCCTGCTGTTAATGGCATCGGTTCCAATCGTCCTTGTAGCCGTGGAGGACCTCAGTACCGGACTTATACTTGCAGGCATGGCAGGCATGATGATTTTCGTCGTCTACCGCAGGTGGTACCACCTCGTGGGAGGGGCACTGTTTGCCGGCGCCGGCGCATTCTACATTTTTGTCATGCAGGAAAGCTACAGGATGGAGCGGGTGCTATCGTTTGCCAAGCAATTGATGGGTCAGGGGGTGGCAGATCCATCCGGCGTTGACTACCAGGCGACGCAGTCGCTTTATGCCATCGGATCCGGTGGCTGGTTCGGGCTGGGATTGGGACAGAGTCTGCAGAAAATTGATTTCCTGCCCGAAGCACACAACGATATAATATTTGCAATCATTTGCGAGGAACTCGGGCTTTTTGGCGCTCTGGCTGTCTTCATGCTTTTCGGGGCTCTGCTTTACCGTATTCTAGTCATTGCCATTGATTCGCAGGACATTCAGGGAAAGATTATCGCTTCGGCTGTTATGGTTCAGATCGGGATGCAGACATTAATTAACATTGCTGTAGCAACGAATTCCATACCGACTACCGGCATGCCATTGCCTTTTATCAGTTATGGGGGGTCTTCCCTGGTGTTTCTTATGATTGAAATCGGACTGGTCCTTAACGTATCGAGAAACAGCTATCTGGAAAAGACACAGGAAGGTGCTTCACGTGGCTAAGATTGTAGATTTTAACGCGCACTCGGAAAAACAAGCTAAGAAAAGAAATCTATTGCCGTGGCTCCTTGCTATTGCCGTCGTTTTGGGAGCAGGGCTGTTCATACTGCAGAATGCCATTAGAATAAAAGAGATCATCGTCGTAGGCAATGTAAGGTATTCGTCTGAAGAAGTCGTTGGAATGATCGGTATTGAAGAGGAGGAAAATATTCTTCAGGTCTATTTCAACAGGAAGGAGCTGCTGGAGGACCATCCCTATCTGGAAAGGGTTGAGATTTCTTTTGTCAGTTACAATCAAGTGAGAATTGATGTGGTTGAAAAGGATGTTATCGGCGGTTACCGCTATATGGGGAAATACCTCTGCATCGACAAGGATGGCTATATCATCGCATCGACGGATGAACTCCAGGATGGCGTTCCATTGATCAAAGGCATCACGGTGGAAAGCTTTGTCGATGGTGAGCCGCTGGCAGTGAAAGACGGCGTTCTGGGAACGCTCTTGACACTGCATCAGCTTCAAAACAAGTACAGCATGAAGCTTGATATCATAGATTTCAGATATGCGGGAGTGACGGATATCCTTCTTGGGCATGGAAAGCTTCTGCTTTTTCTAGGCACTTCGGAACAACTTGAAAGCAAGATAGAAAAAGCCTCGCAGATACTCGCGCAGGTCGGTGACGATACCGACGGCTATGTGGATCTGACAAATCCTGATGGACGTGTGATACTTAAAAAATTTAACAGCAACTGACAAATACAGGTTGCCTTAACAATGAAAAAACTATATTATAGTTATAAAGCTGTAAAGTGTGAGGAGGATTAGAATTGTTGGAGATTAAAACAACCGAGAACAATACAAAGGCCAAGTTGGTCGTCATCGGTGTAGGTGGCGGCGGTAACAATGCGGTCAATAGAATGATAGAGGACAATGTGAACGGCATCGAGTTCATTGCTGTCAATACGGATGTGCAGGCGCTTGCCAATTCCAATGCAACGATGAAAGTGCAGATCGGGGAAAAACTGACAAGAGGACTTGGTGCGGGTGCCAAGCCTGAAATCGGACTGAAAGCCGCAGAAGAAAGCAAAGAAGAGCTTTCCAATATCATCAAAGGCCATGATATGGTGTTTATAACTGCCGGCATGGGCGGTGGAACCGGTACAGGCGCAGCGCCTGTCATCGCCAGTATCGCCAAGGAAATGAATATTCTGACTGTAGGTGTCGTAACAAAGCCTTTCGAATTTGAAGGGCACAGCAGAATGCATAATGCCAACCAGGGTATTGTCGAACTGAAGAAGTTTGTAGATACCCTTATCGTCATACCTAACCAGAAGCTGCTGTCGGTCATCGAACGCAGAACCACGATGCGCGACGCGTTCAAGAAGGCGGACGAAGTGCTTCAACAAGGCGTCACTGGCATTTCCGATCTTATCTACACACCGGGAATCATCAATCTGGACTTTGCGGATGTGGCAACCGTGATGATGGATCAGGGACTGGCCCATATCGGTGTTGGGCGTGCCAAAGGCGACAACAAGGCGGAAGAGGCGGCAAGACTTGCTATTTCAAGTCCGCTGCTTGAGACGACGATTGCCGGTGCCAGACAGATGCTTATCAACATCAGCGGAGACAGCAACATGTCGATGTTCGATGCCAATGACGCCATTTCCCTTATCCAGAACGAAGCAGGCAACGGTGCAGGTGTTATTTATGGTCAAAGCATCGACGACTCACTGGATGATGAGATTATTGTTACGGTCATCGCCACAGGTTTTGAAGGCGGGGACAGCATCACGAATGTACAGAAGCCGAACGCAGCAGAAGAGACTGCTTCAGAGACTGAAGCCGAGGAAAATCCGGAAGAAAGCACGGAAGAGGTTGCAGCTGGAATGGAAACTGAAACTGAAAAGGAAGAAGTGCCGGTACTGATTTCTACTGATGACAAGCCGATTGAGATTCCTACTTTCCTACAACGTCGCAACAGATAGTAACGTATAAGGAGGAACGGGATGAAGTGTCCGTTTTGCGGAAATGAAAGCCAGAAGGTCATAGATTCCAGGCCTTCCGAGGAGAACAATGCCATCAGGCGCAGAAGACAGTGTGATGAATGCGGCAGGCGGTTTACTACCTATGAAGTGATTGAAAGCACACCGCTTATGATAGTGAAGAAGGATAATACCCGGGAACAGTATTCCCGTGAAAAAATCCAGGCGGGGCTTATGCGTTCCTGTCACAAGCTGCCCGTTTCCATGCAGGAAATAGAGAATCTGATTGACGATATCGAAAACACGCTGTTCAATTCCATGCAGAAAGAGATTCCCAGTACGTACATTGGCAATCTTGTGATGGAGAAACTTAAGGAGCTGAATGAAGTTGCTTATGTCAGGTTTGCATCCATCTACAGAGAATTTAGGGATGTCAATACCTTCATGGACGAGCTTCAGAGCTTGATAAAAAAGAAGACGTGATTATTGAACCCTGCTAATGCAGGGTTTTAAACTATTTGTTATTGACATATGTCATTAATTATGTATAATATGATTATAGGCGACATATGTCAGAAAAGGGAAGGAGATATGTCTATGCCAAGACCGAGAAAATGGAGAAAAGTCTGTTGCATGCCTGAAAACAATGAATATGGACCGATAGGCGTTGTAGGCAGTGGCGGCGAAACGGTGATCATGACAGTTGATGAATACGAAACAATCAGGCTGATTGACTTGGAAGGATTCACTCAGGAGGAGGCGGCCAACCAGATGGATGTCGCCAGAACAACCGTGCAGGGCATTTATGCCGAAGCCAGGAGAAAACTTGCCGAATCCCTTATTGAAGGTAAAGTGCTTCATATCGCAGGCGGAGAGTATAAAATCTGCAGCGGACAGGGGACTGAATGCCACAGAGGCAGTGGCTGCCGGCGAAGAAAAGGGAGCATCTCAAAGGAGGAGAATGGATGATAGTAGCAATACCGGTTGACAACAGCAAGAGCGAAGAGATAGGTTTTTCTTTTGGAAGGACGCCTTTTTTCATGCTGTACAACACTGAAACTGAAAAATCGGAATTTATGGACAACAGCGCAGCAGCCAGCCAAGGCGGTGCGGGAATCAAGGCATCACAGATGCTTGCAGACAATGGCGTGAACGTCGTGATTACACCGCGTCTGGGACAGAATGCGGCAGACGTGCTTGACGATGCGCAGATTCGCATCTATAAGTCGCAGGGGACTGATATAGCGGAAAACCTGAGAGCCCTGGTTGATGGGTCTTTACAGCTTCTTAAGGAAGTCCACGAAGGTTTTCACAAGCACGGAGGTCAGTAGAATGAGAATTGCGGTGCTGAGCGGCAAAGGCGGGACGGGAAAGACCCTGACCTCTGTCAACCTGGCTGCTGCCGCCGGAAAAGCGGTTTATTATGACTGCGATGTGGAGGAGCCCAACGGTGCCCTCTTTTTCAAACCTGAAGGCGTGACCGGAGAAGCGGTTACGGTGCCGTTGCCCCAAGTGGATGCGGCGCTGTGCAATGGTTGCAGAGCCTGTGTCGGCTTCTGCAATTTTAATGCGATGGCGTATGTAGGCGGACGGGTGAAACTGTTCGAGGACATATGTCATGCATGTGGAGGATGTGTAATTGTCTGCCCTCAAAATGCAATCTCGGAAAGACCCAAGAAAGTGGGTGAGGTGCAAAGGGGCATGTCTGAAGAGGTAGGCGTCCATTCGGGAATCCTTAAAATGGGGGAGCCTTCCGGTACGCCGATCATCAAACGTCTTCTGGACACGATGGACGGAGGGGCGGATGCCCTTGAAATCGTGGACTGTCCTCCGGGAAGCGCCTGCATCGTCATGGACAGCATCAAGGATGCGGACTACTGTCTTCTTGTTGCGGAACCGACGACGTTCGGTGCCCACAATCTTGCAATGGTCCATGAACTCGTCCAGGTGTTCGGCAAACCCCACGGAGCGTTGCTTAACAAGTGCCACGGCGAAGTGAATCCCGCAGAGGATTATTGTCTGGATAATGGCGTTTCCATATTGGGAAGGATCCCCTATGATGCGGACCTTGGAAAGCTGAATGCAGAGGGAAGGATTGCCGTGCGTGAAGACGACAAGTGGAAAGTGTTCTTTGAAGACCTGATCGACAGGATTGAAAAGGAGGTGGGCCATGCGACAGCTACTCATTTCTTAGCGGCAAGGGAGGAACAGGAAAGACGACGGTAGCAAGTTCGTTTATCCGTCTTGCTGAAGCCAAGGCTTATGCCGACTGTGACGTGGATGCGCCCAACCTCCATCTGCTGATGTCCCTGAGGACCGAGCCGCAGACAGATACTTACTACGGTTTGCCTAAGTCGACAATAGATTCTGAAAAGTGTACAGGCTGCGGGCTGTGCGAGGCCAGCTGCAGATTCGATGCAATCGTCGAAGACGGAGGATATGCAGTGGATCCGTTTTCATGCGAGGGATGCGGCGTCTGTGAATTGGTTTGTCCTGTGGGAGCTGTAACAATGGCGCCTGCACCGGCAGGAAAGATGATGCTCTACAGTGATGAGGGAAGTGTTTTTTCCACAGCCAGGCTTAACATGGGCAGCGGTACATCGGGCAAGCTGGTTACTGAGGTGAAAAAGCGCATGACGAATGCAGCGCCCGTGACGGATCTGGCTATTGTTGACGGGTCACCCGGCATCGGGTGCCCGGTCATCGCGTCGCTTAGCGGCGCGGACATGGTACTGGCAGTTGCGGAACCCTCCGTATCAGGACTTAGCGATTTGAAGCGGATTGTTGAGACGTCGGCAATATTCCATCCAAAATGTTTATCTATATTAAAATCATAATTTTATTATTCAGCTTTCTTTTTATAATATACACCAACAGCTATCCTAGAGAAATAAACTTTACTTTAGAATAATATTAATTTTTAAAAAAATACCATTCATAACATTAAAGAATTTTAATTTAGAATTAGGTTTTATTTTTAAAACTTAATTTTGGTTAAAGTAAAGCAATTTTATATGTATAATCAGTAGTTCTTTTGGCTTTTGTAAAATTTTCTGTATATGCTATATGATCTGTTATTAAATTTCTAAAAGAAAATCCTTTTTAATTAGTATTTTCAGATTCTGCTATAAAATCTGGATTTTTTAAAAAGCTTTAAATAATTTATTACTAATCGTTTAATAATTCTTTTGAAGATTTAAATGATTCTTCAAGACGTTCATGAATCTCAACTATTCTATCTTTAGCATTTTAAATAAAGATTTTAGGATCTAATGAGGCCTCCTATGATTTTTAATTGGCATAATCAGTTAAAGGAATTAATGTTTTGATTGATTCTTTTAACGTATCAATATTTGAATTAGATAATGCTAAATGTTCTAAAGCTTTTTTAGCTAAATCCATAGAAGGAATTTATTTTTCTGCTTCTTGACCAAAAAGTTAAAATAAATTTACTAGATCTTCATTAAG
>CAXXGE010000021.1:0-144927 GCA_963677915.2 Vallitaleaceae bacterium | reverse complement strand
GGATAACCGGTACACCCGCAAAAACATCATGATGGCCATACTCGCCTTCCAAGAGGGATGAAACGGTCATAATCGTGTTCTCGTCCCTAAGGATTGCAGCGATTATGGCCGTTGCCGCGCTTGCGATGCCATACTGTGTTGTCCCTTTTCTTTTCATGACTTCATGACCCGCATTGGCAGTCTGGCGTACAAGCTCATCAAGGTCGATGTCACCGAATCTTGAAGCATTGTCTTCCATGATCTCCTTGAATGCCTTGCCCGCTATCCTTACATGGGACCAGGGCACCATCATGGAATCACCGTGCTCGCCAACAACGTAGGCCTGAACGCTTCTTGGATCGATCCGCATCAGCTGGGCAATGATCTGTTTCAGCCTGGCAGTCTCAAGTGCCGTACCCGTGCCGATGACCTGTTCTTTTGGCAAGCCCGACCGCTTGTAAACGTAATAAACTCAGCACGTCCACAGGATTGGACACAACCAGAAAAACACCGTCAAAACCGCTTGCCATGACACCATCCACTACTGTATCCATAATACCGATATTGCCCTGGAGCATCTCGTCTCTCGACTTTATGCCCCTTCATAGGAATCGACGCAGTGATCACGACAATATCCGCATCGCCGCAATCGCTGTAATCTCCAGCCTTCACCCTCACATTGCGATTCTGGTACTCGATGCTGTGCTGAAGGTCCAGAGCTTCACCGACCGCCTTTTCTTTGTTGTAGTCTATAAGAACAATCTCCGCACATACACCTCTCACCGTCAAGGCAAATGCCGTCGCAGAGCCTACCATACCGATCCGACAACGACGACTTTACTTCCTGAAATATTCATATATTATCCACCTCAAATTTCCATATTTTGTCTCGTTACAATCTATGATATCACGCAAAAAGCCAAACTTGTAAATTCAGACCGGAACTGCTACACTTTAACTTGTACAGTGTTCGCTTTTTGGCAAACGCTGTACTAACTGACAGGAGGCGTGACAATGGAATTAAATCACTTGGAATATATGAATTACCTCTTGGAAAAGACAATGGAGATACGGGCCTACAGACCTGCATATCTGCGCAGGCAGCAAGCCGCTTGTCAGGGTCAATTCCAAGCTTCAGGAAGTTGAAAACACAAGCATCATGAAACCCGATATGATCGATTTGATGGTTCAGGAATATCTTGGCGATGAGAACATGGAAGTGCTCAAGAAGAACAAGTTCATCGACATCTCCTATTCAAAGAGAAATCTTGGCCGTTTCAGATGCAATATCTACCAGCAGAGAGGTACCTATGCCATGGCAATCAGGGCACTCCCTCTTGAAATACCAGCCTTCGAAACTTTGAATCTTCCGGACGTCATCAAGAACCTGATCGACCTGCCTTCAGGACTGGTCCTCGTTACTGGCGCAACCGGCTGCGGCAAGTCCACAACCCTTGCCAGCATCGTGGATATGATCAATTCGCGTCATAAATACCACATTGTTACAATAGAAGATCCCATCGAATACCTCCATGCCCACAAGGGCAGCATGGTCACCCAACGGGAGATCGGCAGCGATGCCGCCGACTTTGCCACCAGCCTCAAGGCGGCGCTGCGGGAAGACCCAGATGTCATCATGGTCGGTGAGATGAGGGATACTGAGACAATCGGCACCGCGCTGACTGCAGCTGAGACAGGCCACCTTGTCTTGTCCACCCTGCATACCATCAGCGCTGTCAAATCCATCGACAGAATCATCGATGCATTCAGCAAGAACCAGCAGAACCAGACCCGTTCACAGCTTTCTTCCGTATTGCAGGCTATCATTTCACAACAGCTGATGCCTCGTAAAGACGGAAAGGGACTCTGCGTTGCCTGCGAAGTCATGCTTGTCAATCCTGCAATACGCAACCTGATACGCGAAGGCAAGCAGTATCAGATCAGCAACCTGATCCAGACCGGCAGCAAGCAAGGCATGATTTCCATGGAAAGAGAACTCGCCAAACTGGTCAGCGAAGGCATCCTGGACAAACAGGAAGGCTTGGCACGGGCCATCGATCCTGTTGTATTTGAAAACTATCTCAGACAGATGGAAGGAGGACGAAATGAATAAATCGAATATCTTGTCACGCGAAGAAATCATTCTCCTCTCCCGTCAGCTGGGCATTGCCATCAACAGCGGCATCCCTCTGACCCAGTCCATTGAAATCATCGCTGAGAAAACGGACAACGCAGCACTCAAGGAAGTCCTGAATAAAATCCACTCTGACCTTACGATGAGTATGCAGCTTTCCGACGCAGTAAAGACCCACGAGAACTATTTGACACCCTTCTTTGTCCAGATGATTGTCATTGGGGAAGAAAGCGGTACATTGGTAGAAGTATTGAACCAGATTGCTGATTCCTATGAAAAACAGATGGAATCGGACAACAAGCTCAAGACGGCTGTCACATACCCGATATTGCTGTCAGTTCTGATGCTCGGCGTCATCGTGCTTCTGGTCGTCCAGGTCATGCCGATGTTCGACGGCGTGCTCAGGTCACTTGGCGGAGAACTCCCTCCCTTTACTGCGGCCATACTCAGCTTCAGCCTGTTTATCAAAAACAATATCATCTTTATTGCAAGCGCTGTTTTTGGCTATCGTCATCGGCTTGGCAGTTTACGGAAAAACGCCTTCGGGACGTTTCAAATACGACCTTCTGAAATTCAGGCTGCCTGTTATCAAAGGCATCAACAGCGCCATGCTTGCTGCCAGATTCGCAAGAAACCTCGGCATGCTCGTCAAGAGCGGCATGTCTATTCAGCAGGCATTTACACTTATCAAGCCTACGATGAACAACCTCTATGCTGAAGAGATGCTGGACGAACGACTCGATGATATTATGAAAGGCGATTCCCTGGATGAAGTCCTTGCACGCATGGATCTGTTCCCATGGCTGCTCAACAAGCTGTTCAGCGTCGCTTTCATGGCAGGACAGATAGACAAGGCGCTTATGACCGCTGCTGATGAGATGGAAAAAGACCTCGACAAAAAAACTGGGCAGGCTCACCAATGTGATCGAACCTATCCTGATCATCATTTTATCGGTCATCGTCGGTATAATTTTGATTTCCGTCGTCTTACCGGTCATCAATATCATGAACGCCATCGGATAGTGGGTGATGCGAATGAAGAAACCTTATCAGAAAGCTATAGCGATAGCCCCAGTCGCCATTTTCCTAAGCCTGACCATACTGCTTGCCCGAGTGGATGCCGGCAAGGTCCGCGATCTCTATGACCGCTCCGAGCAGCTTGAAGGCGTTATCAGAAAATACGCTGTGGCCTGTTATGCCCAGGAGGGATCCTACCCTGCTGATTTGGCTTATCTGTCAGAAAACTATGGCCTGATTCTGGATACGGAGCATTATGTCTACTTTTATGAGATATTCGCTTCCAATGTGATGCCTGACATTCAGGTCGTATCCATTGTGGAAGGCAGGTGAGCATACGATGAAAAGGGTTACAATAGAATCCATCTTGGTCATGCTGCTCTTCATCATTTTCACCGGCCTGATCGGACTGCTTATCGTCAGAGGCCAAGGCTCATATGATACGGTGCTGCAGACGAAGGAACAGAACGAGAACACACGCATAGCATTTTCCTACATCAATATGAAAATCAAGCAGAACAATTCCGGAGACAGCATCCAGGTGCTCCCATCCCCTTACAATACAGAAAGCAATATGATCGACATTGTCCATTCCGGTCCGCAGAAAGGGCTGGTCACACACATACTCTATTATGAGGGCTATCTTTATGAATGCTACCAGCTGGTGGATGATCCTGTCGATGTCAGGCTGGGAGAACAGATTGTCCCGCTTGATGAAACATTGTTAATAAGTTACGACGAGACTACAAATCTGATTACTGTTCAGCTCAACGACAGGACCAGAATGAATGTCTATGCCAATGCGAAGGCGGTGATGGAATGAAAAACGAGCAAGGATTCACCCTGATAGAAGTGATCATATCCATCGCTTTTCTGAGCATCGTTTGCGTCGTATTCCTTCAGATGTTCATCAAGGCCGATGAGCTCGGTGAGCGGTCGGCCAGTCTTGATGATAGTGTTATATACTCCACTTCGGTGGTAGAAACGATGAAGGGCCTTCAGTCGGAGGATGCTATTGAAGCATGGGCTAGCGTTGAAGCATTCGATGTTCAGGCATCCGATACTGGAATGGTACTGACAAGAGTGGTTACGGATTTGGAGTACACTTACACGCTGACACTCATAAAGGAAACCTCAGACGGCTCTGCAGGTCTGTATGATTTGGCCTGTACTGTGTACAATGAAAAAGAAGAAGCCGACATCCACACATTGTCGACCCGGCTTGTTCTTGAGCGATAGGAGGTGCCCATGGATAGAATAAAAAACAGCCAGGGCAGCACTTCCGTTCTGATTGTCGTGATGATGATTGCACTGCTTGCCTTTGGCATGGCGGCAGTAACAACGGCTGCAGCCGGCTATCGGCTCTCCCGGAATACGGCTACCTTCAGCCAGACCTATTATGATCTGGAGGGGCAGGCGCAGGAGATGATGTTCGACCTTCTGGATGTAGCTATCCGTTCGGGTGAAGCTTCAGGTCCCTTTGTTGACATCCTTTATGCTGTACTAGTAGCCTACAGCAGGGAACATGATGGTTTTGAGATTCTTGAGAAATATCCCGATGCCATTCTAGTCGGTTACAAGGTTTCAGAGAATTCGGAGAGGGCTAAGACGATTAACGTGAAGATTCTTATACAGGAACCCGCTGGGCAGTCATCGATTGATGACATACTGCATGTTGTCGACTGGTATGAAACGCAGGAAGGTATTGGGGAGATCAAGGATACGATTGGGTTTGAGGACCCGTTTGAGGGAGAATAGAATAGAAGATTGAATATTATGGTAATTCCCCACGACGCAGGTCGTGGGGAATTGTTTGTTCATTTCAATTGTCTTTTAGCACATCCATCGCATCGTCCAGTGCTTCATTCTCATATTCTAGCGTTTCGTCCAGGATGCCGCTGTCTTTGATTTTCTGTTCCATGGTTTTCTGCGGCTCTTCAGTCGATTTTTCGTTTTCATCCTTACTGCTGCAAGATGACAAAATCAGACAGACTGAAATAGCAAATAAAAATAACATATTTTTTATGGTCATATAATTCCACCTTGCTTCGTCACTTGCAAAGAGTCTCACTCAATACCCGTTACAACAAATTGCGAATCACCAGCTTTTTTTGCAAGCACAAAGGCGGTGACATCGATAACACATTCCCCAGATTCATTTGTTGTTCCAAATCCTGGCTCGTTTATGACACCTTCCCAATAGCCAGTAAATGTAATTCCAGGACCTGCCTTTTCATTATGTCCAGAGTCTGTATATATCTCAATTTTGGCAGAATCGGAAATCTCAATTTTATTTCTTACAGTATTGCCCGTTTCTGAGTAACCATAATTTTCAACAACACTATAATACGTTGCCGGATTTGGTGTTGGTGGTTCAGGATCTTGTCCAACATATGTTATCGCATTATAGGCATTGACCATTGCGCTGCTCTTAATCATGTCCAACTGGCTATAAACGCTGCTTGATGCTTTCAAATCGCTAATTAACCTTGAAGCTGTTCGAGGATTATCACCATCAGCGCTAAGCATCAATGCAAGAATGCCTGATACATGAGGTGTTGCCATAGATGTACCTGCCATGGAAATATACGATCCTGCTTCAGACGACAACTCGTATGGATAACAACTGATTATATATGTATCAAGTACTTTCTTGGAGATTCTTTTATTTAATGGCACTAATGAATATTTGCCACCACCTGGTGCTGCAACATCAACCGATACTGTACCATAGTTCGAGAAGCTTGATAATTCCACATTACTTTCAACAAGGTCCACCGATGCAACAGAAAGAATATTTTCACTATCATAACTAGAAGGATAATGTGGAATCAAATCGGTATTAATGCCATCATTACCTGCTGCTGCTACAAAAAACACCAGGGAATATTTCTATGGCCGCTTTCAATGCCGTATCATTGCCACCACCGCCCCAGGAGGCATTGATAATATGAGCTCCGTTATCCGTTGCATATTCAATGGCTTCTATAGCCTCACTCGTACGACCACTATCATTATTAGAACCAAAAAATTTGATTGGCATGATTTTTGCTTTTGGAGCGACACCAATAACGCCTATTCCGTTGTTGCCAACTGCTGCTATCGTTCCGGCAACATGTGTTCCATGCATGTCAATATAATAACCTTGAGTGTCTAGGACTCCCTCTTCAAAAATATCACCATTTTCATCAAGTACGTTCCAACCGTTGATGTCATCAACTTTGCCATTGCCGTCATCATCTACACCTTGGACACCATTGAGTTCTGCTCCATTGGTCCATATGTTACCCTGCAAATCCACATGATTTATCATGATGCCAGTATCAATAACAGCAACAATAACATCAGAGCCTTCGTTGCTGCTAACTTCCCAAGCACCTGGCGCATTGATAAGCTCTAAACCCCAAAGTTGACTGCTATAAGTATCATCTGTTGAAATTCCTGATAGACCATTGCGCATCACAGGTTGAGCAATTTCGTAATCCGGAATCTGATAGATATAATTCGGTTGGGCTGCCTTAATATGTTTGTTATGTGACAAAGCCATTACAATTCTCTCGATATTGGTATTCATGCCAACAGACATCAATTCGTATCCAATGTCATAATTCTGTTCCGTTTTCAAACCATAAGCCTTTCTGACACTATTTTTCTCCTCAATAGTTGCAGCATCGGCAAAACGAACCAAGAGTTGACCGGGTGCATAAGCACGGTTTTCTTCCAATGCAGGTGTTGTATTAGCAGCATCACTTGAACCAGTAACGTTTTGTGCTGCAACTGTATTTACTAATAACAGCGCAAGTACAATTGTATAAGAAATTATTTTTTTTATATGCATAATATCCTCCCCTTCTTCATCGCTTCCTGAAAATTTTTACATATCCATTATACACCTAACACGTTCCGTGTGCCAGCAGCCCCACCTTTTTCCCTTCATTGTAAAGCGCATTAAAAATCCGGCACGCCTCCGGCGTCCTCTCTACAATCACATCACCAATTCCACTCTCACGAAGATACTCAACTATATCCTCCGGCACCATCAGCGCACCGTCCACGCCATTGCCGATAACCAGCACTTCAATATCCTTATCCAGCACCTTCTCGAACATATCCTTGTTTGCGACATGCCCTTTCCGTTCCTTCCATCTCTTGACCTTGCCATCAACGATCCTGATATCCTTGCCCTTGCCGAATTCACCGCCGTCCCTGTAGGAATGCTCTTCACCAAAGACAACAAACTTGGCCCATGAAAAATGCTCTATCGGTCCTTTCGTATCATCGAACATAACTGCCACCCCCTACCTCAATTTTACCACTAACAGGTATGCCGGGGAGTAAAACATTTCCTCCCCGGGAGTAAATGTTTTACTCCCCGGTACTCCTGCTGCATATGATATAATATAGGTATGCAAGGGGTGGTTAAAATGAGAAAGAAATCCAGCCTGTTCATATCAATTCTGTTCATTGCAGTTCTATTCACTTCATCGACTATCGCTGCGACATCAAGCGACAACGCAAAGACCAAACCGATTGTCTACACCATCAATATAGAAAACACCATAACAGCCGGGACATCGCAGTACATAGCACGAGCCATAGAAACAGCCGAAGATGAGAATGCGGCTGCCCTTGTGCTGCTTATCAATACGCCTGGTGGTCTCCTGGATGCAACACTTGAAATCATGGAAAACATGCTTGCCTCCGAGGTGCAGATCATCACTTATGTTGCCCCTCAAGGTGCAATCGCCGCATCAGCCGGCAGTTTCATACTCGTCAGCGGACACGTGGCTGCCATGTCCCCGGGATCCACCTGCGGCGCCGCTATGCCGGTTACCCTATCGCCTACGGAAGGAACCACTGCTCCCGCAGATGACAAAACAGTCAAGTTTCTCGCAGGACATATTAAGAGCGTTGCTGAACTGAAAGGCCGACCCGGCGAAACGATAGAGAAATTCGTCACCGAAAACCTGACCCTTGACGCACAGTCTGCACTCGATGAAGGTGTGATCGATTATATTGCATCATCACTTGAGGAACTGCTGCAAATACTGTATATTGAAGATGCTGACATACAGTCACTCGAAATGTCGACCCGCGAGAGCGCCACCAACATCATCAGCAACCCCCAGGTCAGCTTCATCCTGCTTATCGCCGGTGTATACGGGCTGATCATAGGTTTCAATGCACCACAAACCTTCGTACCGGAAGTGTTTGGAGCCATCAGTTTGGTTCTGGGGCTCTATGGGCTGGGACTGTTTTCCGTCAACCTGTTCGCTGCTCTTCTTATCATCCTTGGCATCGGACTGTTCGTTGCCGAAGCTCTGACCCCAACCTATGGCGTGCTGTCCATTGGTGGCATTGTCAGTCTCGTTCTGGGCGTCATGTTCCTGCCTGCTGAGCCGTTGATGCCAGCTGTCTGGTTCGTCAGGTTCAAGTATGTCTCCATTGGCATCGGCATCAGCGCTTCAGTGCTTATGGTTGTTTTACTTAGGGGATTGATTAAGGCCAGAAAAGCCAAGAAAGTCCATGGCGCCGATGAATTCATTGATAAGCCCGCAGTCGTCGTCGAAGAGCTGTCACCCGAAGGCCTCATCAAGGTCCAGGGCGAAATCTGGAAAGCCGTCAGCCATGACGGAACGACTTTGCCGGAAGGACAGCAGGTGAAAGTCATAAAAAGAATCGGCATGATAGCCGTTGTTGAACCTATGGAACCAGTTGGAAAGTCAGAAAAGGAGGAGTGATGTCATGCTAGCAAATTTGGACACGAGCATTTTTACAGGTCTGGGTATCGCCATCGTTGTGGTCAGCCTTTTGGTCATGGCTATCAAGATTGTTGTCGAATATGAAAGGGCCGTCCTTTTCCGGCTTGGTCGTCTGGTTGGTGTGAAAGGTCCCGGCCTTATTCTTATCATCCCATTCATCGACAAGATTGTCAGGGTATCCCTCAGGACAATAGTCTTCGACGTACCAGCCCAGGAGGTCATCACCAAGGACAATGTGACCTGCAAAATCAATGCGGTACTGTACTACAGGGTTGTATCCCCTGAAAAGGTCATCGTGAATGTGGAGCGTTATCATGAAGCGACCATCGAATACGCCCAGACAACTGTCAGGAGCGTCGTAGGACAGGTGGACCTGGACGAGGTGCTGTCGCAGCGTGAACAATTGAACAAGGAAATCCAGAAAATCGTTGACGAAGCCACGGATCCTTGGGGCATCAAGGTGACCGCTGTCGAGATAAAGGACGTCACCTTGCCGAGTGAAATGCAGCGTGCTATCGCCAAGCAAGCCGAAGCCGAGCGTAACAGACGTGCCATCGTCATCCAGGCTCTAGGCGAAAAAGAAGCAGCTGAAAAAATTGCTGAAGCTACTGAAATCCTGTCAAGACAGGAAGGATCACTGACTCTGCGGATGCTCAGGTCACTTTCGGAAGTAACGGAATCCAACACGAACACAATCCTCTTCCCGCTCCCGATGGAATTCCGGTCTCTTCTACCAAGCCAGGATAAAAATGCCAAAAAAGAATAAATGATATATGGAGATATTAATATATGAACCGTTCGACTCTCGGCCATTTGGCTACCCTCACCTCCGTCATCGTATGGGGAACGACCTTTGTATCCACAAAAGTGCTTTTGGCAGATTTCAAACCCGTTGAACTTTTATTTTTCAGATTCGTCCTGGGTTTTGTTGCCCTGAGCCTGATTAACGCGCGCCCTATGGCAAAAATGACCGCAAGACAAGAGTTTCTGTTCGCACTTGCCGGTCTCAGCGGTGTCACGCTTTATTTCCTTATGGAAAACATTGCGTTGACCTATACAATGGCGTCCAATGTCGGCGTCATCGTATCGATCGCCCCTATGTTCACCGCCTTGCTGGCCAACTTCATGCTTGAAAACGAAAAGCTCAAGTCGTCGTTCGTCCTCGGCTTTGTCATTGCCATGGCAGGCATCAGCCTGATCAGCTTCAACGGCAGTGCTGTGCTGAAACTCAACTTCATGGGGGATGTACTTGCCGTACTTGCAGCTGCAGTATGGGCTGTCTACTCGATCTCACTGAGGAAAATCAGCGAAGACGGCTTCAATATTATCCAGGCTACGCGAAAGATCTTTCTGTATGGCCTGATTTTCGTCATACCATTCCTCTTCATCTTCGACTTCCAGCTGAAGCTGGACCGCTTTTCCAATCCAGTGTACCTGGCCAATATCCTTTTTCTGGGATTGGCGGCATCGGCACTTTGTTACGTCACATGGAACACGGGTGTCAAGCTGCTGGGTGCAGTAAGGACAAGCGTCTACATCTACCTGATACCTGTCATCACAGTCGTCACCTCCGTTCTCCTGCTGTCTGAGAAAATCACGCCTCTTTCAGCACTTGGAACACTGCTGACCCTGGCAGGTCTTTGGCTTTCCGAACGCAAATCGAAAAAACGCATCAAAGTCTAAGATAAAACAAAAACAAGGCAGCCCACCGGGCTGCCTGATATTATGCCATTGACTTTGCCAATAAATGATCTACGCTTTCTTAACGAATTCAGATTTGAGTTTCATGGCCCCGAAACCGTCGATCTTGCAGTCGATGTTGTGATCCCCTTCGACCAGCCTGATGTTCGACACTTTTGTTCCCATTTTCAGGTCCGATGTCGCGCCTTTCTCCGCTTCCTTGTCGAGCATCTCCTGCGACCACTCATAGCCGCACTCAGGGCATACGAAGAGGCTACCGTCTTGATAGGTGTATTCCGAATTGCATTTCGGACAGTTTGGGTATTGATCCATTGTTGTTCTCCTTTTTTCTCTGTATTGTTTCAGTTAAGCTTCCTTATCCACCAGAATCTTCATATGAGGATAAGGTATATCGATACCTGACGCATCAAGGGCATCCTTGACTTCCTCCATCAGGTCGAAATAAACGTTCCAGTATTCGGCTGCGTTGCACCATACCCTGACAGTATACACAAGAGCGCTGTCGCCGTGTTCCGACAAACGGATGAATGGCGCCGGTTCGGATAATATGGCCTCTTTCTTACCGATGACGCCGGCGATTGTCTTTTTCACTTTCTCAATATCCGAGTCATAGGAGACGCCAAAGCTCAGATCCACCCTGCGTGTCGGCATCTTGCTGTAATTGGTAGTCGCCGCATTTGAAAGGGCGCCGTTCGGTACCACAACCACTTTGTTGTCAGGTGTCAGAAGGTGGGTATAGAAAATGTCGATTTCCGTTACCTTTCCCGTACCGCTAGGCGACTCAATGACATCACCAACGGTAAAAGGCTTTAGGGTTAAAATCAGTACGCCGCCGGCAAAATTGGATAGACTGCCCTGAAGTGCCATGCCGATGGCAAAACTCGCCGCCGCAAGCACTGCGATAAAGGAAGTCATCTCTACGCCGAACATACCGAGAATGATTGTGATGACGAGAATTTTCAGCAACACACCGGTGAGTGTTGTCATGAACTTCACAACGGGTTCATCCATCTTGGTTTTGGCGAAAGCCTTGCCCGCCATCTTCTTGAGGACCTTGGCGACCCTTAAACCGACAATCAGTATCAGCAGTGCATACAATAGCTGCAATCCATAGGTGATAGCGTAACTTGTAATCATGTCTGTCATAGTTTGTCTCTCCTTTTCTTCATCTTTTTATCAGTTTCTTTATTGCGTTGAGCAACTTTATTTTCACCATCAATGTAAAGATAAGGAGCCTTACCCGTCTGATCAATCCATAGCTGGAGTATTTCCTCAATATGAATTCAAACCCACGGTTTCTGTAATCCTGCCAGAAGGCATCCCGCTTCGGATTCGGCCGTGTGGGCCTTGTCAGATTGCCTTGGTATCTGCTGCAGTCTTCAAGCTCTGTTTCAATGTATTCAAGTGTATCTGCAGCCTTGTCAAAAAGCCCCTTGCCCTTTGGCGTGTTCACCAGGACCGCCGAGATGCCGAGGTCGTCCTCAAAGCCTCCATGGCTTTTCTCTATTCCCCAGAAGTCGCCGATGGTTATGTCTGACGGCCTATCAGTATTGGCATACTTGCAGTTGTGACAGGCAGGTCTTAGGCACATGTCCGAATAGAAGAGAATCCGGTAAGCCTGGGACAGACTGGATTTGGCATCCCGCGAACCGTCTGCGAAAACCGTCACTTCCCTGTTGCTCCAACCGGCGGCCTTCGACCTGAACAGATGTCTCGCGACTTCCTTGCCTCTTTTAGCCTCAACGAATCCAATATAATCCCTGAACACTTTTGGGCTTGGCGTACCATGACAGATGAAATCGACAGAAAACAGGTTGGTAATGTCCACAGCTGCCTTTATCAAAAAGCTTTTCAGCCCTGCAACCTGACAGCCCGATCCGCTGAAAAGGACCGATTTCCCGTTCTCAAGGTCTGCCTTGACTTCCTTATAAACGCTCCTAAGGTCGCTCTGGACATATTTCGATCCTCTGAATTCATTTCTATGCTCTGCATCTTCAGCCCGTTTATGTATGACGGTGTACTGGTTTTCATAGGCGGCACCGTAGATGACGCCCCCCTCTTCCAGCACAGCATCCGACAAGGCGGTAAACGCACCGCCCGACGTGCTTTCCTTCCGCACACCATCTTCCTTGTGTTTCACCCCATAGACAAGGGGTATCGGAAAGTTGGTTTCAGTATCGTAGCCCTTTTGAAAAGCGCATACCTCTGCACATTTCCCGCAGTCGATACAGGTTTCCTGATTGATAGCAGGATAAAGGAAACCTTCACTGTCTTCAGCCATGCCGATTGCATTCACAGGGCATATATGCTCGCAGGCCGTGCAGCCGCAGCAGTTCTCCCTGATGTCATAGACCTTTTCCATCCCCTGTCACCTCTTCGTAATAGTTATTGCAAAATCATAGGTATAGTGGTTTAATATACCTTGTTAACCCTGTATGACATGGCCAAGGAGGCTGACTGAATGAGAACGAAAATCTCCATATACAACTCGTCAAGCGCCATGTTGCTGCAAGGTGTCAATCTAATTGTCAATTTTATACTGCCTCTTATAATAATAACCGAATACGGTTCGGCAATCAATGGTCTTGTCAGCAACATCCGGCAGCTCGTCATCTACCTGGCAATTGTCGAAGGCGGCCTTGCCGGTGCAGCTATCTATTCGCTGTACAAACCTCTCGCCAGCAGGGACAACGCCCTGGTCAACGGCATCCTGTCGGCAGCCAACAAATTCTACAACATCTCCGGCGGTATTTTTTCCGTCCTGCTGGTCATCAGCGCCATCATCTATCCGATCATCATCGACGACAAGGAAATCTCCTCCATGACGATATCCTCCCTCGTCTTGATCATCGGTGTCTCCGGCGTGCTTGATTTCTTCGTTGTGGGCAAGTACAAGGTTCTGCTGACCGCCGACCAGAAGAGCTATATCATATCCATCATCCAGGCGATAGCCATTGCACTGAACGCGGTGATCATCATCGTTCTGGCCAAACTGCACATCGACGTGATTATCGTCCAGGCTTTCGCTTTGATCAGCTTTTTCATCCGTTCGTATTTATACTATTACTACTGTCACAGGAAATACAGCTTCTTAAGCCTCAAGTCAGCGCCGGACAAGAATGCCCTGGACAAACGATGGGATGTGCTTTTCCTGAACATTCTGGGCATCGTCACCATCGCCACCCCATCGCAGATCGTCACGTTCATGTTCGGGCTCAAGGAAATGAGCGTCTTTGGCATATACAACCTGGTCTTTGCCGGCGTGCTGGCTATCATTTCGACTTTCAGCAACGGCTTAAGTGCCTCTTTCGGCGATATGCTGGCCAGAGCAGAGACCGGACGGTTTCAAAACGCCTATTCACAGTACGAGTTCCTCTTTTACATCCTGCTGGGTTGGGCCTATTCCTGCGCGGCGATTTTGATCATCCCCTTTGTATCTGTCTATGTCGGGGGCTATACCGATGCCAACTACATCCGCCCTGCCATCGGCTATCTGTTCGCGCTGAACGGCCTGCTTTTCAACATGAAGTCGCCCCAGGGCATGCTGGTCATCTCAGCCGGCCTCTATCGCGAGACAAGGGTTGCCACCATCATACAGGCGTCGCTCACGCTGCTCTGCTCGATTGTCTTCGCCTATGTCTTCGGCATTCCGGGCGTTCTTCTGGGCGCCATCACAGCCAACCTATACCGCACCATCGATTTGGCTGTCTATATACCAAGAACCGTCACCAAGATGCCGATCATGAAAACGATGCGCCGCATCGTAAGGACCCTGATACTCTCCCTTGTATCGGTATCCCCGGTACTGTTTATCGACTTTAACGCTACCAGCTACCTGAACTGGCTGCTGATTGCTGTTCCAACCGGCCTTTGGTCCCTGCTCGTTTTCGCCGGATACAACATCCTGGCTGAGAGGAAAACTGCCAAAGACGTCTATACTAGATTCAAGAACCTATTGGAGGCTCGATTATGAAAGCTGGACTCATGACTTTTTATTACGCACACCACTACGGCGCTCAGCTGCAGGCTTACGCCTTGATGAAATCCGTGGAAAAACAGGGCGTCACCTGTGAAATCATTGACTATGTCAGGAAGGATACCCTTGAAGGCAGCGGCATCTTCTCGAAAGGTATCGCACCGAAGACCATCCTTAAGAACCTTTACAACCTGATCCAGTACCCGACAAGGAAAAGGCGTTCCGACCGTTTTCATGCATTTGTGGACAAATACATGAAGCTGAGCGACCGATCCTACCGTTCCGCCGAGGCCCTCTTCGACAACCCGCCCGATTACGACTGCTACCTATGCGGCAGCGACCAGATCTGGAACCCGGTCATCTATACCGAAAAGGATTTCGACAAGGCTTTCATGCTGGCCTTTACGGAGAAAAGGAAAATCGCCTATGCACCCAGTTTTGGCATTTCATCCATTCCAGATGACAAGAATGCGCCTTTAAAGCAGTATTTGGGGAGCTTCGACAGTCTGTCCGTCCGTGAACACAAGGGCGCGGATATCATCCGGGATCTGACAGGCCTCGATGTCCCTGTCGTGCTGGACCCGACTTTGCTGCTTGACGAGAACGAATGGTCTGAAGCAGCTTCCACGCGGGCTATCGACGAACCCTATCTGCTGTGCTATTTTGTCACCGATGCAAGGCCCTTCTTCGGTCAGCTGGAACAGCTCGCCAAGGAATCGGGACTTAAGCCCTACTGGCTGAGCGGCAACCGTCATGCGCCCAAAGGGTTCAGAAAAGTCCAGGATGCAGGCCCTGAAGAGTTCCTCAGTCTGATAAAGAACGCCTCCATGGTCTGTACCAATTCATTCCACGGCACCGTCTTCTCCATCCTTTTCAAGAGGGACTTCTACTGCTTCTCCAATCTCTATCAGTACAAGGAAGTCAGCCACGGAACCAATACGCTCAACTCCAGAGTCGGCACGCTGCTGAGCAATCTGGGTCTCGGTGACCGCTTCATCGCGCAGGCACAAAAAAAATCGGACTCTGCCGTTTTGAACGCGGCGAATCCGATCGACTATGACTCTGTTGATGCACTGCTGGACAAGGAGCGTCAGGCTTCCTTGGCATTCCTCAGTGAGGCTATCAATACCCCAACGACCATGAAATAGAACAGCATGACACGGTGATCGTGCCATACATACTCCACCAGGCCAATAAACAGGAATCCGAAAAGCGCTGATACTGCAGCATAAATGTAGTTGTTCGCTTTTGGATTCTTGTATTTTTTTGTCGTTTTTATGCTGTCCACAAGCAGGTGCAGCTGCATGCCCAGGAAGGACAGGAACCCGAAGATACCTGTTTCAAAAAGGATCTGCAGATAGATATTGTGTGCATGCACCGCTTCCTTCTCAACAGGATACCGCCTCATGATCCTGATGAAGATGTCCGAGCCAAGCCCTGTGCCAGTAGCCCAGAAGTCCTTGATTGCCGGCATGACCTGTTTCCATATGATGAACCGCATGCTGGATGACGAATCACCGGAAAAGATGGTCATGATACGCCCGCGGATGGAAGCAGGAAGAAATGGAAATGCCGCAAGTCCTATCACAGCGAAAACAGGGACAAGGCGCCAGTTTACAAACAGGATGAAAATGATGCCTGCAAAGGCAAGTCCCAGCCATGAGGACCTGGAATAGGTCAAAAGGAACGAGAGTACAACAGGCATCGCCATAGCGATATAGACCAACTTGCCAAGCAGCCTCTTCCCGTTCAGGAAAAAGGCGGCGTAAAACGGCAGCGACAGCACCAGCACCTCGGCATAGTTGTTGGCATTCCCTATCGTCGAATAGACCCTGCCGACCAGGTTGCTCTCGATGGTGACATCCATCTGGGAACTCGATACGGGAATACCGATGATCCACTGGATGATGCCGTAGATGCCAGTCAAAGTCACACCTGCCAGAAACACCTTGAACATGCCTTCGAATTTCTCCATCGAGTCGATTTCACTCACGATGATCAGCAGCAGCAAAAAGGCATCGACATAGAAGACGAAAAAGCGCAGGCTCAGCATGATATCGATGGACGTGACAAAGGCCAGCAGAACAGATAGGGCAAAGATAAACCCGTAAACGCTGACGGAAACTGCCGATAACCTGCTGTCTTCCCTGATCACCGTTTTTATGGCAAACAGGACAACCAGTAGCACATTGCCGGTCAGAGCATACATATTGTTCCATGCATCAAAGGGCAGCACGACCATAAAGAAGAGAAACAGGCCAATCAGCAGGTGCAGGCGGCCCGTAATATAGTCCAGCAAACGGTAGGCAGCACTTTCCTCGATGATCGCCTCGTTATTCTCAAAGCCGTTCCTGAACAGGCGCGCAGGAAGCTGGAAAATCCATTTCATTCCTTTGAACGCAGTACTCTCTGCAAAAAAAACATGGATCCGGCCATAGCCATGGATCATGGCATATATAAATTTCAGGATGATACTAGATTCAACCATAACTACCTCTTCACTCGGCCAGCTCTACCTTTGAGATTCTGATCCATAGTATGACATCGCCAACAGATATCTCCGAACTCCTGTTGATGAAATAACTGTTGCCTCCAAAACTTGAAGCGCCGTGTTCTGAATAGATGCCTTCCCCTTCAACAACCAGTTCGACCGAAACATGGTCGTCACGGGATGACAGGACGACTTCCCCGTCACTATTGAACTTCTCGATGATCGCTTCGCCTACACGGATTTCCTTCAATGTGCCCAGAACCACGTTGGCCTTCCAGTCCTTGACTACATCCCCGACTTCAAGGGCATCGACAGCGAATTTGTCCACATCATCTGTCTGGAGTGTCAGCTGGATTTTGTCGAGTGTCGAAAACGGTGTGACTGTAGCCGATTTCTGAAACTTGTAGTATACGCCAAGTATAGCGATTAGTATGACGGCAACGATGATCACGTCGATGATGCTGACTTTGCCGAAGAGTTTTCCTTTTTTATCCAATATCATGTCTTTATCCCTCTTATTCTTGATATGCTTCGTATGTTTGCCTAACCATGGTTTCTATGTTGAACTTTGTTTTCGCTGCTTTCTTGGCCATTTTTTTCATTTCTTCATAGGCTGCTTTGTCTGTCATCATGCGCTTCAATGCCTCAGCCATCTTTTCGGGTTGGTCGTATGGCACCAGCAGCCCGCAGCGGCTCTCTTCATTGATGATGTCTGTCGTCCCGCCAGTGTCTGTAGATACAATCGGGAGCGAAGCGCTGAGAGCTTCGATCATTGCGAAACTGAGCGCCTCCCATTCCGAAGGATTCACGTACAAGTCGCTTCCCAGGAGGATGTTCTTGATATCGTTCCTGAAGCCGATGAACCTGATAGTGTCATCGATTTGCAGCTCCCCGGCCAGCTCTTTCATTTCTTCCCATAGGGGGCCTTCATTCGCCAGGACAAAAACATAGTTCCTATCATCTGCAATTTTGCTGAATTCGCTGATGGATTCAATCAGGAATCTGTTCCCTTTGAACTTGTCGAACCTGGAGAGGCAGCTGATGACAAAGGTATCCGGTTCAATGCCAAGTTCCTCCCTGATCGTGCTTGGAGCCGCATCATCCCATCCGTTCTGGTCGACACCGTTGTAGATGACTTCGATTTTATCGCTGCTGACCTTGTTGTCCACAAGAATTTCCTTGCCGATGTTGCAGACTGCGATGATTTTGTGGTTGAACCTTGTCATGACCTTGTTCATGACCTTCAGCAGTGCATTGTTTTGAAGCATGACGTGGTTCGTATAGACAACCCTAATGCCAGGATTGAACAGCTTTGAGAGAATGGCGATGTAGTTCTCCCTTAAAAAATGGGTATGGACCACATCGATTTTCTGCGCCTTGCAAAGCTTTGCCAGCTGGTATGCGGCTTTCAGATCGAAGGGATGCCTCATGACAATCTGTTTTGTCTTGATCCCCTTCTTGATAAAGTCACCCGATAGCTTGCCGCAGATATTGTATGCCAAAGAAGGGACTTCACCTATCTCTGCCAGCTTGTCTGCCAAAACGCTCACATAGTTTTCGCTGCCGCCATGGCCTGCGAAGTTCAGTAGATATAAGACATTCATTCGATTACCTCGTTTTAAGTACTATTTTGTCAATACATGAAAACGGACATGGTCCATTTTTCAATGAACAATGCCCGCTAACATTATACTATTAATTATATATTATGACAACATATTCGAATCATCATGGTCATAGATGTTGTGGTAAACAAGGTCAGAACCGAGGGCTTCCTCATCTTCTGTCATTCTCAAGCCATAGACAACGTCGATGATTTTGTAAAGGATGTAACCTGCAACAACAGCATAGGCAACAGCTACAAGGGAACCAGCCAGCTGAGCCATGAAATTCAGGTCGCTGACAGCACCGAGTGATTTGTGTCCGAAGATGCCAGCTGCGATACCGCCCCATGTGCCGTTGATGCCGTGAAGCGGCCATACGCCAAGCACATCGTCGATCTTCATCTTAGTAGTTTCATACGTAAACATCAGGACGAAGATAATGCCTGCGACAGCGCCGATGAAAAGGGCCGCCAGAGGATGCACGACATCGGAACCTGCACAGATTGCGATAAGACCTGCCAGGGCGCCGTTGTGGGTAAAACCAACGTCGTTCTTGGAGAAAAGCAGTCCTGCAATCGTTCCGCCGACCATAGCCATAAGCGAGTTGATTGCAACGAGTCCTGAAATCCCTTCAGCGCTCTGTGCGCTCATGACATTGAAACCGAACCAGCCGACGACGAGAATCCAGCTTCCAAGCACCAGGTGGGATATATTGTTAGGGTGAAGATTCAGGTGTCCTTTATAGCGTCCTTTTCTGGCTCCCAGCAAAATGATGGCCGGAAGGGCGATCCATCCTCCGATGGAGTGGACAACGACAGAACCTGCGAAATCGTGGAAAACGCCTCCGAACAGGGATTCAAAAAGGCTGCCTTCCTGACCCATGAATGGGTTTTTTCCCCATACAAGGCTTTCAAAAAACGGATAGATAACAGCTGCAAGGCCGACACCCGCCAGCGTCTGTGCATAGAATTTCATTCTGCCTGCGACACCGCCGGAAATGATGGCCGGAATACAAGCGGCAAAACCAACCAGGAAGAAGAACCTGACAAGCTCCATTCCATTGCTCCCAGCATACTGCGGCAGATCCATATAGAGAAACTTACCATAGGACAGCGGATATCCAATGAGGAAATAGACCACGGTTACCACGGACCAGTCGAAAATAATTTTGTTGAATGCGTTGACTTCGTTTTTCTTGTTGACAGTTCCAGCTTCGAGAAAGGCGAATCCTGCATGCATGGACAGAATCATCACTGCGCCGATCAATAGAAATAATACATCATTTGCGTTCATCTCAAACTCCTTTGTTTGTTGATGGTGAGTCAGTATCGCGGTAAAAGCAAAAAAGGCGCCACAAAAAAAGGCGTGGAATCCCACGCTTTATTCGCAGCACCATTGCTAACATACGTACGCCATTGTACATATTCACTTGCGCACTATTATAGTCGGAATCGGCTTAAATATCAAGCTGTTTTTTCAGAACCATCGCTTTACCTTGAACAGGGTTATCATTACCGCAACAATTGTCAGGCAGATACCTATGAAGAGTGCAAAGCCATGGGCATAGTCCAGACCGGGCATATAAAGGAAGTTCATGCCGAAGATACCGGCAAGAAATGACAGTGGAATGAATATTGCCGAAAAGATGGTCAGTGTCGTCATGATTGTATTCATGTCATTGCTGTTGTTGAGCATGTGGTTTTCGAACAGGGCGGGTCTTCGACACTTTAACAATCCAGGAAACGCTGAAAGCCTTACAGGGCTTTATTTTTTTTGTCAAATTTCCGAAATATGTTGTTGTATGTGTTGTATGTTGTTGTATGTTAGTGTATAATTGAAGTATGAAATTGTATTATGACAAACGCGCTAAAGACCCCATCTACTATATTCAGAAGGGCTTTAGAAACGGCAAAAAGACGACGACAAAGAACATCGCAAGGATTGGCAAGCACTCAGAACTTCTTAACATCACAGATGATCCTTTAGCTTATGCCAAGGAACAAATCATCTTATACAATGATGCGATGAAGAATAACAAAGTCACAATGGAGGTGACCGTAGATTTTGACGAAAAGATTCAATCGAGTGCTGCTCTAGTCTCAACAAGCAATCAACTCAACATCGGATATTTCTTTATCCAAATGATCTATCACCAGCTTGGTCTACATTCTTTTTTCACCAGGGTGACCGAGAATTCCAAAATCACTTATGACCCCAACTTAATCAATCGCTTTATGACCTACGCCAGAATTCTTGATCCTGCCTCGAAGCTTGGTACTTATGATCACCTGCATACCTACTATGAAAAACCTGAGTTTGAGTACGTGCATATACTCCGAACAATGGATATTCTTGAGCAAAATTATGATGCATATATAAGTCATTTGTTTGAATACAGCAATCGGATTTTTCCACGGAACACATCGGTATGCTACTTCGACTGTACAAACTATTACTTCGAAACAGAAAGCAACGATGATGATTACATCGACGAGATTACCGGCGAAATAATCAAAGGACTGAGAAAATTCGGACCCTCAAAAGACCATAAACCTAATCCATTGGTTGAAATGGGACTTTTCATGGATTCCAACGGCATCCCCTTATCGATGTGTATTAATTCCGGTTCTGATAATGAGCAGACCTGCGCCTTGCCTCTTGAAGAGAAAATGATTCAGATGCTGAAAGGAAAGAAATTCATTTACTGTGCTGACGCCGGACTCGGTTCTCTGAACATTCGAAAATTTAATTCCATGGGTGGACGCGCCTTTATCGTGACTCAATCAATAAAAAAACTCTCAGATACTCTAAAACAAGCCGTGTTCAACGACTTTGATTATCACCTTTTATCTAATGACGAACCCACTACCATCAAACGTTTGAAAAGCTTTGATAAAACTGATTCCAGGAACTTGTCTTTGTATAAGGATAAAGCTTATAAAATCATTGTTGCTGACAGAGCCGTTGATCTTGGTCTCTATGAAGAAAAACAACTGAAGAATGGCAAAACCAAGAAGGTGAAATCCAAGGCACTGCTAAAGCAAAAGGTTATTGTCACTTTTTCAAGGCAGATGATGGAATACCAGAGACATATAAGGAACAAGCAGATAGAACGCGCGAAGCGACTGATCAAGGATATGGACCCAGACACATACAAAAAAGGTCCTCATGATGTGACCCGATTCATCAAAAGAAACTCCAGCTCAAGCACCGGAGGTACGGTGACAGATTCCTATGTGATTGACCAGACAGTTATTGATGAGGAAGAAAAGTACGATGGCTATTATGCCATAGCGACTAATCTCGATGATGACGCTAAATCAATAATTGCCATTAGTTCCAACAGATACAAGATAGAAGATTGCTTCAGGGTTATGAAAACCAATTTTTCAGCACGTCCGGTTTATCATCAGAATAGAGAGCGTATAATCGCCCATTTTATGATTTGCTATACCGCTTTGCTCATTTATCGGCTCATCGAAGTGAAGCTGGATGAAAAGGGTATGCATTTTACAACTGACAATATTCTTGAAACACTAAAAAATATGCAAGTAGCCAATGTTCAAGACATGTATTACCTGTCAACCTATAACGGATCCCAAATCTGCACGGCTTTAAATGCTATATTTGATTTGGAACTGGACAAAAAATACTATCAGCCAAAAGAACTTAACAAAAAAATCAGAAAAATTTCAAAATAGGAATCACATACAACAAGTTATCCAATAAAACAAGAGGCAGAAACCCCATAAACATAAGGGTTTCATGCCTCTTAACTTTTTTTAACTGTCGAAGATGGGATTATAGTCGGAATCGGCTTAAATATCAAGCTGTTTTTTCAGAACCATCGCTTTACCTTGAACAGGGTTATCATTACCGCAACAATTGTCAGGCAGATACCTATGAAGAGTGCAAAGCCATGGGCATAGTCCAGACCGGGCATATAAAGGAAGTTCATGCCGAAGATACCGGCAAGAAATGACAGTGGAATGAATATTGCCGAAAAGATGGTCAGTGTCGTCATGATTGTATTCATGTCATTGCTGTTGTTGAGCATGTGGTTTTCGAACAGGGCATTGACCACTTCCCTCTGGAGACTCAGTTCGTTGACAAGCTCCCTGTTGTGGTCGCTCAGGCTGTCCAGGTAGTATTGATCCGTCGTTGTGAAAGTATAGCCCGATCCTAAAGCTATCCTGCCAAGAAGACGGTCCGTCTCGGAAGTTGTCATCCGCAGCATTAAAATTGACTTTCTAAGGGCATGGATTGCTTTGGCATCCACTCTCTCCTCTTCAATGATAGCCTCTTCCATCAGGTTGATGTCGTACTTGATCTTTTCCATGACATCCAGATAATTGTCGACCATGGCATCCAGAAGGGAATAATAAAGATAGTCCGCTTTTTTGGAGCGGATATGCCCAAGAGCATTCATCATCCTCTCCCGTACCGAATCGAACACATCGCCTTCCTTCTCCTGGAAAGTCAGCACGAATCTTCCTTCCGTGAAGATGCCGAGATGTTCAAATTCAATCTTATCGCCATGGAGGTAGATCATTTGGAAGACACTGTAAATCCAGTCGGGCGTCATACGGAAATTGCTCTGTCTGGAAACATTGACAATCTGCTCCAGAATGTTTGTGGGCATGTCAAACAGCATACCCAACATGTTGATTTCTTCCACGTTGTTAAGGCCTGTCACATTAAGCCAGACCGTCTCTTCACCTTCAATGGCTTCGATATATTTCTCGCATGTTTCGACCGAACTGAATGACTCCCTTTCGATGTGTTCCTTGTTGTACACAATCATGTCGATGGCAAAAACACTTTCAATCCTGCCTTTGTATGACAGTGCGCCGGGTATTCGGTTTAATATGCGGATTGGTTTGAACTCCGTCATGAAATCCCTCCTCATCTCCACAGGAAGGCGACAGCCCGCTTCCCTGCAATATAATCGTCGAAAATCAGTTTGCCGGCTTTACCTGCCATGCCCGCACATACTTGCAGCGGAAGCAGATGTTCCTCTCTGGGATGGCAGTATCTTGCACTAGGTGCTTCTTCCCATTTAGACAATCGGTCAATCCGCTCCTGTTGCGGCATCTGTCTGGTGCAGCAATCAATAAGCCAGTCCTGGAATGCATCATTCAGCTCATCCTGCTTAGGATGAGCTGCCATATCAAATCCCCGCATATTGTGGTACGAGAATCCCGATCCTACAACCAGAATATTTTCATCACCAAGCGCTTTTAGAGACTGTCCCAAACGGATATGTTCCATAGAGTCCAAGCTGTGCAGCAGGGATATTTGTATTGAAGGAATGTCAGCTAAAGGATACATCATCATCAAGGGGATATAGAGGCCATGATCAAATCCACGATTGACGTCAAGTTTGAATGGAATGTCATGATCCTCCAGCATGACTGCTATCTGTTCAGCCAATTCAGGATTGCCTTTTGCTGGATAATCGATGCTGTATGCCTCCTGTGGAAAGCCGTAGTAATCGTAGAGCATCTCCGGTTGGCTGCCGGATTGGATCGTCACTTGGCTCTCTTCCCAATGGGCGCTGATTACCAATATGGCTTCTGGCTTTTCAATCATCGCGGGAAGTTTCTTCATAAAATCATTCATTGCATCATGGCTTGGATCGCCGAGTATTGGCAGAGGCCCGCCACCATGAGAGAAATAAATAATCATTAAATCACGTCCTTTGCATATATTTTAGCATAGAAAAAGTCACACTGAAATATGAATGCATACAAAATGGGATGCTCGCTGTATACCTGAACATCCCACATTAGGGGGTAAGTCAATTACTCTCTTTTTTTCCAAACGGCCATCAACGGCAGTTTTGTGCTTCCGATTTCGAAGAATGTATCATAAGTGTCTGGAAAATCCGGATCGGGACTTGTGGATACAGCACTGAGGTTTGCATAGGGAATGTAGGTTTCGACCGTACTGTAGTCTGCGTCGAATCTTCTTTTTACATTGTTAATACGATGAACAAGAATGTATTCATTATCGGCAGCCAAAATCATGTTGCCTTGGATGATTCTCCAGTTTAAGATGCTGTACATGGCATCAAACGGATTCATCCTCGTTTTTTCGGTTTTCTTGTTGACGTGGTGGGATACAAGCTTCACATGCTCCTGTTTGCTGAACATCATGAACATGTTCCAGTAGACCGGCATCATTTCATGGACATTCGGTTCAATCGTTTCCTGGGGTACGACGCAGGGCCGCACCGGCAGGTTGGGGATATAGCGTTCCCTGACAAAACGGATGACTCTTGTCATAAACTCATAGGACACCTTGTTGTATCCAACTTCAAATGTCCCGTCTTCCTTATGGAGCTTCAGCTTACACTTCAACAGTCTCGTCTCGTTCTGTATGTATTTTATGTCACAATACTGGATGCTTTCAAGGTACACTTCATCGGTGACGAAATCATACTCATAAACATAGATGCCTTCGTCACCAAGACTGACTAATTTATCATAAAGCACATCGCCCATTCTGACGTTACGGCGATCTTTATGTACAGGGATTTTGAATGCGATTTTGACGGATTCGTCAAAGTTATAGACATTGCGGAACACAATCGGCACATCCGACCAATCCGTGATTTCCACAAGCCATGGGCCGAATCCGATATGTTCCTTCTCTACAATATTGTCGGTCATTGGAAGCCTCCCGCGACGTGATAATGACAATATTATATAGGTTATTCCATAAAATGTACAGCACTTTGACTAGAATTGCGTTCTCTAGATGCTGTCGTCGCAGACTGCAGGGCGGATGAGACACACGGATTTTCCATTGCCTTCGCTCAACACGTCCATCGTCAGACCGAATCCTTCAAGTTCCTTGTAGAGCCAGGGTGGTATATGGTCGAAAATGGCCTCCAGCTCATAGAACTTCTTGGTTTTGAAAAACGGCTTCAGAATCTTTTTGGACGTCAGGTCGCCGTTTTCTTTCATTAGGCTATGGACATCGACTGCATACTTTCCCTCATCCTTTTTAACGTAATAACTGACTAGGCCACTTTCATCCATCCCCTCCAATTCCTTTTTATATGCCTTCTCCCCGCGCGCTACCTGATCGAGGAAAGCTTCAGGCCTGCCTTCGAATTCCCAGAGGTGTATGCCTTTCCTGTCCATGACATTGAACGCCAGCCCGCTGATCACTTTAGCCACGAATATGCGGCAGCCATCCAGCATGTCCGCAAGTTCCGTGTAGTCCTTTCTTAAAGTGACAATACCTGTTCCCGGCGAAAAGGCTTCCTTCTTATAAATCTGCCAGACGTCATCCTTCTTTTCAAAAAAACAAATATGTCCTTCTTTCCCCATATTTTCCGTAATTCCATCATTATTGGTAAATACAGCTATCTTTATGTCCATGCTATTGCAGCCTCCTTTGTGAAATATGTTTAGAATAAGGCAAAAAAGACCCGACTATTGTCAGGCCTCATTCCCCGAAATGGCCTAAACCATTTCCAATATGGACATTATAATACACGTTTGCACCGCGGTCAATGTCAGCATCTTGACAAAGTCGTATAAAAAGGTATAATTAGCCTATCAATCAAGATGATTTCAAAGCTCGATGGCGGGCGGCATCCCTGGATGTGCGACTTAGCCCTCGAGCTTTTTTATTTTTATATTTTCAGATGAGGAGGAATTGATTATGAAAAAGAGACTAACTGCAATTTTCACAGCCATAGTAACTGCAATACTGTTGACCGTGCCGGCAGGCTGTTCATCCAGCGCTACCAAAGGTAAGGATGAGACCGCAGCAGCGGAGCCCGTCGCACTGATGGTATCGGCTGCGGCCAGCATGACTGAAGCGATGGAAAAAATCGGAGCCCTGTACGAAGAAAGCAACGCCGGCGTGGACGTGGTGCTGAACTTCGGCAGCTCGGGCTCCCTGCAAAAACAGATCGAACAGGGCGCGCCCGTGGACGTCTTCCTGTCTGCATCCAAAGGCAAGATGACAGCGCTGCTTGATCAGGGCCTTCTTCTTGACGACACCATGGTCGACCTGCTTGAAAATGAAATTGTATTGATTGCACCGGAAGGTTCCAACCTCACCGGGTTCGACGCCTTGACAGGCGACTCGGTTGTATATTTCGCCATGGGCGAACCGGAAAGCGTGCCTGCCGGCAAGTACGCCAAGGAGGTGTTGGCCTCGCTTGAGCTCTACGATACGCTGGCAGAAAAGACCGTGATAGGCAAGGACGTTAAGGAAGTGCTCTCATGGGTTGAAACAGGCAACGCCGAGGCCGGCATGGTCTACCATACAGACGCCCTGGTATCCGATAAAGTCACAGTCATTGCCGCAGCGCCGGATGGTTCACACAGCCTCATCATCTATCCAGCTGCTATCATCAAGGACAGCGGGCATACGTGGCTTGCTGCTGATTTCCTGGCATTTCTTGAAGAGGAGGATGCCAAGGCCATCTTCCTGGAGTATGGCTTCACCACAAAATAGAGAGGAGCAGCCGCCATGAACCTGGACCTGTCGCCATTATGGATATCGCTTAAAACTGCATCTGTCGCGACGGTAATCACCAGCGTTCTTGGCATCGTGGCAGCCGAATGGATGGTTGCCTGCCGCTCGAAATGGAAGGGCCTGATCGACGGCCTGCTCAACCTGCCGCTCGTCCTTCCACCGACGGTGGTGGGCTTCATCCTGCTTGCCCTGTTCGGGAAGAACGGTCCCATCGGCGAAGTGCTGGCGCTTCTTAATGTAAGCATCGTCTTCACCTGGGCGGCCAATATCCTGGCTGCGGTGACCGTTTCCTTCCCGATGATGTACAAAACCGTACGCAGTTCCATCGAACAAATCAATCCCAACTACCTGAATGCCGCGAAGACGCTCGGCGCATCGAAAGGGCGCATATTTCTCCGTATCGTGCTGCCACTTGCCTGGCCCGGTATCGCCGCAGGCACCATCCTGGCCTTTGCCAGAGCCATGGGAGAATTCGGCGCCACACTGATGATTGCCGGCAGTATCCGCGGCAAGACGCTGACGATGCCGATCGCCATCTTTTTCGCCTCGGAAAGCGGCAAGGATGAGGAAGCCCTTCTGTGGGTTCTTGTCATCGTCGCCATATCATTGGCTGTCATCTTTTTATTGAACTTTTGGCTGGAAGGTAAAAACCGTTTCAGGGAAAGGAGTTAGCTTATGGGTCTTCACTTGAACATAGAAAAGGATTTGGGCGCTTTCCGTCTCAATGTGAATTTCACAACGAACGGAGGCGTTCTTGGCTTTCTTGGCGGTTCAGGATCCGGCAAAAGCCTGACTCTGCGCTGTATAGCAGGCCTCGAGAAGCCTGACAGGGGAAGGATCGTCTTGCACGACCGGGTCCTGTTCGACTCCTGCCAAGGCATCGATCTGCCGAGCAAAGACCGCAAGGTGGGCTATGTCTTCCAAAACTATGCCCTCTTCCCCCATATGACCGTGGAAGAGAACATCGCCTTCGGTCTCGGCAAAATGGACAGGAAGGAAAAACGGGCACTTGTCCACGCCCAGCTGGAACGTTTCAAACTGGAAGACATGCATGCCAGATACCCTGCCCAGCTCTCAGGCGGCCAGCAGCAGCGGGTCGCAATAGCAAGGGCCCTGATTATGGATCCTGATATCCTGCTTCTGGACGAGCCGTTTTCAGCACTGGACAACCATCTAAGGAACCATATGGAAAAACAGCTGACAGAACTGCTGAAGTATTTTCGCGGCAAGGCTGTCTTTGTCAGTCATGATATTCACGAATCCTACCGCATCAGCGACTCTCTCGCCATTTACCACGAGGGATCCGTAATAGACTTCGGCGAGAAATCACAGGTCTTCAATAGTCCGGTACATCCAGAGGCCGCAAGGCTGACCGGATGCAAGAATATTTTCAAAGCCAGGCGAATCGATGATTTCCATGTATACGTTGAGTCACTGGGCACACAGCTTACTACCTCCAAGAAAGTCGAAAAGGAGCATCTCAGCATCGGCATCCGGGCGCACCACCTGAAGCCTTCTGCAGAACCAAACACCGCTGCATCCGGCTCTGCAGGGGACGCCAACCAGCTGCCATGCACCTTGACCGACACCGGCGAAACTCCCTTCAGAAGCATGGTATACCTGAAAGTAATTGGTGCACCGGAACCCGAAGTGGGTTACCACCTGCTGCTTGATATTGCCCATGAAAAATGGGAGCGCCTGCAACAGCAGGCATCTCCCATCTATATAGAAATTCCCCCTGAACGTCTTATGCTGCTGTGACGTCGTTTTCCAGAATGTTTGCCGAAGACGAAACTGTGTTCCCGCCCAAGCATTTCAGGAGCCAAGAACGTATAAGTCAGTTGGTCTTTCATCAGGCCGTCCACATGGATGCCTGCCTCATGGGAAAAGACCATGTCGCCTACTATCGGCTTTGAAGCCTGCAGGGTCCGGCCGGAATAGTTCTCGACCAGCTTCGACACACGGGTAATCGCCTTTTTGTCGATACCCGTCACCACGTTCTCCATCATCTCCAGACTCAGGACGATTTCTTCAAGGGCCGTATTGCCGGCCCGTTCACCCAGCCCGTTGACACTGCAGCTGATTGCCGATGCCCCCGCCTTGAATGCGCCCAGAGCGTTCGCCGTCCCGAGACCGAAATCGTTGTGTCCGTGGAAATCGATCTGAACCCTGTCAGCAAAGCTGCTCGGCTCAATGCCGATCCGCCGGCAGATGGCAGAAGTCAGGTCCGCAATCCTTTCATAGGCTGTAAACGGCGTCAGAACACTGACTGTATCCGCATAACGGATCCTTGAAACACCCATCTCTATACCGATGCTGTACACTTCCGCAAGGAAGTCTGCATCCGCTCTGGATGCGTCCTCACCTCCGACAGACACCGCGAGGCCATGTCCCAAAGCATAGTCCAGAACCTCCCTGTAGCGCTCAACGAGCCTCCTTCTGTCGATTCCCAGTTTCTTTGATATATGGATATCTGAAACAGGAACAGAAACATGCACATGTTCCGCTCCTGTTTCCAGCGAGGCCTTGATGTCCTCGATTTTCATTCTGTTCCATGTAAGGATGTCAGCGTCCAGTCCCATCGCCAGGATACCGTCGATGGCCAGCTGCTCCTCAAGACCCATGACCGGTATACCGGCCTCGATGACATCAACGCCCAACCGGTCAAGGTGCTTTGCAATCTTTTTCTTCTCGTCGATTGTAAAACTGACGCCGGCAGATTGCTCTCCGTCCCTTAATGTCGTGTCGATTACAGTCAGGCGTTTTTCCATCAGATCACCAGCCTTTCAACGATTTCTCCTTCCTCAAGGGCATCCATGATTTCTTCCACGTCGTCAGCAGTTACCTTGCCGTACCATGTCTGATCAGGATACACCATGACAACAGGCCCCATGGAACAAAGTCCCAGGCAACCCGTATTGGTTACCATAACGTCGCCGTCAAGACCTCTGTCCTGTACCTCTTCCACCAGGTTCTCCAGTATTTCCATACCTTCGGTCTGTGCGCAGAATCCCTTGATTTCACCAGTCAGCCTTGAACTGGAACATACAAATATGTGGTGTTTCGGTTTAGCCATAGCCATCGTCGTTTCCTCCTAATTATGTCTGAAATATTTAGACTGCGTTGCGGCAGCCGCCAAGTTTTCCGACTGCGTCCGCACGGCACTGGTTGCAGTGCATCATTTGCGGCAATATGACATTGCACGCTTTCCTCACTTCAATGACCTCTTTCAGCGGCGCTCTTTCCAGCACTTCGAAAGGTGTTCCATCGACCGGTATATGCGGCATGATGTTCGTTACGCTGGCACCCAGTGATTCAGCCTTTTGAACGATCTCCTCGATGTGGTCGTCATTGACGCCTTTCAGATACACGATATTGACCTTTGTCAAAACGTCCTTGTTGGCTAGGTATTTTACAGCTTCCCACTGTTTTTCAAGGAGCAGCGCAGCGGCATCAAGGCCGAAATGCTTCTCCCCTTCCCAGCGTACATGTCTGTAGATCTTAGCTGCCACATCAGGGTAGATTGTATTGATGGTCACTGTGATATGGCTGACGCCAAGCTCGATCAGCTGGTCCGCGTATTTGGTCAGCTTCAGCCCGTTTGTGGAAAGGCAGAAGGTGACGTCATTATCGTAACCGCGGATATAGCGCAGTGTTTCCTTCGTATTTTCCCAATTGGCCAGGGCATCACCAGGACCGGCAATTCCCACGACCGTCAGGGTCGGATGTTCCTTTTTGGCTTCGATGTACTTCTTCAGCGCCTCTTTCGGCGAGAGGACATCCGATGTGACACCCGGTCTGCTCTCGTTGTTGCAGTCATACTTCCTGTTGCAGTAGTTGCACTGGATATTGCATTTTGGCGCCACCGGAAGATGGATCCTCGCAAAATCGTGCGCCTTTGGATTGAAACAGGGATGGGTCGCAGTCCTGTCAATTGTTGTATCTGAATTCACATTTTTCAGTCTTATATTGCCATGATCTTTAACCATAGAGCACCTCCTTGGGGTAATATGTGTCGTACATACGCTCTCTGTATCCGTTGTGTTTCATGTCGAGCAGTTTGTTTGCTATGCTGTCGAGCAGCCACAGACTGCCTTTGTAACCCATGTATAGCTTCCTTTGTGCACCAATATGGTCATGAACGGGGAATCCAACCCGAAGCAGGTCGATACCGTCCTTTTCCTCGATGAACTTCCCGTCTGAGCTCCCGAGCATCAGATTGACATCCTGCTCGATCACCCTGTCCCTGATTGTTTCAAAGTCAGAATCCTGCATGATGATGCCTTCGTAGCCGTATCTGGCAAGCAGCGAATCCATCCTGGTCCTGAACCGTTTATTGATGGAACCGGTTGCCGCTACGTGGACCTTCGCCCCGTTTTCAGCAAGGAAACCGCTCATCGCGAAGACAAGATCAGGATCGCCGAATACGGCTACACGCCCCATAGCACTGTGCTTGTGGGCATCGATCATGCCGTCGATCAATCTTCCCCTATCCATCTCCAGGTTTTCAGGAATCGGTTTGTTTAATATGGAAGAAAGGCTTTCCACAAACCGGTCTGTATTGTGGATACCTATCGGAAGCGGCATTCTGTATGCCGGTATGTCGAAAGAATCCTCAAGATAGGCTGCCGGAGAGTAACGGCTGTCTGCCAGGTCGCCAAGTTCGATGGTTGCATTGGCACTGAACATCCGCTTGATGTCTTCCCTTCCGGTACCTTCAGCTGACAGTTTCTTGAAGTCCGGCGTATAAGGTGCGTCCAGCGCATCGGAGATATCCGGGAATACAATGGCTTCCACACCAAAGGCTTTCACCATGTCCTTCACTGCACGCACGTCTTCACAGGTGGCGTTTGAGATGATGATGTTGATGTGTCCGCCCATTTCCTCTTCAAAAAGCGTATCCTGTCTGCCTCTTGCATAATAGTGCAGGATGGACTGTAGCGCTTTGAAATAGCCTTCTGACTGGGATCCGCCATAACCAGGTGTTGCGATAGGTATGATATCCACACCCTCGAAATCGCCGCTCTCCCTGACTTCTTTTACAATTCGGTCTATGTCGTCGCCGATCGTCTCTGCCAAACAGCTTGTAAGTACGCCTACAATCTCCGGCTCGTACATATCCACGAGGTTACGGATGCCCAGCTTGAGGTTCTTCGATCCGCCATAGACGGTGCCCTCTTCCGACAGCGACGAGGATGCGATGTCGACCGGCTCGTTGTAGTGGGCAGCCATATGGCGTCGTATATAAGTGGAACAGCCCTGCGATCCATGGATGATTGTCATCGCGTTGCGTATACCTTTGAGAGCTTGGGCGCCGCCCATCGGCATGCACATCTTGCATGGATTCACCTGCATGTTCGCATAGTTGCGTTCCTTGCCGTCTATAAATTTCATAGCGAGCGCCTCCTCTCGACAATATCCCAAACAGGCGAGTTGACCGTGCTGTCTACTTCTTTCGCAAAATTGACAGCGCCTTCGAAACCGCACAGGGGATGCTTTCTCTCATGGTTGTGGTCAAGGAATGCAACACCCAGCTTGTAGGCCAGCGGCCGCTCCTTAACACCGCCGACCAGTATGTCCGCGCCCGTTTCCTTCATGAAATGCTCCAGCTCCGTCGGGTTGGCGTCGTCTAGAATAACGGTGCCTTCTCCGGTCTTTTCCTTGAATGCGGCATACTCTTCTGCCGAGCCGGTCTGTGTGCCGACCATGACGATTTCCATGCCCATTTCAGTAAACTGGTCGATCAGCGATATGGCCTTGAATCCTCCGCCGACATAAAGAGCTGCCTTTTTCCCTTTCAGCCTGTCCTTGTAGCGTTCAAGTTTCGGCATGTATTCCGCTTCTAGCTCTTCAATCAACTGCTCGCACTGAAGGATGTGCTCAATATTTCCGATGGCCTGCGTGATTTTCCTTAGCGAGCTGACGGTGTCCTGTATGCCAAAGAACCGTACATGCTGGAACGGCATGCCATATCTTTTCTCCATTTGTTTGGCAAGGAAGGTCATCGAACCGGCACACTGCACCACGTTCAGTGATGACGTTTTGGCTTCCTTGAGGGTTTCTGTCGTCGCATCGCCTGTGATTGTGGTTTTCAGCTTCAGGCCGATACGGTCCAGGTAGCTGCGTATGATCCAGGCTTCTGCAGCAAGGTTGAACTCGCCCAGATAGTTGAGGGTATGGGGTTCAAGGACATCCGTCTCTTTTTCGCCCATCAGGTCCAGGATGGCATGGCATGCTGCCTTGTAGCCATCTTTCTTGCTGCCGGAAAAGCCGGATGAATGAACCGGTATGACGCGCACACCGTGTTTCTGCTCTGCTTTCCTTGCGACAGCGTCCACATCGTCACCGATGACGCCGACCACACAGGTCGAATAAATGAATACTGTCTTTGGCTTTTCCTTCTCTATAATCTCATCAACAGCGGCTGCCAGTTTTTTCTCACCGCCGAATATGATGTCATGCTCTCTCAGGTCCGTCGAAAAGCTGTTGCGGTACATTTCGCTCGTCGAACTCAAACTACCCCGGATATCCCAGGTATAGGAGGCGCAACCGATGGGACCGTGGACAATATGGGCCGCATCGACAATCGGATTTAGGACAACTCTGGCGCCGCAGTACATGCAGGCCCGCTGGCTCACCACACCTGAAACGGAATGGGTATCACAAGCGATTGCCTGGCTGTTTTTTTTGTCATTGACCATTATTTGTTTTTCTCTTTTATCAGCAATAACCGTCGCAGCTGCTCGCATAGTATGCCTCCTTTTTTTAATTGGTAAAATCGGTGCCGGGGATAGCATCCGGTGCCGGGGAGGAAAACATTTCCTCCCCGGCATTCAAAGTGTATCCCCGGCACCGATTTTTTCCATTTGAATTTACTGTATTTTACATTACCAATTCGAAGTCTTCTTCTTCACAGGTTCTGTCGTATTCGTCCAGAAGGGCTGTGGAGATTTTCTCGATGATTCTAAGAGCTCCTTTGTATCCGACGATCGGGAAGTAACTGTGTCCGATTCTGTCAAGAATCGGCCATCCGATACGTACAAGAGGTGTGTTTTCAGCTCTTGCGATATACTTTCCGTAAGTATTTCCCATGATCAGGTCAACCGGATTCTCTTTCACCAGCTGGTGGAAAGTGAACAGGTCTTCTTCAGCCATGACGATGCTGTCGGTAAGGCCGGCTTCATCGTACATAGCCTGGATTTCTCTTTCGAAAGCTTTGCCAGGTGTACCGGTAAGCACAACTGTCGGAATCATGCCAAGGCTGATGACAAACTCGGTCATTGCCAGCAGGATGTCGGGATCGCCGAAGAGCGCCACTTTCTTGCCAGTGTAGTGGTTGTGAATGTCAACCATGACGTCAACCAGCTGGCCCCTTTCGTATTCCAGTTCCTTCGGAACAAAACCGCCGTTGATTTCCAGCATTTTCATGACGAATTCATCTGTCGCCTTGATACCGATAGGCTCTTTCATTATATATGGCGTAACTTCACACTTCTTCTCCAGCTCGTATGCCGCGGCTTCAGAAGAGAATTTTCCAAGAGCGACACTGGCAATGGAGTTTCCTGATTTCTTGATATCCTTTACTTTTGCACCGCCCTCTGGATACATGTCGTACTTACCGTTGTTCGGCGTCGCAACGACTTTTGATGTATCCGGGTACATGTAGTAAGGCACTTTCAGTAGATCCGCCATGCGCTTGATTTCCATCATATCCGATGGCTCTAGATAGCCAGGGAATATGGTAATCCCCTTCGCTTCGTTGCCTTCCTTCTTCTCAGCCAGGGAACTGACCATCGTTTTACACATATTTGAAAAGCCAGTTACGTGTGAACCTTGATAACTCGGTGTGTTCGCATAGATGACCGTTTTACCCTCAGGCACCTTGGATGACTTGATGATCTCGCCGATATCGTCACCGATTGTCTCGGAAAGGCAAGTCGTATTGATTGCCACCACATCCGGGTTGTATATATGAAAGACGTTTTCAAGGCCCTTCTTCAGGTTCGCTTTTCCACCAAAGACGCAGGCGCCCTCGGTAAATGAACTTGTGGAAGCCACGATTGGATCCCTGAAATGTCTTGTCAAATGCATCCTGTGGTAGGAGCAGCAGCCCTGTGAACCATGGCTGTGCGGCAGGCATTTATGAATGCCAAGCGCCGCGTACATAGCACCAACCGGCTGACACGTTTTGGCCGGGTTGATTTTCAGGCCCTTTCTTTTTTCGTACGTTCCTTTAGTTTGATCAAGCATATTTTTCAACTCCTTCCACTTTGCCGTTCAGGATCGGCTCTTTATTCCATGGTGATGTGATATATGACCATGCCGGAGTCAAAATGCCTGCTGCCACGTCTCTCGCAAAATTCAATGCGCCTTTGTAGCCAGCGTAAGGTCCGGAGTAGTCATAAGAGTGCATCTGCTTGGAGTAGACACCCATCTTCTGGACGATGTATTTATCCTTGACACCGGATCCGAAGAATTCCGGTTTCAGTATTTCGATGATCTTCTCGGACTCTATATGGTTCAAGTCGTCGATAATCAGGCTGCCGTCTTTCATCTCTTTCATGAGGCCGCCATATTGAGACAGCGGTATCTCCTTCTTGAGCTCTTCGGCACGGGCTGCCGGGATTCTGAGAGAGTAGTTCTTCTCATCCTTTTCAACCGAAATCTCTTCAATGTTACGGCTGTCTGCATCAATCTTGATATAAGGGATTACATCGCGCCCTTCATAATCGTCTCTGTGACCGAACTCGTAACCTGCGACAATCGTCTCGATACCGATTTCCCTCAGAAGCCCTTGGTAGTGATGGGCTCTGGATCCGCCGACAAACAGCACTGCCGTCTTGCCGTCCAGCTTCTCCTTGACGGAAGCAATTTCGTCCTTGATTTCGGACAATTCTTCCCCGATGACGATTTCAGTTCTCTTGATAAGTTCTTCATCTCCGAAATACTTGGCCATGTCTCTGAGAGACTTGGTGAAAGCGTCGATACCGATGAAGTTGACCTTGATCCAAGGCAAGCCGTACTTGACTTCAATCATCTCCGCAATGTAGTTGATGGATCTGTGGCACTGAATCAGGTTCAGATCCGCCTTGTGGGCGTTGGCAATCTCTTCGATGCTGCCGTTGCCCGTCATTGTGGAGACGACGTTGTAGCCGATTTTGTTCAGCACCCTTGTGATTTCCCATTCGTCACCGCCGATGTTGTACTCACCAAGCAGGTTGATGGAATACTCCTTGGCAGGCGCATCGTTCGTTCCGATGACATCGGTCATCAGCTTGTTGTTGGCGATATGGTGACCTGCCGACTGGCTGACCCCTTTATAGCCTTCACAGCTGAAAGCGAGCACTTTTATACCGTGCTTTTCCGACATCTCTTTTGCGACGGCGTGAATATCGTCACCGATCAGACCAACAGGACAGGTCGCAGAGATGGAAATCGCCTTGGGATTGAAGAGCTCTACAGCTTCATCTACAGCCGCTCTTAGCTTTTTCTCACCGCCGAAAACGATGTCGCCTTCCTGCATGTCCGTTGTAAATGCATATTCAAGGAAGTTCTGACCGCCTTCTCTTGCTTTACCCTTGTTCCTTCTTGTGCCCCAAGCATAGTAGGAGCAGCCGACCGGTCCGTGAACGATATGCACCATATCGACAATCGGCCCGATAACAACACCTTTACATCCTGCATAGGCACATCCCCTGTTGGTGATGATACCCGGGACCGTTCTAGTGTTCGCATCAATTTCCTGGTCGATCCCGCTTTCCTTGATGACCATATGGCTCTTTCTGTTCTTCATGACTTTGGCGGGATAGACGTCCAGTATTTCCTCCATTAGTACTTTCGTATCTTTAATATCAGGCATTCTTTTCACCTCTCTATCAAATCGCTGCCGCGCCGGTTTCACCGGTTCTTATTCTGTATACGTCCTTGATTGGAAGGACAAAGATCTTGCCGTCTCCCATGCTGCCAGTCTTGTTCGTCTTGATGATGGTATTGACTGCTTTTTCCACTTCATCATCTTCCACAATCATAGTCAAAAGTCTTTTTGCAATAAGTCTGTGGTTTTCAGAAATGGATTCAAGCACTGCAGGTTCAGCAACAGGTTCGTCGCCAATCAACTCTTCGATCAATTCGAAGTTGACTTTCTTTTTGCCCCTGCCATAGACTTTCCTGCCTGTGATAGCTGCAAATCCAGCTTCTCCAAGGGCTTTTTTCGTCTCTGTTATTTTATTCATTCGGATGACTGCCATGACTTCTTTCATGATTTCACCCCCTACAAACCTTTTGCGCCGCTGCTGATTGTATAAGCTTCTTCTACCTCCGACACGAAAATCTTACCGTCTCCAAATGTTCCCTCGCCAGTTTTCGCGCTTTTGGCCATGATGCCGATAACTTCTTCAACCGCTTCGTCATCGACGACCATCAGCAACATTTCCTTAGGTATTTCATCATAATGGACATTTCCGACCTTGACACCGCGCTGCTTGCCTCGCCCGACAACGTCCAGCTTGGTGACTGCAGGATAGCCTGCATCCTTCAGTTCATCTAGTACAAACGAAACCTTCTCCGGTCTCACGATTCCTCTTACAAGCTTCATATCCTGTATCCTCCTTTTGTTTTGATAAAAGTGTTATGCACCGAGCAGACCGAATTCCATAAGGATTTCTTCGAGTCTGTCTTGCGTCATCGGTTTAGGGATAACGAACATTTCATTTCCGTCGATGGCTTTTGCCAATGTTCTGTACTCATCAGCCTGAGGATCTTCAGGGCTCCAGTCGATGACCGTCTTTTTGTTGATCTCTGCTCTTTGCACCACGTTGTCCCTCGGTACGAAGTGGATTAGCTGAGTACCGATCTCTTTTGCAAATGCCGTCAGCATTTCGAATTCGTTGTCGACTTTTCTTGAGTTACAGATGATACCGCCAAGTCTGGTTCCGCCAGTGTCGGCAAACTTCAGAATACCTTTAGCGATGTTGTTCGCCGCGTACATGGCCATCATCTCACCGGAAGCAACGATGTAGATCTCTTCCGCTTTACCTTCACGGATCGGCATCGCGAATCCGCCGCAGACAACGTCACCGAGTACGTCGTAGAATACATAGTCCAGATCATCTTCATAAGCACCAAGCTGTTCCAGCATGTTGATGGAAGTGATAATACCACGTCCTGCACATCCAACACCCGGTTCTGGTCCGCCGGACTCAACGCATTTGATTCCTGTAAAACCTTCTTTCAAGATGTTGTCAAGTTCGATGTCTTCGCCTTCCTCACGAAGGGTATCGAGTACTGTCTGCTGTGCCAGTCCGTTAAGAATCAATCTTGTGGAGTCTGCCTTAGGGTCACATCCGACGATCATGACTTTCTTGCCCATTTCTCCAAGTGCTGCTGTAAGGTTCTGTGTTGTTGTGGATTTACCGATTCCACCTTTACCGTAGATTGCTACCTGTCTCATAGTTATCATCCTTTCTCTCATAGGGTCTCTTGGACCTGTTCTGTATTGATATAATTTTGGTGTCTTGCATTGTTATGATGTTACCTGCTCCAAATAAAAAATGGAGCTTTAGAACATGTCGTAACCATTTACGGCATTTTCTAAAACTCCAGCGTTTTAGTGTATGTCAACAAACTGTGTTGAGTGTTTCTAATATATTAAGAAAGAGTTTCAGATCCGGTCGGTTAATCCGTCCGTTTCCAAAACTCCATCGTTTGTTGCGATATGTTTGCTTCACCCGTCGTCGAATGAAGTATTGCACATAATCTATCACAGGGTTAAATACTTGTCAAACCTATTTTTTTCTTGCAGGATATCCTGCATAATTTTTAGTGTTATTCTAAACATAATCGCCAAATGATATTCAACTTTTCATGGCACGTTGCGCGATAGTGATTATCCTTTGCAGTAGAAATTGTGCAGTTTGTCTTCAAACCGACTCAATACTGCAAGATTATTGATACATCTGTTAAATTTATGTTTTTCAAACCTTTTTATCAATAAACCACTTCAATCTTATATCCGTTTTCTTCCATCTTCTTCATTATTTCATCCACATGCTTCTTGCCGTTGGTCTCGCAGGTCACTTCCAGATGTACCTGTTTGAACCGGTCGATAGTCTTGAACTGGTTGTGTTCCAGCTTGATGACATTGGCCTTGGCTTCGGCCAATATACTGGCAATGCGTTGAAGCTGTCCCGGGATATCCGGCAATTCAACCGCAAAACAGAAGACCCTTCCCCTTACGACCAGTCCTCTGCTGATCAATTCGGATATGGTGACCACATCGATATTGCCGCCGCTCAGAAGGGATACAACCTTCTTGCCTTTGACATCGAGCTTCTTCAGAGCCGCCACAGAAAGAACCGCAGCGTTTTCGCACACCAGCTTCTCCTTTTCCGTGACGAGCAGGAATGCTTCCATGATATCCACATCACTGACGGTCACAATATCGTCCACATAATCCCTGACTATATCGAAGGTCTTATTCCCGACTGTTTTCACCGCTACTCCTTCTGCAATGGTATCGACGACATCCAGCGTAACAATCCTGCCCATTTCAATAGATTTCTTCATTGCTGCAGCCCCTTCAGGCTCCACGCCGATGACCTTCACCTTAGGATTGACGCTTTTGATCGCCAGTGCGATACCGCTGATCAGGCCACCGCCACCCACAGGCACCAGTACTACATCGAGGTCCGGCAGTTCCTCAAGGATTTCATGGCCGATTGTACCCTGTCCATAGACCACCGCCATATCGTCAAAGGGATGGATGAATGTGTACCCCTTTTCTTCTTTCAGCCTCAGCGCCTCATGATAGGCGTCGTCGTAGATGTCGCCGTGCAGGATGACCTCTGCCCCATAATGCCTGGTCGCCTCCACCTTAATCAAAGGGGTTCTTGATGGCATGACGATGGTCGCTTTGACACCGCACAGTTTTGCCGCCAATGCCACACCCTGGGCATGGTTGCCGGCAGAGGAGGCGATCAGCCCTCTCTTTTTCTCATCGTCGCTCAGTTTGGCGATTTTGTTGTAGGCACCTCTTATTTTGAACGCACCGGTGCGCTGTAGGTTTTCCGGCTTCAAATAGACATCGGCCCCTGTTTCTTCGCTATAGTAGTATGAATAGATCAGCGGCGTCTTTTTGATGATTCCATTCAGACGGTCTGCTGCTTCGAGTATTTCTTTTTTAGCTATATCCAACATGTTGGTCCTTTCCTGATAGTCCAGTTTTCTCATTAGTTAATACTATTATAGCCCAATTCTAGGATTATTTGACAGATACCGTCAAAAAGTACTAAAATAGAGCTATATTGAAATAAATCGATCATAGCAAACTTGTTGAAAAGCAAGGACGCAAAGCCAAGGGTCTAAAGTCAGACGACTATGACAGCCGGTTGCCGATAGTATTTCGTTTTATTTGTGTTTATGATGAACGCGATTCAGGCAGCCTGGGTCGCGTTCTTTTCTTGCTTCCATTTTTCTGCATAAGGAGATGCCTCATGAATTTCAAACGATACGTTATTTCAGTCCTGGTCATTTTGCTCTTTTCAAATGTTTTTGTTCAGCAGGCCTATGCATATACAGGTGTGCCCTCTTATTTCGCAGCTGAAATAGAGCAGTCGGACAATCAGTGGGGTATCATTCCCGAATCACTGCAGGACAAGGACCTGGGCATGCAGATTACGAGAGGAGAATTTTGCCAAATCGTTCTCCTTGCTTACCAGAATCTCCAAGGAAGTGCGATGCCGGAAACAGACTCTCAGCAATTTCCAGATACCGATTCCATCTATGTCAATTTTGCGCATCAGTTGGGCATCGTCTCAGGATATCCTGACGGCACTTTTCGGGAAGATAGTCTGATTACCAGACAGGAGATATTTAAAATGATATACAATTTTATGATTGCCTGCGATGACCGTCGAAAGCTACGCACCTTAGAAGCAAGGAAGATACTATCGTATTTCACAGATACCGGCGACCTATATGATTGGAGCTTCGTTCCGACTGCCCAGATGGTAAAGATGGGTATTGTCAAAGGAACACCTTCCGGAGAGCTGGAGCCTTATTCCTACACGACATCCGCCCAGGCCATTGCCCTTGTGTATCGGACACTCTATTCTTCGATTTCATCCGGAAACAGTCTGACCGATTTGGGGAATAACGACCAGAAATACATCCTCGTATATGGGTCACTCGATAGCCCGGTTTACCAAAATGCCGACGAGGCTTCCTCACATATGGCAAGCATCCAGGTGAATGTTTGGCATCTTGAAGCGGACGGCAGCAAGACAACGAAAACAGTGAACCTGATTGTCAATGAAGCCATTAAGGATTACATATCCGCAATCTTTCTGGAAATCTACGAGGGCGAAGAAAGATTCCCGATCAAAGCCATCAGTGCATACGCTTGGCGCAGCAATACAGCTTCCCAACATTGTCAAGGCCTAGCAGTTGATATAAACCCGAACGAAAATTACATGATAAGAAGCGACGGAACGACTGTCAGCGGCAGCTTTTGGCAGCCCGGCACTAATCCCTATTCCATACACGAAGATGGTGACGTTGTCAGAGCCTTTCGCAAATATGGTTTCGCCTGGTGTGGCAATGCATGGCGCACATCAAACGATTACATGCATTTTTCGTATTTTGGGAACTGAGAAGTAGTCTCATAATAGACTCCTTTTTTAGAACAAACAGGGGGCTGTTGCACTTACAGAATAAACCGTTAATGCAACAGCCCCCAAAATTCATTCCACTGTATAGAATCCGAAGTTCCCCCAACGATAGACGCCGTTATCCGTCACCGCTTCGTCGATTCCGTCCCCATCCACATCCTGCAGACTCACCGTTTCCAGCGTATCAAAGCCCAGGTATGATCCGGTCCACTTCCTGACAAGCTTTTCACCGTCCCATTCAAAGAAGAAGGGCCGCTTCTCCTCCGGATAGAACTCAGTTTCGGTGATGGCTCCGATACACAGATCGAGTACGCCATCCCCTTCCAAATCGCCCCCTTCAATCGACCAGGGCTTGATTTTCGACAAATCGTTTTCATAGACGAGCGCCATGCCCTTTTCCTTTTTTTCATAGAAACGGATCTGGTTGCCGTAGGCTGTACCGTTGAAATCGCCTGCATTGTCGGTTGCCACGATTTCAATTCGGTAGGTCTCATTCTCCCACACCGCTTCCTGCTGCACCACTTTCACATTGTTGGCTTCAGGCGAAATATACGATGACATCCATGGCATCGTTTCAAGCAAGTCGATGTCCCCGCCAGCCAGCATCGTGTGCCACTCTTCTGTCGTCAGCCTTTTCTTGGACACAAATTCATAGCTGCTGTAGACACAGCCTTTTGCCAGGAGTTTTTTCCCGTTCACCATGACGATGGCATAGATTTCATATGGCATGCCAATACCTTCTTCCAGATAGCCGACTCCAAGAGCAGTAGCCACATCAGACACCAAAGCGGAGGTGTCTTCATCGCTGATTTCCTTGTTGTACTTCCATAGCTCTCCAAGATAATGGTAGTTGATGTAATCCACAAGGCCGCCGATTCTAATCAGCTGACCCCTTTCAGCCTTGCTAAGATCCTCGCCCTGCAGCTCCTTGATAGAGCAGTCAACCAGCAAGTCCAGCATCTCGCTCATGTAGACCAGCGGTTCAAGGTCGGCTTCTTCGCCCAATCTTGAAGCTAGGTTCTCTTTCGTATAAGCTGCCAGCCAGGCCAACTTCTCATAGAGTGCCACATTCGGTTCCACATAGCTGTAGCGCTCATGTTCGTCGGGGCCGCCACTCTCCGCAATGGCCTGCTTGGAATAGAGGACATTGTCGTACTTCAGTTCTGCGAAACTGCCCAGTGCGGTGGCTAAGCTTTTATCCGACCAGGCTTGGCTTCTCATGAAACTTGGCGCCTTGGCGTTGTCCTCCCAACTTACCGCTGCCGAGTCAATGGCCCAAAGCCAGCCATGGTAGAGGTCCTTCTGCCAAAAGCTGTCATCCAGTCCTGCCGTCATAGCTTTCATTTCAAGCAGCTTGCGGTTGTAATCTTTCCATACCGCATCCGGGCGATAATATTCCCGCAGGATTTCTTCCGCATAATCGTGACCGAAAGCGCTGAGCACGTCGAAAGCCGTCGGCAATGGCCTTTTGATTGGCACGACAAGCTCCTGCATGATATTGGCGTCAAGAGTATATCTTTGACCCATGAGCCTGAAGGATTTCCCCTGCGCCGATCCATCCGCCAGTTTTCCTACAATCTGGGGCTCCCTCATTTTTGACACTGCTACTGCCAGCTCACTCTGTCCTTCGGCATCCTTGAAGTTGACAAGCGCCGGCCCTTCTCCGTAGACTTTTTCTATCATTTCCTTGAAATCCATCACGTTCAGGTCGTCCGATGTGCCCGAATAGAGGCTCGTCAGGTCGTAGATGGTTTGCCAGTTCTCAATATCCCCGGTACCACCCGAAAGCAACAAATCTGTGATGATCAGGCTTGTCGTCATCTCTTTGCCGTTGATGACCTCTTTGCCATTCTCCACCTCCGTCACCTTGAAGCCCGACTGCCCGTACCACATCATGGCCAGGAAAAACTGTTCCAGCTCTTCTGCGATGGTATAATGCCCACGCACCGTGTACTGGGTGTAATCCACCTGGGTTCCAAAGATTTCCGACATTTCATAGGTGGACGCATTGCGGATTTTAGCAATTTCAAGGTCAACGATTCTCCTTACATCAGACGGCAAAGCCCTGTCCCTGCCAAGCAATACCATAGCTATCCCAAAATAGGCAGCTGCCATCTTCGTTTCTTCCTTCACCGAAGAATCCGCTTCCTCGTAGGCCAGAATCGCTTTTTTCAACATGCTGTCGCTCAGGTCCACAAGCGCAGGGTAATAGATGGAAATCTCGTTCAGCTTCATGCTTTCAGAGTAGAATATATGGTACATGTTGAGGACCGCATCTGCCGTGATGAAGATTGGATAGTCCCCGTATTCAGCCGCTTCGTAGACATGGTGGATCTTTAAAGGCGTCCTATCGGAAGGCCGCAGGACCACGAACCCGTTTTTCTCGAGCATGGCCGTCTGTCCGTCTGTAAATCCGGTGAACTGGCCTGCATTTACGAGCGTTTCCATATTGAAGTCATACTGGGGTGCGTTCATGGTATAGTAATGCTGCTTGAACAAGACGTCGACCTGTTTGTCTTTCGGATTGTATGCCCAGCCGTCTTTGGCTTCAAAAAGGTCGGCTAAGCTCTTTATTTCCTTCGGCCCTGGCTCTGGCTCAGTCCCCGGTTCCTGAACTTCTTCAGCTGCCGGTTTTTCGCTCTCCGCCGGTACTTCGGGCACTTCCGAAGACTTGCAGGCTGTAAGCAGCATCACACCTATTAATAAGTAAGAAATCCACCTTGAAATTCCACTCTTCATCCTTATTTACCTCCCAGCTATCCGTCTTTTAATTGTGTTCAAAATATAATCCAATTATATCATAACAACGCCTTGCCATATTAAGCGCTTTAATGTAATGTACAGGTATGAAAAATACAACATTAGACCACAAAGAACAATTGATATTAAGCGGCCCGCTCCATAAGGCCATACTTATGCTCGCTTTTCCAATCATGCTCAACAACCTGATCGGGACCCTGTACAGCCTCGGCGATGCCTATTGGGTTTCAAGGATTGGTGACATTGAAGTTGCAGCCATCAACTTTGTATGGCCCGTCTCCTTCTTCACCCTGTCCATCGCCATCGGCATATCCATCGCCGGCGGTGCTATCATCTCCCAATACAAAGGCGCCGGCAAACCGGAAGACGCCAGGGAGACAGCGCAGCAGCTATATATATTCGGCATCCTGTTCGGCATCTTTTCCAGCATACTGGGTTGGTTCCTGACACCCGCAATCGTTGGCCTCATGCATCCTTCTCCCGACCTTTATGCTGCCAGTGTCGGCTATTTGAAAATACTGTTCCTGGATATGCTCGGCATGTTCGTACTGAACATCTTTTTTTCCATTAACCAGGCTCAGGGCGATACGGTGACACCCACGATCGTCAATGGCACCAGCGCAGTCCTCAACATCCTGTTGGACCCCCTGTTCATCTTCGTATTCGGCCTGGGAATCGAAGGGGCGGCGATAGCAACCGTGCTGTCGAAAGTACCCTTCGCACTCTATGCCATCTACCATATGAGTACCGACACAAGGGGCATTCGCATCAATCCCAAAAGCCTTGCCATCCATAAGGAAAAAATGGTCGACCTCATCCGAATCGGTGTGCCATCCTCCCTTGGCAATTCGGGTGTCGCTCTTGGCTTTATCGTCTTGTTCAGTGTTATCGCCAGTTACGGAGACATCGCAGTGACATCCCTCGGCATCGGCAACCGTCTCAACTCTTTGGCCTTCATGCCGGCCATCGGCATCGGCGCCGCATTGTCTACAGTTGTCGGACAGAACCTGGGTGCCGGCAATATCGACAGAATAAAAAAAGCCTTCAGGACCTCTATCCTGTTGGCTCTGCTTTTCCTCGCTGTCACCACGTCTGCCCTTTGGTATTTTTCAAGGGAACTGGTTGGCATTTTCTCCGATACACCAGAGGTTTTGGAAACAGGCTCATTCTATCTGAAGGCACTGGCTTCAACCACATGGAGCATCAGCTTTTTCAACTGCTCGATCGGTTTGTTCAACGGATCTGGGCATACCCGCTATAGCATGTTTCTTGAGGCAGGCAGGCTTTGGATTGTCAGGATGCCAATGGTTGTCATTCTGGCAGGCATTCCCGCCCTTGGCATCAATGGCATCTGGTATGGCATCGCTTTCAGCAATATCATCGCGGCGGCTGTCGCATTTGGGCTGACATTTAACGGGGCGTGGAAGCATCCGAAGATTAAGTCGTTGGGGATTACATAATCCATTTAGAAAAGCACTGTTGACAGATTCGCCAACAGTGCTTTCACTATTTCTTCCTTCTTTTCCGTTTTCTCTGTTCCTTTTCCCATCTCTCGAGTCTGGCCAGGTCTTCCTGGCCGGCCCTGGCTTCTATATGATGGCGCAGCTCGTGCTTGATTACCTTCAGCACTTCACGTTCCCAACGTTCCACAGGCTTGTTCTCATAGAAATGAAGGAATGTGCCATAATAAAGCATGACACGTTTTCCAAGATTGTCCCGTATATAATGGCCAAACACCATGAAATTCTTTTCGTCCGTGTCTCGCATAAGTTTTTCACTCGTCTGAACACCGCCATTGAGTTCTTCCAGCAATTCAGCCGGCACCTCGTTGGCCACGATGCATTCGACGAAATCAACAAATTCTTCGTAAGTCATAGGCAAGTCCTCCTAGGACTTATTGTAATCTTACGCGGCTGGTCTGTCTACTGCCAAAGCTTTTGAGTGGCCTATACTAAGCTCTCCAGAACTTAGGCGTCAACAGCGCCAGTACAGTGAACAGTTCCAGTCTTCCCAGTATCATGAAGAAGGACAGCAGCAGCTTGATAGGCGACGAGAAGGCTGCATAGGTCTGCGTCGGTCCTACGAATCCAAAACCGGGACCGATGTTGCCCAGGGTCGCTGCCACGGAACTTGCCGCGCCGCTAAGGCCGACCCCTTCTGTGGCTACGATGATCGAACCGAAGATGAAGATCATCATATACAGCATGAAGAAACTCGCTATGTTCATCAGGGTGTCGTCGGCCATTGCCTGTCCGTCTATTTTCACTGTGACGACCGAACGCGGATGGAGGATCTTGATGAATTCCCTTTTCACCAGCTTGATCAGTGCCAGGATCCGGATGACCTTGATTGATCCGCCGGTGGAGCCTGCACTGCCTCCGACGAACATGAGCATGAAAAGGATGGCCTGTGAGAAAGTGTCCCACTGCTCGTAGTCGAAGGAGGTATAGCCGGTGGTGGTCACAAGGGAACTGACCTGGAACAGCGCATGCTTGAACGATTCGAACCAGTTGGCATAGACTGTCGCGTTGGTGTTGATGGCGATGGCGATTGTCGATGCGAGGATGACGCCCAGGTAAAGCCTGAGTTCGCTGTTCTTGTAGACGTCCCTGAATTTCCTTTTGAAAATCAGATAGTACAGCGAGAAGTTCACACCCGACATGATCATGAATATGGATATGACGATGGTGATGTAGGAGCTGTTGAAAGCGCCGATGCTGGCATTCCTTGTCGAGAAGCCACCCGTACCGAGGGTATGTATCGCCGATTCATAGGCGCTCATGCCGCCGAACATAAGGAGCACGAATTCCAGCAGTGTAATGGCCACATAGGCGGTGTAAAGGATCTTGGCCGTATCCTTGATGCGGGGCGCTATCTTGTCCGCGATGGGCCCGGGACTCTCCGCCTTGAAGATGTGGAAGCCGCTCGACCCCACCATCTGAAGGATGGCGACGGCGACAACCAGGATGCCCATGCCGCCGATCCAGTGGGCGAAGGAGCGCCAGAACAAAAGGCCCATCGGCAGCACTTCGATATCCGTCAGGATGGTGGCTCCCGTTGTGGTGAAGCCGGACACGGTCTCGAAGAAGGCATCGATGTAGCTGGGTATGTATCCCGATATGAAGAAGGGCAAAGCCCCGAAGATGGAGGCGAACAGCCAGCCGAAGGTGACGATGGCAAGGCCTTCACGGTTCTTTACCGTTGACTTCTCATCGATCTTTATGCGCATCAGGACAAACCCTGTCACAGCGGTGACCGCTATGCTGATCAGGAAGGCCATCATGTCGTCCTGTCCGGTGAACAGTGCGATGAGGAATGGGGGAATCATGCTGACTGCCAGAAGCAGCAGGAGATAGCCCATTATTTTGAATACCAGTTTCGATTTCATCAGCGACCATCCTTCAGCTTAAAGAATTTTTCCAGTGCAGGTACTTCCGACAGCAGCGAGAAGACGACGAACCTGTCGCCTGCATGTATTTTCGAATCGCCGTTTGGAATGATGACTTCGCTGCCATGAACGATGGCCCCGATGATGATGCTCTTTGGCAGATTCAGTTTTTTCAGCGGCTTGTTCAGGATCTCCAGTTTCTCTGAAGCGATGATTTCGGTCACTTCGGCTTGGCCGTCCAGAAGCAGCGAGACGGAGACGACTTTCCCGCCCCTGATGTATTTCAGGATGTTCGATGCGGTGATGTTCATCGGGTTGATGGTCATGTCGATGCCTTGGCCGTGGATGACCAGCGTGTTTTCGGGAAGCTGCTTTGAATATTCCGGGTTCCTTATCCTTGCGACCGTCCGCTTGCAGCCCAGCTTCTTTGCCAGCGAGCTGATAAGTACGTTTGTATCGTCATTGCCGGTGACTGCAATCGTCAGATCGTAGCTGGCTATGTTCAGTTCCTCCAAGACCGCGACATCCGTACCGCTGGCGTGCACTGTCAGTACATCTATGTGTCCTACAAGATGTTCCAGCAGGCTCGCATTTTGATCGATGATGGTAACTTCGATTTCTCCGTTCAGCATGGCGGAAGCCAGTTTCTTTCCCATTTCCCTTCCATGCCGGTGAAGCTCTCCGCAACGAAGAACGGCTGGGAAAGGAAACGCTGGATCTTCCTGGCTCTTGACACGAGCAGCTTGTCCTCTTCGGAAAGCTCGTCCATACCCAGGATGGCGATGATGTCCTGCAGCTCCTTGTTCCTCTGAAGGATCGCCTGCACCCCGCGGGCCACCTCGTAATGCTCTTCCCCGACGATCTTCGGATCCAGGATCCTGGATGTGGAGTCGAGCGGGTCGACGGCAGGGTAGATGCCCAGCTCGACGATGGAACGGGAAAGAACCGTCGTCGCATCCAGATGGGCGAAGGTCGTTGCAGGTGCTGGGTCAGTCAGGTCATCGGCAGGCACGTAGACGGCCTGAACCGATGTGATGGAACCCTTCTTCGTGGAGGTGATACGCTCCTGGAGAAGGCCCATCTCCGTGGCCAGTGTCGGCTTGTAGCCGACGGCACTCGGTACACGTCTAAGCAGGGCCGATCCCTCGGATCCCGCCTGGGTGAAACGAAAGATGTTGTCGATGAAGAGCAGCACGTCCCTACCGCCTTCATCACGGAAGTACTCCACCATCGTAAGGCCGGTCAGGCCGACACGCATACGCGCTCCGGGCGGCTCGTTCATCTGTCCGAACACCATTGTCGTCTTGTCGATAACGCCGGATTCCTGCATCTCGTGGTAGAGGTCGTTCCCTTCACGGGTACGCTCTCCAACGCCTGTGAAGACGGAATAGCCGCCGTGCTCTGTCGCTATGTTCCGGATCAGCTCCTGGATCAGGACGGTCTTTGGTACGGGCACAAAAGGTCGACGACCTTGATGCCTGTCTCCAGGATTTCAGCTTCCGTCGCCTGCTCCTCGAACTTCGGAGCCGGACGGTGGATGGACCACGTCGTTTCGGTCTCAGGCGCTTCCTTCTGGTCGATGACCCGGCCTGTCACACTGAAGATGCGTCCCAGTGTCTTCTCACCAACCGGTACCTTGATCGGACTTCCAGTATCGACCGCCTTCATGCCTCTTCTCAAGCCATCCGTGGCACCCATCGAGATGCAGCGGACCACATCGTCTCCAAGATGCTGGGCGACCTCCAGAATAAGAGGCACCTCGTTTTCACGTTCTACGGAAATGGCATTTTACAGGGCAGGGAGCCTGTTTGATTCAAACTGGATGTCGAGTACGGCACCGATGATCTGAGTGATTTTTATACTGTTCCGTCTTCGTTTTTTCAGCATGCCGCGGACCGGCTTGAACATCAAGCGTCCTAAAATATTGAAGAGAGCAAGAGCCGTCACGCCTTGTATTACCATCTGAACCAGCAGCTGCAGGTCAAAACCCAGGATACGGGCTGTATCTGCAGTTGCCGTTAATAGCATTCCAGTCAAGCGGATTGGCGAACAGCAGGATGATCGCAATGATCAAGCCGTAGATACCTGTTGTCTGGGCAACCGCCTGCCCGAGCAGCATCGTCCTTATGATCGAGCTTTGCAGTTCGGGGCGTTTCCCGACTGCCTCAGAGCTTTTGCCCGCTGCCAATCCCTATCCGATTCCCGGACCGATCCCTGCTATCATGGCAAACCCGGCACCTATTGCTGAAATACCTAGAATCAAAGCTCTTCCATCAATATGTTCCATGAATTTTCCTCCTTGAATTATTGCTGGTACGTGTATTACCTTTTAATCCATGGCGATCGATACGAACGTCATGCTGAGCATGGTGAAAATGAACGCCTGCAGCACGCGCCCGCGAATATGTCGAAATAACCGTGCAGCGCGACAGGTATGCCGATTTTCAAAAACCACGGCAAGTTATTGTACAGCCCCATGATGATCGTGCCGCCCAGGATGTTTCCGATATCCATATGTCAAAACCGCCAATGGTGATGATTTTGGCAACATGAATAATAAAATCCATCTGTGATCAACATTTATTTTTTGGTTCTTTGATTCAATTTTCAGACTGTATTCCAACAACTTAGAGTTAAGGCAATCAATGTATGTAACCCATCCGTTTGGAGATATATGATGCTGTTTTTTTCAGTTCCTCTATCAGATTATTTTCTGACTCCTCGATTAGATATCTTTCAAATCCTGTTAATGATATTGTAGCTATGATTTGTCCACTGTAGTCCCTAATTGGTACAGCTACACAAAGTAAACCCACTTCATGTTCCTCATTGGCAATTGTATAACCGTTCAATCTTCCAAACTGTATATCTTTTTGAACAGCTTCAATTGTTATAGGTGTCTTTCTGGTAAATGACTGGAAAGTTCGTTCATCCAACATAGTCTCAATAGCAGCATCGTCCATATCCATAACCAATGACTTGCCCTCAGCAGAACAGTAAATCGGTATGCGTTTGCCAATCTGTGTGAAAAGATGAATAGACGTGAATCTTTCTATTCTTGCAATAATCACAACCTCATCATTGTCCAGTATAGCCAATTGTACAGTCTGATTAGTTTTGTTCGCCAGCTTTCTAAGAAAAGGATCTGCCTCTGTCTTAAGTTCAATCATATTTTGACGGATGCTACACAGTTCGATTAACTTAAGTCCAATCTCATAAACTCCAGTACCTTCTCTACGCTCTATAAAACCCCGAGAAAGCAAGGTCATCATTAACCGATGGGTAGTCGTCTTGTTTAGATTAAGTTTCTTACCAATTTCTGTTGCTGTCATTGGCGCCTCACCTAACAATTCCAATACTACAAGTGATCTATTAACAGTTTGCAGTATATTATCCTGCACATGTTTACCTCCTAGATAAATTTCCCTGTTTACAGTCGTAACGATATACTTCCAAAAGGCAGAATACTGAATAAGTACTCTGCCTTTAATAATCCCCGGTTGCTAAGGACGCGATATTTAGTCAAAGAGCATATTCGGAAGGAATGTCACTATTTCAGGAATGTAAGTGACAAGCAATAGAACGAATACACATACTGCCAGATATGGTAGTATTGCCTTGGCTATTCTCTCAAAAGGCACCTTCGCCACACTTGCAAGGACATATAGGATCATTCCTACAGGAGGTGTCATAAGTCCAATCATAAGGTTCAGAATCATTATGATACCGAAGTGGACTGGATCAATACCCATACTGGACACAACTGGCATCAGCACTGGGGTAATGATAACGATGGCAGGTGTTATGTCCATGAACAAACCAATCAGCAGCAGGAATATATTGATAATAAGCAGTGCCACATATTTATTGGATGTAAGGCTCAAAAAGCCTGCTGCAAGAGTCTGAGGCACTTGGGCAGTCGTTAAAAGCCATGAGAACAAAGTAGCACTGGCGATGATGAACAGCACACCAACGGTTACATTCAGAGTATCCTTCATAAAATGTGGGATATGTCTCACTTTGATATCTTTGTAGATAAAACCAAGAGTCAACGCATAGAATACAGCGATAATAGCTGCTTCAGTAGGTGTGAATATACCGAGTATAATACCGCCCATGATAATGAACGGCGTAATGATCGAAAAGAAAGATCTTCCAAAAGCAACAACAATTTCTTTTATTGAGGCTTTCTCTCTCTTGATATATCCTCGTTTCCTACAGATGAAGTAGTTCAGTACACACATGGCCAGACCTAAGGCGATTCCAGGTACGACGCCGGCAGCAAAGAGCCGTCCGATTGAAACACCTGATGCAACACCAAAGATAACAATTGGAACACTTGGTGGAATAATCGGTCCGATGATGGATGAGGCACCTGTTACTGCCAGACTGAAATCCTCATCATAATCAGCCTCTTTCATCGCCTGAAGCTCAATGGCTCCAAGGCCACCTGTATCCGCAATGGCTGATCCAGACATACCAGAGAAGATGATACTAGCAACAACATTCGTATGAGCAAGACCGCCTGTCAAGTGGCCTACTATATGGTCTGCGAAATTAAAGATCCTCCTGGTAATACCACCGGTATTCATGATATTTCCTGCAAGAACGAAAAATGCCACGGCTAGAAGCGGGAATGAATCCGGTCCAGCAAACATTCTCTGTGCAGCCATCTCAAGTGGTATATTATTTACAATCATGTACATGATAGAACTGCCAAACATGCATAACCCAACAGGGACACCTAACACAAGGAACAAAACAAAAGTTCCAAATAAAATAATCATGACAAACCTCCTCCAGCATTATTTAACGGTTTCTTACCGACAATCTCAAGAATGTTCGTATAGATATTTCCTAGAGCATAGATACAATATACTAAACCTCCAAGTGGGCCAACATAGTAAACCCAGCTCATAGGAATCTGCATTGCTGATGATAATATCTGATTCTGGTCAATAACAAATCTATACGCACCAGGGATGAACCTGGCAAACAATATTATCATTATAATTTCAGTGAGTATCGTTACAGATTTTTGTATCTTTACAGGCAGTTTGTTGTAAACGAGTACCATGGATATGTGTGAATCATGTCTAAGACCGTATCCCAAACCAAGGAAGGTCAGCCAGATTTGCAAGTATCTTGATAGCTCTTCGCTCCACATGATTGGCGTATTAAAAAAATACCTCCATAGGACCTGTGCAAAAAGTACCAAACCCATAATACCAAGACATGTGATCAAAACTATATCTTCATACTTTGAGTATATATTTATGAGTTTTTTGATTTTCAACGGATGTCATCTCCTTTACCTGGATCATTCAGGAAAATCACCTGTATACCTATATATCCTGGTCTTCATCAGGACTGCTTTCATGAATGATTCAGGATTCTTCGTTATGAGGTTTTTTGCGGAGGCCGTACGGCCCCCGCAACGGTATTATTTGATTGTTCTGATTTTCTCAAGAAGACCTTCGCCCCACTTCTTCTCATACTCTGAATAGAGGTCTTGTGCTCCTGCAATAAATGCATCACGATCGACGTCTTCAACAATTGTAACACCATTCTCTTCAATCTCTTTTAGATACATATCTTCTGCTTCAAATGCTGTCTGATTAATAAAATCTGCAGCTTCTTTACCTGCCTCAATAATTGCTTCTTGATATTCAGCAGGGAGTTTTGACATAGTATCTTCGCTTACATAGATACAGTTTCCACCCATGATATGGGCTGTCTTCATAAGATAACTCTGTACTTCATAGAATTTATTAGTAGCAATGGTAGCAGGCGGGTTCTCTTGACCATCGATGACACCTTGTTGAAGTGCAAGATATACTTCAGGGAATGCCATTGGCACTGGTGTGCCACCCATTGCTTTCATAGTAGATACATAAAGTGGTTGGTCCGGAGTTCTTATCTTCATGCCTTCAAGGTCTTCAGGACCATGGACTGCCTTCTCAGAAGTGGTCAAATAACGTGTTCCATAGTAGAATGGTCCGATAGCTCTTACATCAATTTCCGCCGCCATGTCGTCAAAGATTTCCTGAACGATTGAATCATTGAAGATTCTGACAAGATGCTCTCTGTCTTCAGCAAGGAAAGGTGCGTCAAAAATCAATGTAGGTGCATAACGCTTGGCAGGTTCACCATAACCGAGAATAGCAAAATCAACCATACCCATAGCTACTGCGTCAAAGATATCTTTTTCATTACCTAATTGAGAGGATGGGAATACACTAACTTTAACATTGCCACCAGTCTTCTCTTCCACCAATTCGGCAAATTTTTCTGCGCCCAGTCCGTTAGGATGTTCAGGTGTCATAATATGTCCGAGTTTCAACTCAAATGTTTCAGAACTCATTTCGTCAGTTGATGCTTCTTCTTTTGCTGAATCAGTTGAAGTAGATGTTTCTTCTTTTGTCGAATCAGTTGAAGTGGCTGGTGCCTTCTGTTGACCGCATCCCACTATCAATGTAAATGATAGAATCAGGGCTGTAATCACCTTTAATATCCGTTTGCTGTTATTCATCATAAAACCTCCAAATACAATACATTGTTAGATTAAATTGAATTTTCAAAAAATGCTTTAACTGAATGGTTGTGAGTTTTCTGTGTCGGCGCCGTACTACACATCCGTTGTTACATATTCACTATACACCCAGTTTGATAATTTGAAAACTCTCCGTTTTTCGAATCCGCTCTCTGATTCGGACTAAAATAAAAAAGGTTAACCCCACATAAAAAATGTTAGGCCAACCCTAGAATCACTATTCGTCCCTGTATCTCAGAATCCGCTCGTAGAGCAACTTAAGCTTAGCATCATCACCAATCCACTCCAGATTGAAAGCATTAACATCATCCATAATAGACATCGGATCATATTCTACAATCGGAACGCCTGTATTCTTGAAGTTTTCCATGATTTCTTCCTCGGCTGCTAGCAACAACTCGGCTTCATAATTTGCAGAGGCTTCTGCGGCATCCATTATAAGAATGCGTTCTGGTTCATCCAGTGATTCCCAAAAGTCATTGTTAATCAAATACATATCGTAATCCAGTATATGCCTTGTAACCTGGAGATATTTCTGATTATTGGTCCATCCATTATAAAAGGCAGTCATCAATGGAAAATCATGACCCTCCACCAAAGATTGCTGAATAGCAACTGTCAGTTGTTTCATGTCTACTGTCCTTGGATTATAACCCATTGCCTTTAACACATATCGGTTTGGTTCGGTTCCATCAGAACCAATACGAAGAACCCGATTTTCACCCTCGATATGAACCGTCGTCAGAGATACCTGGCGGAATCCATTGGTTGTCCAACCAATATTGACAAGTCCAAGTTCATCCAATCCCTCCGTTAGCTCTGTACCTATATCACTATTCATCACTTCAATGAAATGTTCATAATCCTTGAATAAATATGGTAATTCAGTAATACCAAGCCAAGGCAGCAAACCTGCAATTGTTTGACTGCCTATACACATTTCAACTGTACCCTTTCTGACACCTTCCATATAGGCAGCTTCGTTGCCTAACTTCTGATCTGGATAGATTTCCACTCGGATTTTCCAGTCACTGCCGGACTCTACAAGAGGTGCGAATATCTGTGTCAGAGCAGTATGCTGAGGATGTGTCTCCGGCATTTCATGAGCAATTTTTAGGATAATGATATCCGTAGGTTCTGTCCGTTTACTCACATAATTGCCACTGTTATTACCCGTTATTTGAGGTGCTTCAGTTGGCATTTCACCAGAAGGCCATAGAAACCATGTCCCCATAATCAAGACAATCAATACAATAAGTAATATTGCTGATTTCCTCATAATACCTCCTTCCTCTCGGAGCGACTGTCTCTGTATTGCCCAGGAGTAATCCCTTCGTACTTCTTGAATGTCCTGAAGAACGACTGAACACTGTTGTAACCAACCTTAAATCCGATATCCTTGGTAGTCAATCTGGTTTCCTCCAGTAATTGCTTCGCTTTAGTAACTCGGCCGGTATTGACATAATCAACGAAATTCTTATTAAGACTTTCTTTAAATATCTTACTAATGTATGCAGGTGACAGATTTACATGATCAGCGACATCATTCAAGGATATATCTTCAGATAAATGAGCATTTATGTAGTCCAGAATTATATCGATATTTTTCTGTCCTTTACTATCCTGATTTACTTCAACTTCAACAATTATTCTGCTGCAAACATCTTTAAACCATTCCTCCGCTTCAGCAATTGTCTCTATTCCCTCCAAAACTTTATACAATTTTGTCTCAGAATGGAAGATGTCCTGCACCTTTAAATCTAGGTCAATCATCACCTCGATAAGCGCATTCAATATCCGGTCAAATAGCTGATGGATATATTTCTGTGATAGGTTTCTATTCTCAGCAATGTCTTTGAAGATTTCTCCAATCAAAGTCATGACCGCATCACTATCTGCAATCCTTAGATTATTAACCAACAGTTTCTCTTTATCTGAGTAATAATAAAGTTCTTCAGGTTTGTCATCGATATTATTGATACTGATAACTTCATCTATCCCCAGATATATCTTGTACTCCAAGGCTTTTCTTGCTTCCTCCAACGAATCGGATAGGTTCATAATGCTGTTACAGATTCTACCTATACCAATCGTGACTGTGAAAGGCATTTCATTGATGATGGCCTCTTTAAGTGCATTTGCAGCAGAGTCCATCATTGCATAGTTCTCCGAAATACTGTTATCTAGCATAAGGTTCAGCACAGTAGCAACTATCGTTTTATCAAGGTCCATAGATATGCATGGGCCCATTTCGGCAGTACACTGCTCAGCAAGTCTCATTATTCTTAATTTATGGAGGTTTCGTTCAGATTGATTATAGGTAGTAGCGTAGTCAGGATATGAATCGATCTGTGTACAAAAGACAACATAATCTGTCATAGCAAATGTACTGTTTAGGGCTTGAAGACTCTCCTCTACCTCTTTCCTATCGTGTGCATGTCCTGTTATCAGTCCGTAAAACAGCCGTTCCAACATCACAGGCCTGAAACTCTCTACCTTGCTTTCCAACGTTTCGCTTTTTCTAATGGATTTCTTATATGCATACTCAATCAAATCATATTCATTTTGTATATCTTCTTCATACTCTTTGTCTTGTGTTGGATCTGATACCATAACAAGATCCGTAATTAATTTTTTCACAGGATTATAGAAGTATCGTGATATATAGTAAGACAGAATCAGACCAATTATCGTATATGCAATGGCAATCCAAAGAATCAGAACAGATATGCCCCTACTTCGATCCTGTATACTTGTGAATGGAACAGTATAGATGAACTTCCAATCATTATAATCAGAAGAAGTGAAGGATACAAGCAAAGGTACTTCACCATCCTTCTTAATATATGATCCACTTGCATTTTTTAAGGCAGAATCACTTATAGCAGTATTCATTACGTTTGATCCAAGCAAATCATGATCAGAGTGCAGAATAATCTCCCCTTCACGATTCACAACCTGGTACTCTCCGTTATTCTCGACATCTATACCTGTTATTGCCTGAAATAACTGATCCTGGTTTATATTCACGACCAATGCGCCGATTTTACTCCATGAACCATATGGCAAGTTTCTGATGAGTGTGATAACATGGAATTCATTACCTCTGGAATCTTCAATGATCCTAGTCGCCATTTCCTCTGTGCCAAGGACTAAATTGTCAAAGGAATCCTTCCATCTCTTATCTACGAACTGAAGTCTTCTATGAACACCGCCGTCAGAGCTAATAACTGAATCCTCAATGGATGAATACACATAAATGGAATGAACAAATCCATTATTGGCAGCAATATTCTGAAGCTTGCCTATGGTTCTGCTATTCCTGCTGATATTGCTGTATTCTGGATTAATTACAGACTGTACCACATCTTCATCATTTGCTACCTGTGGGATGATACTATTCAGCTGACGAAGAATTAGATCAACAGATTTTTTGGTTTTTTCAAGCATTTGGCTATTCGAAATAAGTGTCTGTGCTTGAACCTCTTCAACAGACTGATTATAGATGATAGCAATTGCAATGAGCGTTGGTATTAGGGAGAAAAGTATGAGTCCAATAAATGTTTTTATATATATGCTGTGTAGTCTGAATCCTTTCAGATATTGCATAAAGCACCTCGTATATATTCGACAATTTATTCTTATTATACCAATTCCTATAAATATTTGCTATAAAACCTCAATATTTGATTAGCGAGTTGACCTATTTCCCGGCAATACCCGCCTGTTCCACTACTCCCTGATCTATTAGCTCATCAATCCTGTCTTTAGAAATACCAAAGTCCAGCAATATCTCTCTGCTATGCTCGCCAACTAATGGTGGGGCTTTATCGATTGTAGGTTGTGTGCTGCTCATACTGACCGCAGGACCTATGACTTTAACTTCTCCAGCAATGGCATGCTTATAAGTTTGAACTGCCCCCATGGCTTTTATTTGAGGATCGTTCTCCACGTCCTCGATATGATTCACTTCACCTACCCACAGATCCATAGCCAACATCATCCCCAGCCAATGTTTTTTTGTATTGGTGGATGTAATCGCTTCAATTGCGTGGAATATCTCATCCCTTTTGGTGTAACGTAACTCCTCTGAATTATATTTCTTAAGTTCAGGAGCACCAATTGTCTCCACCAGTTTGTCAAAATCATTCATAGCAATGGTGATATACCCATCCCTACACTTGTAGACACCGTATGGCGCTTCAAGGAAAGGCAGACCGATACCACTGTTCGGTTTCTCAACAGCAACGTCTGTATTCATGATTGTGGCAAACTCCTGACTTTCGAAAGCCAACATGGACCTGAACAAATCCACCTGAACCTCTTGACCCTCGCCAGTCTTTTCTTTGTGAATGAGAGCTGAAAGTATGCCATAAACCAAATGATAAGCTGACAGGTGATCGGCAATACCTGTACCGAAGGGTGTTGGCGAACTGTCTCTTCTCCCAGTCAGACTCATAACACCTGATAGTCCCTGAGCTAGAAGATCCTGGCCTGGTCTGTCCGCATAGGGTCCTACGGGACCAAAACCTGAATTAGATCCATAGATGATTCCCGGATTGATGGTTCTAAAGTCATCATATCCATAGCCGAGCTTCTCCATAACACCGGGTCTGAAATTGTGGATAACCACGTCGGCCTTATTGGCCATCTCGTAGATAATTTCCTTGATCCCGGAATCCTTCAGGTCAACTGCCAAAGAACGTTTATTCCTGTTCCAGGCTAAAAATGGCGGTGATACTTCGCCACCTATATATTGGTTTCCAAAAGTCATACCCCGATAAAGGTCACCTGTGACCATACGTTCAATTTTAATCACATCCGCTCCCATATCTCCAAGCATCATCGATGCATATGGACCTGCAAGGAGTTGGCTGAAATCAAGGACTATAATGTGTTCAAGCGCTTTCTTCATATATATTCCTTCTTACTAAAAATTAGGACTTCTCTTCTCTGCAAAGGCTGCCATCCCTTCTCTACTGTCTCCTGTTGTCATACTGAAAGCAAATAGGTCGTTCTCATATTGGAGCCCCATATCCAGACCCATATTCTGCGAAGCCACCATATTCTGTTTTGCCAATTGGAGGGCTATAGGTGAAAGCCTGGTCATGTTTTCTGCCATTGTCGCCACATAGGCATCAATACTATCATCATCCACCACGTCTGTGATGAAGCCCATCTGCCCACCTTTCACGGCATCGATCATTTCAGCTGTCAGTATCACTCTAGCTGCTTTGGCATAGCCGATGTTCCTCGAAAGGATCTGAATCAGGCCGCTGCCAGATATCCAGCCATTCTTCACTTCTGATGCTGCGAACTTCGAGCTTGGTGTGGCCACTCTTATATCTGAAGCCAATACCAGCTCAAAACCACCACCTAGGGCATATCCCTGAACTTTCGCTATGACGGGTTTACGGATAGAACGGATTGCTGCACAGTAGTCCTGACGGTTCCTAAGCTCAAAGGGTGTACCGTATTGATGAATCAGGTTGATGTCACTGCCAGTGGAGAAAGCACGTTCACCTTCACCACTAAGGACTACAACTCTCACCTGATCATCTGCATTGATTTCAGGGGCCAATCTGTTTAGATCCTCAGCCATGGCTTTGGTAATGGAGTTCATCTTCTTTGGCCTGCAAATCGTGATATATGCCACCATGTTCTTTACTTCATACAGGATTTTATCTTCCATATTATGCCCTTTCATAGAATTTGAAAAACAGGTCATTCAACTCTGCAACAAAGTTACTGTAATCTTCACGTCCATCTATCATAAACTTACGGATTCTTGCTCCGGCCTCAGCTTGGAACTCGATGTATCCATTGAATCTTGGCCTCATAGAACCGTAATCCATTGTCTTCAGTGTATCCTTGTAGAAGTTGGCTGTATTTATGTTCACAAGTTTATCGGTCCAGGCTTTCCTGTGGCCCGGCTGACCGTTGTTTGCTGCGAAGGCTGTTCTTTGATATTCAGGACTTGTGGTCATCATTACAAACGCCGCTGCCACTTCAGGATTATCGCACCTGGATGAAATGGCCAACCCTACACCCCCGATCATGCTGCCGTTAGGCCTGCCGGTCTCAGATGGCATATCATTGAACTTGATAATATGATCCTTATAACCTTCCATAGAATAAACCGAATATCCATAAACAAGCGGGCTGTATATGATGCTGTTATCTTCTGCCATCACATCCAGCATTGTAATGGGATCCATGTCATAAGAGCGCTCATCTGCATATGAAAGGATCGTACCAATGACCTTCAGTGCCTGAATGCCAACCTCTTCTTTTAAAGCTTTCCCTTCACTCCAAAATCGGTCCTTGGAATAATGGGAGCACATGGTGAAAAAGGATGAATACGCATGTACAGGTACGAAAGGAATTGCGATCTTCCTGTCTGCGGGCAGCTTCTCTGCCAGATCAAACACCTCTTGCCAGGTTACAGGAGCATTCAGCTTCAGATCATTCATCAAGTCGTCTCGATAAGCGCTAAACTGGGCTGCTGCATCTGCCGCAATAGCCCATTGATGCCCTTCCCATTGATAGCTGGCATGACTGGGACCCACAGCATTCTCTGCCTGTTCCCTGATGAATTCTGTCGGTAAAACTACATCTAAGGGCAGAAGCAGATTCTGTGCATATGCGGTTCCTATATGTGGGTGGTCAATCATGATGAAGTCATATTTGTCCGCCAGCTGTTCAAGCGGATACAGTTCAAAATCTGCCAGTGATCTGGCATCCCAAGTAATCTCAACATCTGGATGGATCCTTCTGAAATCTTCAGCTGCAACCAAAAGCGGGTCTACACCTCTGGCATGGGACCAAGTCATTCCTTTAAATTTCATAAGCCAAACTCCTTATCTATCCGCTCATTGTCCTCGCCAAGAACCGGTGCACCAAGATTGTTGAACACCTTTTCACCATTGATTCTCATCGGACATCTGGTAGTACGGATGCTGGTACCGTTCTTTCGTGCCACTTCCTGGACCATATCCACATAATCCATGGCTTCGTGGTTCATCATTTCCCGCATGTTGTATACCGGACCACACCAGTAGTCTGCCGGTTCCAGTCTAGCAAGCCAGTTGGCTGTTGTGTCCTCAAGAAGGTAATCAGCCAACAATTGCTTGATTTCATCTCTCTTGTCATACCAATCAGACGCTACTGTATAAGCTGCTACTGCATCACATCCGAGAAGTTCACCTAGCTGAGAAACATTCCCCATAGAAAGAGCAATATAATTGTCTTTCGTTTTATATACACCATATGGTGCTCCAAGGTAAGCATGACCGTTATTCACAGCACTTCTTGGTTGAAGTTCTCCACCGTCATTCAGATACGTGGTCACAGGTTCAAACTGATAATCCAAAGCTGCTTCGATCATGCTGCACTCAACCAAAGCTCCTTGACTCGTTCTTCCTCTCTGAATCAATGCTGCCAAAATGGCCTGTACCGTATTGGCACTGGTGAACATATCGATGACAGCAAGGCCCACCGGCACCGGGTTATCCCCTTCATTGCCATTTAGATAAGGAATACCGCTTACAGACTGAAGGAGCAGATCCTGCCCTGGCTTTTTTACCCAAGGACCTTCTGTTCCGTAGCCAGTAATGCTGGCATAAATCATTCTGGGATTGATCTCTTTCACAACATCATAACCTAGCCCAAGGCGCTCCATGATGCCTGGACGGAAGTTGCTGATCATCACATCCGCTTTAGCAATGAGCTTCTTCACTTTTATTAGATCGTTTTCATCTTTCAGATTGGCTGTATAGCTTTCCTTGCCACGGTTCATGGAGTGGAATACACTGCTATCACCGTCAATAATAATATTCTTCAAAGTCAGCTTTCTAGAGCCATCACCCCGGGGTCCCTCGATTTTAATGACACGTGCGCCTAAATCACCCAACCGCATTGCTGCCCATGGACCGGAAAGGTATTGGCTGAAATCAAGTACTATAATGTTTTCAAGCATTTTCATAAGTTAATCCTTTCCTACTTAGCCAAACAGAATATTGGGCACGAACATGACAAGTGCAGGAGCATAAGTAATAACCAACAACACTACGATACATATCAATATGTAGGGCACGATTGCTTTTGCTATTCGCTCGAAAGGTACTTTTGATACATTTGACAGAACATACAGGATCATCCCTACAGGCGGTGTCAGAAGGCCAATCATCAAGTTGACAATCAATAAAATTCCAAAGTGAACAGGGTTGATGCCTAGGCTAGCCATGACAGGCATCAATACCGGCGTCAAAATAACAATCGCAGGTGTAATATCCATGAACAATCCAATGATCAGCAGAAAAATGTTGATCAACAGAAGCGCAAGATACTTATTGGTAGTTACTGCCATGATACTGGCCGCAAGCATCTGCGGAACTTGGGTGATTGTTAACAGCCAGGAGAACAACGTTGCGCTAGCAACAATGAACAGAACGCCAGTGATTACATTCAGGGTCTCCATTAGATATCCCGGAATATCACTCACATTGATTTCCTTATATAAAAGACTTAAAATGATTGCATAGACAACGGCAACAATCGCCGCTTCTGTTGGAGTGAAAATCCCAAGAATGATTCCGCCAATGATGATCATCGGTGTCAACAATGAGAAAAACGCATGGCCAGTAGCCAGGATTTTCTCCTTAAGGGTTGCTTTAGCTCTTTTCCGATAATTCTTCTTCTTGCAATAGAAGTAGTTCAGGATCATCATACCAAGACCAAGCATAATACCAGGGACTACCCCAGCCGCAAACAGTCTGCCGATCGACGCTCCTGCTGCAACACCGAAGATGACAATAGGAACGCTTGGCGGGATAATTGGACCAATAATCGATGAAGCACCTGTTACCGCCAGACTAAAGTCTTCATCATAACCACCTTCCTTCATCGCCTCCAGTTCGATGGCACCTAATCCACCCGTATCGGCGATGGCAGAACCCGACATACCAGAAAAGATGATACTGGCGAGAACATTCGAGTGTGCCAAACCACCTGTAAGGTGTCCGACAAAATGATCCGCAAAAGCGAAAATCCTTCTAGTAATACCTCCTTGATTCATAATATTTCCGGCAAGCACGAAAAATCCGACAGCCAATAATGGAAATGAATCTACACCGGCAGCCATCCTTTGAGCAGACATGACCAAATCAATATCATTTGTTATCATAAATAATACAGAACTGCAAAACATGGCGAATCCCACAGGAACACCAATAACCAACATGACAAAAAAGGTTCCCAATAAAATCAGCATATTCCACCCTCCATATCTTGTTCTACATCTGATAGCTCTTCATCTTTCCTAATAATTTTTCTGATGCTTTCAACTATATTGACCAGTGAATACAGCACAGCAACAATACTGCCTACGATAATAGGAAAATACACGATACTCATCTTTAATCCCATAGCCGAAGAAGCAATTTGATGTTGTAACTGAATGAAAGACCATGCACTTGGAACCAACATGCCAAAGCAAACAATGATAGTGACATCCGTCAATATGTCAAAGACACTCTGAATATACCGATTCATCTTGTTATAGACTAAGACCATGGAAATATGAGACTTGGATCTGATACCATAGCCTATCCCTAGAAACGTAATCCATATCTGAAGGAATCGAACCAGTTCCTCACTCCACATCAAAGGTTGATTTAAGATAAAGCGGGTAAACACCTGAGCGAAAAGTACAACCCCCATGAATCCTAAACACAATAGAAGTATCTTATCTTCTATCTTTGTTAATATTATCTTAACCATCTCCATCAAAAGACCTTCTTTCCTATAGTACAAATGCTGCTAGCACATCTATTCAGCGTGCCAACAGCATCCGACAACTTATGTGCTATTTAATCTCTCTTATCTTCTCAAGGAGACCTTCTCCCCACTTACTTTCATAATCGTCATAAAGCCCCTGAGAACCTTCAATGAACGCTTCACGATCAACCTCTTCAATAAACGTAACGCCATTACTCTGGATCTCTTCCATGTACCCGGCTTCTGCTTCAAACATAAGATTACTCATATAATCTGCTGCCTCCGCTCCTGACTCAATGATTGCTGCTTGGTACTCCTCAGGCAACTTTTCTAGTGTTATTTCGCTGACATATATACAGTTACCACCGATAATGTGAGCTGTATTAATCATATATTTTTGCACTTCATAGAACTTGTTGGTAGCATATGCTGCTGGTGTGCTTTCAAATCCGTCGAGTACACCTTGCTGTAAAGAAAGATAAACTTCGGAGAACGCCATTGGGACCGGTGTCGCACCCATTGCTTCAATTGCAGAAACGAAAATCGGCTGGTCTGGGGTCCTGATCTTAAGTCCAGCAAGTTCAGAAGGATTGGTTCCTGGAACTTTTGATGTACTAAGATGTCTGACACCAAAATAAGTCGGTCCTATTGCTTTGACGCCTGTCACCTTGCTCATTTCATCGAACATATTGTTGACAAGGTCTGATTTCAGGATCCTAAGGTAATGTTCTCCATCGTTCGCAATATAAGGTGCATCAAGAATCAGCAGTGGTGCGTATCTTTTTGATGGTTCACCAAATCCAAGAATTGTCAGGTCGACTGTCCCCAAAGAAACGGAATCAAAAAGGTCTTTTTCATTCCCTAGCTGAGAACCAGGAAATATATCAATAATCACGTGCCCAGCTGTCTTTTCCTTTACAAGCTCTGCAAACTTCACCGCACCTTCACCATTCGGATGATCAGCTGTCAGGATATGTCCAAGCTTCAGGTTATAGACTTCACCGTCATCTTTTTTCTCTTCAGCATCTGTTGATGTTTCTTTAACAGTCTCGCTCTTCTCTGTATCATTCTGAGATGAACTTGGCTGTGTTCCTGAACCACATCCAACGAATACCAGCATTACCAATAGTACTGCCACTATTGAAGTTACAATTTTCTTAAAATGTCTCATAATCTTCTCCTTATTTGCATTTGATTCCAAACCACACATTTCATATCATTTAGCAATATCGCTAATTAACCGCCGGCGTTTATGCGTTATTTGGTGTAATTTCATAATAGCACGCTGACTCTCCTTTTCATATCAACAATTTTTTCACAGTCATCAAATGCCGCTGTGTGCTAGAATTCAGCGCTTCCCGCCTAACAACTATGAAATTACTAACATTTCTTTGACTACTAACGTTTTTTTTATTTACTTCATGTGCATCCATTAAAAGATTGTACAACAAAAAAGTACATGTCTTAATCAATGAGACATGTACTTTCAATAGTATATTCAATTTCATTCCATTATTCTTTCGGTTAGTGCTTCGTCAAATATATCCGTTGTTGATGAAATGCTGAAAGTCTCTTTCAGTTCCTCTTTCCGTCCCTTCTGCAATTCCTCGACAATAATATCTTCCTTATTATAAATGTCGTAGATATCCTCTTCCAACGAAAGAACCAGTTCCAATCCATAACTGATGGTTGCTTCAATTGCGTCATGGATGATGCTTTTGTTTTTCTCACTAAGACTTTGATACAGCTTCTCGTTCATCAGGTACATATCTGAATCTATTATATGGTTGGTTAGTATGATCTTTTCCTGATTTTCATACCAACCGTAAAGATAACTCATTATTACAGGATAATCATGTCCATAAATCCTTCCACTGTCTAATAGTATGTTCATTTCTTCAATGGCTACGGGTCTCGATTCATAACCCATGCTATTGAGGAATTCTCTGTTTGTCATTCCCCCTTCTGATGCAATAAGTCCAGACGCCTGTCTCTTATAGATTGAGATCTGGTTGAATCCATTGACTGTAAATCCAAGATTTCTAACACCTATAGCCGCCATATCATCTTCTACGGCAGGTCTAAGGACTTCGTTCAGTTTATTCAACGCTTCATGATAATCATCAAAGAGATATGGCAAGCGAATCAACGACAATTCAGATACCTCAGAAAAGATGTTTTCATCAACGATACACATCTCAACTATCCCAGATATAACACCCTTGGTGTATAACTCTTCTGATCCCAGGCCACAGTTCGGATATAGTTCTACCCGGATATTCCAATTGCTTGCTTCTTCAACTATCGGTACAAATACACTTCTTAAAGCAATGTGCTGTGGATGCGTTTCCGGATAAGTGTGAGCAAGTTTGATTACCAGTTTGCTTTCAGGCAGTGACACCTCACTAGTCGATTCAATAGTAAGGATATCCTTGACAAGGATTTCCTCTGGCTTTGGTCTTGTCGCAGTATCATTACATCCGGCACACAAAATCATGATGCAGCATAGTTGTGATAATAATATTGTCAACCTAATATTTGACACTTTACGTCACCCCACAATACATTTGCCTAAACTTACCAGGTGTCATATGCTCATGTTTCTTGAATGTTCGATAGAAATTCTGGACATTGTTGAATCCTACTTTAAAACCAATTTCATTAATACTTAGCTGAGTATCAAGAATCAGCTGTTTAGCACTATCAATCCTCATTTTGTTGAGATAATTAACAAAGGACATGTTAATGGCTTCTTTGAAAATAGTACTGACATAAGAAGGACTTAAACCCACATATTCTGCTACATCGTTAAGGGATATGTCAGATTTATAATTGTCATTGATAAAACTGAGAAGCTTGTCAATATTTCGATTGCCGGTTATATCGTTCATAGCAGTGATACCTTCTGCCAATTCATGGCAGAAATCTTCAAACCAGACACGTATATCTTCAATGGTCTCTTTTCCATGAATTTCCTGATAGACATTCCGTTTGTCATGAAGCAGATCGGTAATTTTATAACCCGATTCAATCATAGATTCAAGAATCAGATTGATGATTCTGATGAAATATTGCTGGACATAGTTATCGGATAAAGCTTTTGAGTCAATGATTGTATCAAACAGTTCATCCAATGCTGATAGTATCTCGTCAATATTTCCTGTCTTTATCATTTCAAGTAACTTCCTCTCTTCATTACTGCTATAGAAATACAGTTCGTAAGAAGCACTATCCAGACTATGTATGTCAATTATCATATTCTTACCTTGGTAAACCTTATAGTGTAGTGCTTTTTTTGCTTCTACACATGACATTCCAATATGAAGAATATCGTCATACGTTCTGCCTATACCAAGTGTCACTGTAAACGGAAAATGGGCTTCCGCAGTTCCACGAATTGCCTCAGCAATCATAGGAAGGCTTCCTGGCTCATTAGAGCCAACGCTGTTTTTAGCAAAATTGTAAATAACACCAATCATATTGGATTCCATCTCGACTGCAATGCCACTATTATATTCATTCATGATCTTTTCGATGACATCAATCAGCTGACGCTTGATCAAATTTCTTTTCACTTCATTCGAGTCAACCATTTTTGAGTCGTAGTCATCTATTTGAACAACCATAGCAACGAATCTGCTGTAGATAAAGTTAGTTCTGAGATATCTAAGCCTTTCATTAATCTCTGATTCTGACAGTTTTTTCCCCGCAAGGAGATTGTTGAAAAACTTCTCTTTAATGATTGGTTTCAGTTTTGCAATTGTATTTTCCATGTCCATGTTCTTTTCAAGTACAGTGTTGTATGCCTTGTCAAGAAATTCATATTCATTTCCCTCCAAGAGGTCCATTTCGAACTTGGATTTACTGTCAATAAGTGAAATCAGCTTTTTGATCGGTCTGTAGATTTTCTTTGAAATTAGCAAGGCAAAAGCCAGACATAACAGAATATTTGCGATAGTTGTTCCTGCTACCACACGGAAATTACTCCTAGTATCCCGATACAGGTCTGCTAATGGTATCATATGGAGATAATGCCACTTATTTTGTGGAGATTTCACGAAAGAAAACAGCACTTCCTGTCCGTCAACTTTCTCAATAAAGGATGCCTGATTGCTTAGAAATACCTTCTTAGCATAAACTTCACCGAGAACTGATTGGTTCAGCTTTTTCTTGTCTTCAAAAGAGACGATTTTACCGCTATTGCTGATGACAAGAGCGGTACCTCTATTGCCCTCATACATCCCTCTTATTAGATCATATATGTATGCCTCGTTTACATTTATAACCAATGCACCATTTTTACTCCAGGACTCATTAGGAAGATTCCTGATAAAGGTTATACCATTATAGGATTTCCCGAACCCATCGTCAATAACTCTGGTATCCATCAGTTTAGTTCCGGTAAAATGCTGACTAAAGGTATCTAACCAACCAACATCCTTAAAATTATGAATATCCGCAACACCACCAGATGAGCTGATAATTGTTTCAGCATAGGTGGAATATACATAGATGGATTGAATATAGTCATTCGTGCTGGCAATATTTCTAATCATACTTGATGCAGAAATATTCTTGGTTAAGTCTGTATCTGGACTGACAATGAAATCAATGACTTCTTCATCTGTTGCTATCTGAGGAATGATAAAGTCAATCTGTTTAAAGATAAGATCGATCGATCTACTGGTATTCAGAAGCATACTCATATTCTGGTCTCTTGCTTCTCGACGAATCACTTCATTCGAATGCCTGTAAATTACTATATTCGCCACAACTAACGGTAAAATAAACGCAAAAAGAATAATGAAGAAGTTCTTCATAAATATGCTTTTAAATCGCCAATTCAGTTGCCTATGACCAAGCAGATACATAATTTTCATATTCCCTTACCTGTAATATTACATATAATCAACTTATTAGAATTGCGTTATACACCACTATGCTGGAGTACACGGCGTTCAAGTATCATATATATAATAACATAAATTCTTTTGGACAAATACTGACGGATTTTTTGATGACTAACAATTCTTTAGACGCACTTGCATATCCTCAAATTTTTTGAGGCAGCCAGAAAATGTCATTTTCCGACTGCCCCATATGCAGAATCCTGCGAATTAGATCAGATGATATTTTATTGCTTACCGATATATCCAAGGATACCGCCATCCACATAAAGTACATGACCATTAACGAAATCAGAGGCTTCAGATGCAAGGAATACTGCAGGACCTTTGAGGTCTTTGATTTCACCCCAACGAGCCGCAGGTGTTCTGGCTACGATAAAGCTGTTGAATGGATGACCCTCTTCTCTAAGTGGTGCTGTCTGTGGTGTAGCGATATATCCGGGGCCGATTCCGTTACATTGGATGTTGTACTGACCGTATTCAGAAGAGATGTTTCTTGTGAGCATCTTCAGACCGCCTTTTGCTGCAGCATAGGCAGAGACTGTTTCACGGCCCAGTTCAGACATCATAGAACAGATGTTGATGATTTTTCCGGCATTTTTCTTCATCATACCTGGAAGTACAGCCTTGGCCATGATGAATGGCGCGTTTAGGTCGACATCGATTACCAGACGGAAATCAGCAGCGCTCATTTCATGCATTGGCTCACGTTTGATGATGCCGGCGTTATTGACAAGAATGTCCACTATTCCGACTTCTGTTTCAATCTTCTTGACCATGTCCTGAACCTGCTCCTCATCCGTAACATTACAGATATATGCTTTGGCATCAATGCCTGCTTCTTTGTATGCAGCAAGGCCTTTGTTCATAATCTCTTCATTGATGTCACAGAAAACAAGGGTTGCACCAGCTTCTGCAAGGGAGCTGCCGATGGCAAATCCGATGCCGTAGGAAGCACCTGTTACAAGAGCGACTTTGCCATCTAATCTGAAAGTATCTAATGTATTCATAGTATATTTTCTCCTTTACGATTTGAAATTTGCTTACTATTTATTCGTCAGTTTATTTTAGGACTCAATAAGAACCTTCATGTTCTCCGTTGGACCATCCAGTTCGTCGAGGACTGCCTGAAGCTGGTCCAGTGGGGCTACTTTGGTGATGATGTTTTTGAATGGGTACTCCGCCTTGTTCAGCAGGTCAATCGAAATCTCATAATCCACTTTTTCATAGACACGTGCCCCAAGAAGTTCAACTTCTCTCAGCCACATTCTGTGAAGGTTTACTTCTGTTGGCTGACCGAAGATGCCGACAAGGACCACTTTTCCTCTTGTCCTCACTGTTTCCATCATGATTATGGCCCCTGGCTTGGAGCCGGAAACCTCAAAGCAGGCATCACAGCGAACTCCATCTGTCCAATCATCTATATAAGCAAGTAGGTCCTCTTTGGCAGGGTTGATGGTTTTGATACCGGCTTCTTCTGCAAACTTCAGTCTGAATTCATTCACTTCAGAAAGAAGAACATCCGCACCAAAGCTCTTAGCAGCAAGCGCTACAAGGATACCAATTGGGCCACCACCGATGACAAGGGCCTTATCGCCTTTCCCAAGGCCTGCACGGCGAACATCGTGTACCGCTACGGAAAGCGGCTCAACAAGAGCTGCATACTTTAGATCCATATCAGCAGGAATCTTGTGGATCGTGTGAGCCGGCACTGTCCAGTATGACTGCATGGAGCCAGCTGTGTCTACACCCATGAAATTCAAATTGTAGCATATGTGACTGAGTCCATTCTTACAGGCATAGCACTCACCACATGGATCAAGAGGCCTTACAACCACCTTTTCCCCTACTTCGATGCCTTCAACATTACTGCCAACTGCTTCAACAGTACCTGAGCACTCATGGCCCATGATATGTGGCTTGGTCACACGACCGTCCATCACTCCATGGAAGATGTGCATGTCTGTACCACAGATTCCTGAATAGGCAATCTTAACGGTTACTTCATCGCTTTTGGGGGGCTGGTTGGTCCCCTCAACAACAGATACTTTTTTGTTGCCTTCGTACTCGGTTGCTTTCATTGAATATCTTCTCCTTCTACTGGACCTTGAAGGGCCCAAGTTTGTCATAGTCAAATTCCACACCTGTACCGACAAGTTCAGGTGCGTGGGCCAGACCTTCAGACACTTCAAGTGGCCTGGTTGTGTACTGGTGAATCGGGAAGCTGTGGTCTTCCAGGTAGGCATCATTGGGAATGGCTGCCAGCAGGCTGACATGGAGCTCCTGCATACCGTGGGTACAGACAGGGACATTGTAGCCTTCCGCCATAGCTGCAACTTTCATCCATCCGGTGATACCGCCGATGTTTGAGGCGTCAGGCTGGATGAAGGATACATGACCTACTTCCATTGCCATGCGATGCTCCCAAATGGTGTGAAGGTTCTCACCCATGGCAATACCGATGCTTGAACGGTCGGCTATCTTCCTGTAGCCGATGTAATCATCTGGAATGGTCGGTTCCTCCAGCCAAAGGATGTCATACGGTTCCATCTGCTTCAGTGCCTTCACAGCTGTGTTCACATCCCAGGAATAGTTGGCATCCACCATAAAGGTGATGTCAGGCCCGATCAATTCTCTGACTGCGGCAATTCTGTCGATGTCTTCTGCCAGTGTCTTCTGACCAAGTTTGATTTTTACGGCTCTGTGGCCTCTTTCCAACTGTTTGCGGATATTGGCCAGCAGCTGCTCCTTGGTAAAGCCAAGGTCGATACCTCCATAGTAAGCTTTGGTATGGTTCACCGTACCACCAAGAAGCTTATACAAAGGAAGTTCCACCTTCTTAGCTCTCAGGTCCCATAGTGCAATATCGATGGCACTGATGGCAAAGGAAGCAATGCCCCCTCTGGCCACATAGTGGACATGCCACTGCATGGTATCCCACAAAGACTCAACTGCTGTTGCATCTTCTCCGATCAACCTTGGTTTAAGGTCGTACTCAATCATGTCATAGATCGCTCTGCCGCCGACGCCACCTGTATAGGTATAACCGGTACCCTTGCTGCCATCCTCAAGCTCTACTATTGCAAGTACAAGCTCGAAAAAAGTGTGTGTACCATGTTTGGCATCTGAGAGGGGTTGATCTAGAGGGACATGATATAGAATCGGTGTAATGTTGGTGATTTTTCTGTTCATACTTCATCCTTTCCTTGAACATCCTTACTGATTTCCTGCTAACACAAATATATACCCATATCCGCAGTATTGATATTGTCCATTTTACGAATGAACTAGCAGATTCATACAGTGCAAGAATGGTTAACCTATAACAAAAATCATTATATTAGGGATTTAGTGGTATAATATAAGTGTAGAAGCTGTACAGGTACTGATTCATAGAAAGGAGTGTGGCAATGGATAAGATTATTGTTGCAATAGATGGATCGGAACACGGAAACCGTGCTGTGGAAAAGGCCAAGGAAATCGGCAGCAAATTCAACAGTCTAATCATTCTGGTAAATGTCGCTGAAACCATACACCCGATTATAGTTGACAACACGTCAAGACTGTCAGCTGAAATCAAAGAGGTTGCAGAATCAAAAGAACGTTCCAAGACCTTATTGGCGCAGACTAAAGCTGACCTTGAAGTCTATGGGGATAAGGTTGAAACAGTAATGTTGGAAGGCGATCCTCCTCATGAACTTATCAAGTATATCGAATCCAGTGATGCTGATCTCGTGATTTTAGGTTCACATGGGGTCAAGGGATTACGGCAATTCATGCTTGGCAGTGTGGTCAGCAAAGTGGTTCACCACATAAATAAGCCTATCCTTATTGTTAGATAAGATAGCAGCAGTAAATACAGTTTCTACAAAGTGATTGGTAGGTATGATTTGATAAGAAATGAGTTGCCCAAGGGTGACTCTTTTTATGTGTTTGCATTTACAATGTAGGTTTAACTAATATGTACAGAGTGGGCTCCCGTCCGTGTGATTGGTAGGTAGTGCTATTTCACTGATACCCACCCTGTACATAAAAGTGACTATTTAGAAAATGGCTATGCCATTACTAAATACATATTTGTCATGCCTTCGTTTAAACCGCACTAATCTTTGTAAGGATTCAGCATGGACAACTGCTACAACTCCGCTATCGATGATGGCGTCCACCGTTTCATGCTTTTTACGTACATTTTCCTCCTCCTTTTTGATAAATCATGTCAAATTTGATCTAGAATCAGATTCTAATCTTCATGGCCACTTTTCTAACATGTGTACAATCTCCATCACTGATTCCCGGCATGTGTGCATCCTGTGGGAAGAAAATGGCAAACATTCCTTCTGTATACCGAACGAAATCCCCAGTGAAATCAACATAGCAACAATCTCTCTCAACATCATATGGTATTGTAGTAGCCATTGCTTCTGCCCTACCATAGCCCATCAGCTCGGATCCTTTAATGATATACTGGATGTCGATATACTTTTTGTGGACTTCACATTTACCATCTTCAATTGCTTTAGGATTATAGTCCAGGATCATGTAAAACAAATTATCACCATCAATTTCGTATCTGCCCGGCTTAAGTGCACTCAAGTCGTTTTCTAAAAGATAATTGATGCCTTCTTTAATCCGTTTGGATAGTGCTGTGTATTGGTCACCATTCTTTATATGGTCTGCAATCATCATTAATCTCCTTTTTTCTTAAATCTACACTATTCCACTATCGATTAAAATCCAAAATTCTTGCAATAAGGTAACCAAAAACCAAATGAAAAAAAGTGTTAGCTTTCTGAAATAAGTTAGTCTTTATACGGTCTACAAAAAAACCTCCTACATTTTCACGTAGGAGGCTAAGATCCATCTTCATTATTCTTACCAAAAAACTTCAAAGATCCTGATAAAACCCTTTATACCATGTGATCGCTGATATTATAACGATAATCATATCCCAGTGCATTAACAAGAACCTAGTGTACTGTATCGCTAAAAATCAAGATGGGCAGCTAAGACAGAACAGACGCACTATCGGTAAGATTGATCCCAAAACGGGCCGAAAAGTGTTAAGCGAGAATATCTTGAGGAATTACGCCTTGCAGGTCAAATAGATGCTTTGAAACAAGCCATCCCAGCGAATCAGCAAACTACTCATCGCTATCGCTCCAGAGCAGCGGGAGCTTTTTTATCAGCTTTGATATGCTGCCAACGAAGAAGATGACTATCTTGCATTGGATATCACATCGATATCGTCATACTCTGAACTGATCGATGACGTGGAATGGGGGTATAACCGCGATCATGATACACTTCCCCAAGTCAACCTCTGCATGCTTATGGGAGAGACTGGGCGATTACCGATATATCAATCCTTATACAGTGGAAATCAAAAGGATGTCCGAACCCTGACGAATACGCTGAAACGCTTTGAAGCACTCATGGGAAAACGGACAATCACAGTCGTAATGGACAAAGGCTTTTTCAGTACCCGAAACATCAATCGTATGCTGAAAGATTCAGGTAATGGTTCGGTGAATTTCTTGATATCCATACCGTTCACACCCTCCTTCGCCAAACAACAGGTGGAGAGCGAACGAAAGGATATCGATTGTGTCGAAAACACCATTGTCATCAATGCTAATTCAATGCGTGCAGTCACTAAGCTGCATGCATACGGGAAGACTTGTATGCCACTGTTGCTGTTCTCCGCCAAAAGGCAAACGAGAACCCCGAAGCATGCATGAATGATGAGGAATGTAAAAAATATTTGATCATTCGCAAATCAGAGAAGCAAAGCGCAGGATATACCGTCATTATACGAACAGATGTCGTCGAAAAGAAACTTCAAACAGCAGGTTGGGTTGTGCTAGTCAGCAACAAAGTGGCGGATGCCAGAAAAGCGATGATTCTGTACCGGGATAAAGATGTTGTGGAAAAAGGTTTCCTTCGTTTAAAAAACAGCATCGATTTAGGACGACTCAGAGTGCATGGGGATCAAGCCATGCACGGAAAACTCTTCATTGGCTTTGTTTCCTCCATCATTATGTCTGCAATCAATAAAACAATGGCCAAAAGATTATTGCCCCTTTGACGAAAGCGCAAAGAATCATTTTTGAGGCTTTTGACATGTCTATCTCTGTTCAGGAGCTGTTGTTATAAATTTTGGCGGAATTTTAGGTCATAGTCCCCTTTCTCCAGATACGGAAATACCACTTCTATTCTGGTAAATACACCTTCAAGGCTTTCTATAGTCACAGCACAAGGATCCCCAAAATACATTTTAATCCGTTCCCTTACATTGGAAAGGCCGATACCCGAGAAGGTGGATTTCGAATTGTTTTTCTCCTCCATGACTTTTCTGATATTCTCCTTTGACATGCCTTTTCCGTTGTCTGTCACCGTTATATATACAACATTTTCAACCAGAGGCTGTATCATGAATCTAGGCACCATTGCCGCCTTGACATCATCATCAATTTCCATATGGGTCTGGAACTTATCCAGGTAACGGTACGACTGGATATTCAGGTAATCTTCCAGATAAGCGACTTCTTGGCTTAAACTGATGAAATCATCCTCTTTTCCCATTGCAACATGAAGGAGTGAAATCAACGAGGTTGTCAAACTCTCGATATTCTCTGCGCCTTGAACATTGGCCAGCCATTTAACACTGTTGAGCGTATTTGATAAGAAATGGGGATTGATCTGAGCTTGCAAGGCACTCAACTCTGCGATGCGTTTTTCCTTCTCCTGAACTTTCGTCCGCAGTATCAGTTCCTTGACCTCATCGATCATATCATTGAAATGCCTGCCCACATCGGTCAGCTCATCATTGCCGCTATCTTCAATCCTGACATCAAGCTCTCCACTCTGTACACGTTTCATCTTCCTGTTGATTCTGGACATCGGCACGAAAATGCTCCTGGAGATAGCAACCGATGCCAGGATTGCAATCAGGATACTGATGAAGCCGACAAACAGTGTGTATCTCAGGATGTCGTATGTCTCCTCGAACAGATAGACAACCGGTGTAAATCCTACGATATACCAGTCGGCTTTTTCGCTCTTTTGATAGAAAGCCAGATATTCCTGGTCCAAATTGAACCTGAAGCCTTGAACACTGTTTTCTTCATTGTATTTAAGCGCACCGATAAAGGACGGATTCACAAAGCGCTCTCCTACGAGCCAGGATGGTTCATTGCTGGACATGACAATACCTTGGCTGTTGATGATAAGAATCTTCTGTTTTGATACATCGATATCTTCATAGATTTCAGTGAGATAGGATTCATTTGTACGCATCAGGAAGGTACCGATGCCTTCGCCCGTCTCTAGGCTCTTTATCTGCCTGACAAGCACGATCCCATCACGGGTGTCGTCTTTGTTGACAATCAAGTCGACTTTATGAACCTCGTCATCGATGTTGGTCGATATCCAGTACGGCACGCCATTTAGTTCCATTGCCTTGTCAAACATATGTTGAAGCAGTCCTTCATTATAATTGAGTATATTGCTGCCTGTGTCGCCATAGGCCAGCAGTTTTTGTTGCTTGCCCGTGTAGACGATAACGTCGGAAACGTCATGAAGGAAACTGAACTTGGTTACCAGCCGCTCTTGCAGCTGTTCGGATACGTCAAGCAGCTCCCATTCGGAGAGAACGTCATAGTATGTCAATGTATTCTGAACTTCCTGGGAAAACATGATTTCTATACTGTCATATTCAAGACGAGCCAGCTCTCTGTCGATGTTCTGACTGATCTGGTTGAGGATTTCAGACGAATAGAATTGTATTTTTTCGTGAATGGCAGCGCTTGAACGTTTGTACAACAAAGTACCCGTAATCAGAACGGGCATAAGCGACAGGAAAGTTTCCATATTTGGCTCTTTTGCAAAATACTGATGCTCTAGCCGTTTTTGCTGTAGTTTAGCTTTCCTATAGCATAACAAAAGCCCGACAGCATAGTTTAGCTATGCCATCAGGCTATATGTACACACATTGCAATTCTCTCAAACTCGTCTACCAGATGCTTGAATTCAACCACCTGCTCGTCGGTGATCACTTTTTTGATCTTTAGCAACCTGTATCTGCACCGTAAAAGACGCCATATATGCTGCTGGTCTGAACTCAGTTTTTCAGGAGACAAGTCTATTCTATTCCATACATTCTCAATTATTCTTACAGTTGATTCAGATTCCATCCGCTCACACCTTCTCTCGATATATATAGTATATACCCATTAAGAAGGCAATTAAATGCACTCAGTTTTTATATTCGGGACTTATTATTTGTTTTTGTAACTATTTTTAGGTGTGAGTGCCATGGGGACGGACCTTTTTGGCACGGGTATTCTACCAGTGCCAAAAAGGTCCGTCCCCATGGCACTCCATCCACCTATATCTCTTTCAGCTTCAAATAAAGCTCTGCATAAGTGGCGTTTCTATACGGTTCTACGAACAGCACGCCGATTCCAAGTGCAAGCATACCCAATATGTACCAGCCCAAAAATGACAGGTCCAACACGAAAATGCTGAATTTGTGGCCTCTCGTCATCTTCATGCTCAACTGTATCGCTTCGCTGCCGTTCATGTCGGGATTCTCCGCCAAGATATAGGGCGTCATAATGTAGGCATAGTACTTGACGATGCCGGGGATGATAAGCAGTAGCGTCCAAAGAAAGTTGAAAATCCCTTTCAGAAGCATTGTCTTTACTATCGGCATATAACTGGCAGACGAGAATGCATAAGTGAAGCACCCCTGTTTGTCACCGCGATTTGCCAGTCTTACAAAATATCTTCTGCCACCGACTTCCAGTGGATAACCCAGAAAAATCCTGTACGCCAAACCGAATACAATACCGAATCCTACCAGGGCCGCAATAAATCCCCACGGCACATACCAATGCATGCTGTCCGATGACTCACGCCAGTTGCTGCCGCTTAATACAGACTGCGTGCCCGAAAAAATAATCACAAGACTGATAAGAAAGGCTTTCCAGTAGTTACCCTTGAGTGATGCTTTTGCTCTGTCTTTGAAATCCGCTCTAGTCCACATAAACAACACCTCATTCTTCCTATAGCTTAGTTTATCTTTTTCACCGAATCACGTATGAGAAGCTCCATATCCAGTATCAGTTCCATGTCCTCATCGACATTTTCGCCGTTCAACATATCTATAAGAATACTGGCACCTCTGTAGCCCATATCATAACAAGGCTGGTCAATCGTTGTCAGTTTCGGCTTCATCAGTCTGGTAAACGGAAGGCCGTCAAAACCGGTCACGGATATGTTTTCAGGAATTGACAACCAGACCTCTCGCAAAGGCGCTAGGCACGAAGTTCTCTTCCTTGATGATCTCTTTGATTCTTTCCCTGGTCGCAACGGAAACACCGGCTATTCTGGCTATGTCTTTAATTGTTGTTTTCTTCATATCGCCACTTCCTCTTGCTATGGTAAACGTTATATATAACAAGAATACAACAGATTGGAAGAAAATGGAATCACAAATACATGATCATTCAAGGGAATCTTCATAATCTTTCGGTACTGCCGCAGGTCTTTCAAATGTTGTTGTCATCTCAACAAAACAACCGTCCTTTGCAGATGTCAGAATTCCATCCATCACTTCTATGCTATGCAGGGCCATCTCCGCGCTGGCCCGGTGCGGCCTGTTGTCGTGCATCGCATAAAGCATATCAATCAGTCCGATGCCTCTGCTGTTTTTGTCATGCCACACGGAATCAAACGGATGCCCTGTGTCGATTTTTTTCCATTCAGGTGCCTCATCTGTATATTGGTATTCATGCCAGCGGTAATTATCCGCAGTCCGAAGCAGCGTATCGCCGCCAAAAAGGTTCGGTCCGGAGAACGGATTAGCTTCCGGCATGCAGATTGTGCCTTTAGAGCCGTATATTTCCAGACGCGGCAAGTTCGAATCCCAAACGATCGAAACTGGCAGTCAGCGTTCCGATTGCTCCGTTACAGAATTCCAGGTTGGCTACGACATGTGTATCCATTTCTATATCAAGTACATCACCCTTCCTTGGTCCAGCTTCAACCACACGCACATCTGCCTGTCTATTGCTCATGGCACTAATGCGTTTTACCGGACCTAATAGTGAAAGAAGTGCCACCACATAGTACGGCCCGATATCGAGCAAAGGACCTGCCCCGTATTTGTACATGAACGCTGGATTGGGATGGAAAGTCTGTGGACCCCTTAAAACAACATTTGCACTGAATCCGCTCACCTTTCCTATGTCCCCATTGTCGATGAGTTCCCTGAATATTTGCTGTCTGCTGCCGAAAAATGTATCCGGGGCGCTTCCAAGACGCAGATTTTTCTCTCTTGCCAAATCGTAAAGCTCTTTTGCTTCTTTGAATGTAATGGCCAACGGTGTTGTCAGGTTCAAAACCACGTCAACATCCTGATCCGCAATCAATTCATCCGCGCTGGCGTAGGGCCTTTCAATACCGAATTACTTGGCCTTTGCACTTGCCTTTTCAATGCCCCTGCTTGCACAGGCAAGTATATTGACCGTATCGAATCCCTTAAGGCTCTTGATATAGACATCGCTTATGTCACCGATTCCGATGATTCCAACCTGTATCTTTTTCATGCTTACCTCCTAAATACACAAAGACAGACCCAGAAGGATCTGCCCTTGATTCTCATTTTATTATTACAGCAATTCTTTTATAATACGGTCGCGTAATGCTTTTGTGTCTTGTTCGAATCTTTCCGGGAATCCGAAAAGCGAAACCGCTGCCACTGTATCGTCAGCCAGTCCGAACTTCATTGCCTTCAACTTGGCAAACAAACTGTCGAAATCCACATCGCCTTGTCCCATACCCAAGTGTTGGTGTACGGATACATCTTGTCTACCGTATGTTGGTGGATTGACGATATATCTGCAGTACTTTTCCTGATTGAAGGTATCGGCAAAAATAACATGCTTCAATTCTTTGCCGGCGTAGTCCAATGCAGCTTCGTGATCACCTTTTCCATCATCAAGGAAGAAGGCATGCGGTACTGGATACAAGTATTTTACATGGTCGCTGTCAAAGCTTCTTACGATATCAACGGTCTCATTGCCATTCTCACAGAAATCGTACGGATGTGACTGGATATCCAGACGGATGCCTTCTTTTTCAAATATAGGAAGCAATACATCCATCGAACGGTAAAGTGCTTCTTCACTTTCAACAGGGCGTTTGATGTCTCCACCCAACTCTGTGTTGATCAGGTCAATACCCATTTCAACTGCGAATTGGATAGCCAGTTTCCAGTTCTCAACTGCCGCCAAACGTCTTTGCTCGTCTGGATGTGACCACCAGTAAATAGGGATGATAGATGAAAGTTTGACGCCAGTCTCTTTAAGAGCCGCCTTGTATTCATTGATAATATCTTTGTTGTATTTAGGGTGCTTATAGAAAGGTATTATCTGTGGATGCGGGCTTTGCTCGATGTATTCGAACCCCATGTCCGCCGCCTGGCGAACCATATCGGTAATGGATTGAAATCTAATAGTATCCGGATCAAGTGCTATACGCATAATTTTCCTCCTTGTGTGTGCCAGAGGGACGGACCTTTTTGGCACTTTAGTATAACAGAGTGCCAAAAGGTCCGTCCCTCTGGCACTCTGGCATTCATTATTGGCTGATTGTAGCTTTCAGAGCGTCGATGGATGTTTGAACACCGGCATCGATACTCATGGTCAGGTCTTCCATCTCCAGTGATACATCATCGTTATAGCCCATCATGTGAACGACCGAGAAGAATTCCTTCCACCACTGCAAGCCCTTGCCGCATCCTACTGCAACATAGTTCCATGTGCGGTCTGCAGATTCTTCAACAGGACGTGGCTCCAAGATACCGTCTACGTCAGCAATGCGGCGCTCTATGCGAGCGTCTTTGCCATGTACATGATAGATGCATCCTTTCAAAGCACGTGCTGCCGCTATTGGGTCTGCACCCAGTGCGATCATATGAGAAGGATCGAGGTTAATGCCGATCATAGGATCGACTGCATCACGCAACTTGAGAAGCGTGGATGCACTCCAAACCATCGTGCCAGGGAATTCTTCGATCGCGATTTGCTCAACGCCGCACTTTTTGCAGTGTTCAACATAATCTTTCCAGAATTCAATGGTGACTTCCCATTGGTATTCATATGCCGGTTTCATGAAATCCGGCCAGGAAATAGTAGAAGTAATCCAGTTGGGTGTCGTGTCTCCAGGCGCACCCCGCCGGCAAACCAGCCATAGCTACGATCTTCTTGACGCCCAGTTTTCCAGCCAACGTAGCAGCATCATACATGCTTTCAGCATACTGTTTGCCAGTCTCTGATGGCCAAGTAGGGTTGCAGGAAGTGTTCAACGCGGAGATGCGCATGCCGCGCTTGTAGAGTTCTGATTGGAACTCAGCTAATTTACCTTCGTCTGCAAGCAGCTCTTTTGTGTTGACGTGCTTACGGGCACCCCAACCACCTGCAGTCATTTCAACGGCATCAACACCTAATGATTTAACCTTGTCCAGCATAGCTGGAAACGACAGGTCAGCGTAAACATCCGTACATATGGCTAATTTCATTATTCTCTCTCCTATCTGTAGTCAGCTGTATTTTCAGCGTCGATGACTTCAAATGGTACAACGATGTCTTCTGGCAATCCATTTCCAGCCATCAGAGATTCTAAAGCACCCAGTGCAGCAGCACCTTGAGCAGGAGCGTTTTTGGAATACAGACATTGTCATTTCACCAGCATCAATTGCATCAAGAGCAACAGGCAGACCGTCGATACCAAGAACCATAATACCTTCAAGTCTTCCACCAACCTTCATTGCTTCAAGAGCACCAAGAGCCATCATGTCATTAGCTGCGGCAACAGCTTGGAAGTCATCTGCGTTAGGATATTTTTGAAGCCAGTCTTCCATTTTAGCCATACCTTTTGCTTTGTCATAGTCAGCTGCAAGGCTTTCAACGATTTGTACGTCAGGACGCATTTCAAGAAGTTGATTGATACCATCTAATCTTTCTACAGAGTGATACATACCGGAGATACCTTCAAGATAAAGAACTTTTGCGTTTTCTGGAAGTTTTTCTGCCAGGTATTCAGCTTGCATTAAGCCTGCGTCATAGTTTGGAGAACCAACAGCACAAACGTCTCCGCTTTCTGCTTCAATAACGAGTGTGATTGCTGGAACACCTGCATTATTCAAAGCTTCGATTCCAGGAACGATACCACTGTAGTCAACAGGTACAACGATGACAGCATCCACTTTTTGAGTAATGAAGTTATCGATTTGAGCAAGCTGTTTAGTGATGTCACCAGCTGCATCAGCACGAACAAACTCAATTTTATCAGTAAGTCCAGCCTCATCGACTGCCGCCATAAGAGCATTCAATCTCATCATAGCGAACTCATCAGTGTCATCCAGGTTAGCATAACCAACAATGAGTTTTTCAGCAGGTGCTTCTGTGTCAGTAGTAGTTGTTTCTGTTGTCGTTGTTGTCTCTTCTTCTTTTTTGCCACAACCGCTGAACAGACTCACGGCCATAACGAGTACCAAAATAATTCCGAGTAACTTTTTCATAAAATTTCCTCCTTGTTATATGTGTAATGATAATAATTACCGATAGTTACGCTTACTTCTTGACTTTAGCTGTCTTGGTCTTGACATCTAGGATAACCGCTATGAGGATGATAAGACCTTTAACGATTTGCTGCCAATAAGAGCTGACGCCCATAAGGTTAAGCAGGTTGTTGATAACACCGACAATCATTGCTCCAAGCAGTGTACCGACGATTGTACCTGTACCACCCATTAGACTTGTTCCACCGACGACAACCGCTGTGATTGCATCGAATTCATATGCCAGACCGCCTGCTGGCTGACCTGAGTTACTTCTCGCCATGAAAACTATACCTGCTATAGCTGTTAGTATGCCATTGTAGATAAATGCCAGGCGGACGACTTTCTTCGTGTTGATACCTGAAGCCAATGCTGCTCTTTCATTACCGCCAACTGCATAGACTTGTCTGCCGAACTTCGTTTTCATAAGTAAAATCCAGGAGATCAGCATGACTACCAATAAAATGATGATTGAAAACGGAACTGGCCCTACGAAACCTTGACCAATCCAGCTGAAAGAACCAAGTCCGCCAATCTTTTCACCACTTGCCAGTTCTATTCCGGAAATCGTACGTCCTGAAGTTATAAGGAGTATCGTACCCCTTGCAACTGTTGTCATCGCCAGCGTTGCGATAAAGGCAGGAATATTGAATGTCGTGATCACATACCCGTCAAACAGACCTACGACTATGCCCATTGCCAGAGCAACAACAATCGCAAAGAATACGTTGTTTGTCTTTTGCATGACAACAGCTGCCATAGTACCTGTCAGCGCCAATACAGAACCAAGCGATACGTCGATATGGGCCAAGATGATGATGAATGTAACACCAAAGGCCAACAAGCAGACAACGACAACCTGACGCAAAATGTTAGTCAAGTTACTGACTGTAAGGAAATACTCGTTCAAAAATGATGCTATGACTACAATTCCTAAGAAGATCAAGATAGTACCGTACTTATTATAAATACCGGCAAATCCCATATCCTTGATGTCTTGGATGAAACCCTTTTCACTGCTTTTCATTATATTTTGCCTCCTGTAGCTAATTTCATAATACTCTCTTGTGTAAATTCGCCTCTACTCAATTCACCTTTCACATCGCCTTCCTGCATAACGACAACTCTATCACTCATTCCCATTATTTCAGGCAGTTCGGACGAAATCATAATGACAGCCAGACCTTTCTGTGTGAACTCGGACATCAGTTTATGTATTTCCGATTTGGATCCTACATCGATACCCCTTGTCGGCTCATCCAGAATCAGTATATTCAACTCACACAGCAACCACTTTGCAATAACAACCTTCTGCTGGTTACCGCCACTAAGAGCGCTGGTTGGTGTATACGGATGAGGCACTTTGACTCTCAGCATCTCAATCATTCGCAGCGCTTCCTTCTTCTCTTCGGAAGCATTGATAAACAGCCCCGGTGCGAAGCGCTTCAAGTTGCCAAGCGATATGTTCTCAAGTACATTTCTTTTCAGTACAAGCCCTTCTTCTTTTCTGTCCTCTGAGACCATTGCGATACCATTTTTGATTGCATCTTCAGTATTTCGAATATTTATTTCTTGACCATTCAGGAACATTTGACCTGAATAAATCGGATCCAGACCGAAAATCGCTCTAACGACTTCCGTACGTCCTGCACCGACCAATCCTGCAAGTCCAAGTATTTCGCCTTTCTTGACTGTAAAACTGACATCTCTGAACTTTTCTCCAGTCAAGTTCTTCACTTCAAGGACCGGATCACCAATCTCCGTCTCAAGTTTAGGGAAGACATTCTTGATTTCACGGCCAACCATCTGTGCAACCAGTTTGTTTTCGTCATAGTTGCTCGCATAGTCCGCAGCAACGAACTGACCATCCCGGATAACAGTGATGTCATCAGCAATCTTGAATATCTCATCCATCTTGTGAGTGATGTATATGATTGCAACACCTTTTTTCTTAAGGTCCTCGATCTGTTTAAAAAGTATGTCGACTTCCTTGTCTGTGATTGCCGATGTCGGCTCGTCCATGATGACCAATTTGGAGTCCCGGGAAATCGCCTTTGTAATTTCAATCAGCTGCATGCCTGCTACGCTGAGTTCCTTCATTTTCTGATGGGCATTGAATTCCAGTCCCAACTGATCGAGAAGGTCCTGTGTTTGCTTGTAGAGCGTTTTGTAATCAACAAAGTGTTTTCCAATGAAATTCGACGCATTGTGGACCGGCTCCCTGTCAAGGTAGATGTTCTCAGCAATGGTCATGTCCAGAATCGGGCTCAGCTCCTGGTGAATCATAGATATACCAGCATTCAGAGACGATTTGGCATCTTTGTTGTCAAGTTTTTTCCCTTGGAAGAGTATCTCCCCTCCGTCAATCTCATGTTCGCCGCTAAGCACTTTCATCAGTGTCGATTTTCCAGCGCCGTTCTCTCCGCATAGAACATGTGTTGTGGCTTCTCTAACTTTGATGCTAACTTTGTCAAGCGCCAGAACCCCGGGAAACGCTTTGGTAATTTCTTTCATTTCCAAAACATAATCTCGTTTCTCATTCAAATCAAGCATGCTTTAACCTCCGTAAAATATTTGCTAACCCAATTTCAAACATTGTCTCTCAATCTAATGTCGATTGCTGTTTTGATGTGGGGCGATTCAACATGTTTCTTAAGGAACCGATAGTCGAACATGGTTTTTACCGCCTTGTAACCTTGATTCTGCAAATCCTGTCCGATTGTAAAATTAATCGCTCCTTCTTTCAAGTAACCGACGATATCATCGTACAGATCAAAACATACAACTTTTACCGTGTTAACCTTGCCTTTCAGCTTCAAAGCTTTCATGACTTCATTCACATTGCCGGTAGTTATAAACAAGCCGTCGATATTGTAGTTGTTCAGTATATTAAGTGTTCCTTGAAAGGCCAATTCTCCAGATTCCAATGTATCTACGATGCCAACGATCGAAATATTTTCAAATCTCTCTCCAATGATTTCTTCAAACCCTTTTGCCCGTTCGGCTGTACAGCTAAGGTCACCAGAGATGATTGCCACACTGCCTCTTTTCCCAAGGATTTCTCCCATTAGCGATCCGGCTACCCTTCCCGCCTGCAGACCATCCTGTCCCACAAAAGCCATCCTCTTGCAATCCGAGACATCCGTATTGACAGTTATGACCGGTATGCCAGTATCTTCAAGATCATTGATTGCGATTCGGACGCCTTCAGTATCGATTGGTGCGATGATGACACCATCTACTTTCTTTTTCTTCACCAGTTTCAAAGTGTTCCTTTGTTCCATGTCATCGTTGGCATTGGAATAGTAGTATTCAATGTTTAGGCCGAAATTGGACAGTTCCTCTTTCGCCTTTTCAACGCCCCTTCGTATTTCAGCCAGGGCATCGACCTGAAGCAGCAGCACCGCAATCGTCAATGGGTTTTTCTGGCTCGCCAAAGCCTTGCCTATCATATTTGGTTCATAATCAAGGTCCTCAATTATTTTCTGTACCTTGGCTCTGACTTCATCGCTGACGCCCTCTCTATTATGAAGAACTTTGTCTACTGTCGATCTATGGACACCTGCTATCTCAGCTATCTGTTTAATCGTTATTTTCATCTGTCTTCCCACCTTAGAATGCTCTGTCCATTTACGAGCACGTGTCGCTGTAATTGACATAATACTCCCATATTTTGGGTTTGTCAATACATTTTCGACAACTTTTTGCAATACTCTCGTAATATTTGAGCATATTTTAACAATGAAACGGCTGGAATAGGGCAAATAAACGGATTTTAGCCCTCCTTTTTCGATTTATTTTGCCTGAACAAGACCTCTCAAACCCTTGTAAATCCTTATATCCTGACTACGAGCATGTGCTCGTTTAAGTCTTGACAATATAGTTTCTCCGTCTACAACATGGTCAAATCTATATAATTCATTTTTCTATTTAATTGTAAATATGCTGTTATTATTGTAAATTTAGACTATACATCACGAAATCGCGCTGTATTTATGTAGAATTTCAATTAACAGTTGACAAAGGAAAATCTGGCATTGTATAATCACAACATAGCTAACGTTTACGCGCTCGTAAAGTGCGGACAAACTAATCGCAGAATTTATAAATGGAATGCAATAATAGGAGGTTATACGAAATGACATTGAAAATCGGTGTAATTGGTACTGGTGCAATCGGCAGGACCCACATTGAAAGAATCAACAACAAACTGCAAGGTGGTCAAGTTGTTGCTGCCGCAGACGACAATGCAGAATTTGGAAAATCAATCGCTGCCCAGTATGGCTTGAAAGGATTTGATTCCGGCGAAGATCTGATCAATTCTGATGAAGTCGAGGCAATCGTGATTGCAACAGGTGATACTACACATGAGAAGCACGTGCTTTCCGCAATCAAGGCAGGAAAATATGTTTTCTGCGAAAAACCTCTCGCTCCTGATGTACAAGGCACAAAGAACATTGTAGCTGCTGAAATGGCAGGCGGAAAAAAATTGGTACAGGTTGGATTCATGAGAAGATATGATCCAGGATACAACCAACTGAAGGGATATGTTGAAAACAAAACATACGGCGAGCCCCTTATGCTCCACTGCGCACACAGGAATCCTTCAGTGCCTGATGATTTCACCACACCAATGTCTGTCGAGAACTCCCTGATCCACGAAATCGACTGCTTGAGATGGTTGCTTGACGAAGACTATGCTACTGCTGAAGTTGTCTTCCCAAGGTCTACAAAGAACGCAAGCAAAGTGCTCAAGGATCCGCAAATCATGATTCTTACTACTAAATCAGGTGTGCGCATCGATGTGGAATCCTTCGTCAACTGCAAATACGGCTATGACATCCAGTGTGAAGTTGTTTGTGAAGAAGGCATTGTCAAACTGCCTGAGCCTCCAAATGCAATGGTGCGTTCCAACGCTTCCAGAATCACACCTATCTGCGACAGTTGGTCACAGCGTTTCGTTGATGCCTATAGCCTTGAGTTCCAGGCATGGATCAACGCCTCCCTCGAAGGCCGCGTAGATGGACCGGATGCATGGGATGGCTATGTTGGACAGGCCACTGCAGCTGCAGCTTCCAAAGCCCGCGATACTCAGACTGTTGTTAACATTGAAATCGACGAAATGCCAGACTTCTACAAAAAATAATATGGCAATAGAAAAAGCATCACACAGGTGGTGCTTTTTTATTGCCTTTTATCATCATAAATCGTATGTACATTGTATGTTATTTGATTTACATTTGTCCAGAGATATGCTATATTAAATATAGAGATAAGGAGGCGATACTATGTCAACAAAGCCAATTAACTTTCGGGTTGATGAAGATTTGAAGAAAAATGCAGAAGCAATATTGTCAGAAATGGGCCTGACGATGAGTTCAGCACTTAATTTGTTCTTGCAGCAAATGGTAAATAAAAGAGCGTTGCCGTTTCCTGTAGAAGCAATTGATCCGTTTTATAGTGCAGCAAACCAAAATCTGTTAGCAGAAAGACTACAAAAATACGAAAACGGTGTCAAGTCAGAAAAAGAATTGCCTACAGATTCTCTTTAATTTTTATCACCGTCTGCGTTATAACCTGATCCGAAGGCGGATTTTGAGAATTGAAAAGCTTTTCAAACAGCACTTTTACCGCTAAATAGCCTTGCTCCTCCAGCTTCTGGTCAAGTGTGAAGTTAATCACACTGTTCTTCATCAAGGCGATTATGCCCGGATAGACATCGTGGCTGATCACCTTAATATCCTTATGTTTCCCATCGATTTTTATCGCTTTACCCACATCTTCCACATTACCGCATGTAATGTAGATGCCCGCGAGGTCCTTGGAGTTTTTCAGCATCTCCAAGGTTTTCAGAAACGTTGCCTGCTTTTCTTCATGCGTGTATACCACATCAACGATAATAATATCCCCATATCTTTCCTCAAGAAGTTTTTCAAATGCCTCTTCGCGTTCGCGGGATGACAGCAGCGTGTCTGAACTGGTCACGATTGCTACCTTGCCTTTACCGCTCAGCACCTGTCCCATCAGTTCACCTGCTGTTCTGCCTGCAGTTGTCATGTCCTGTCCTACATAGCACAATCTGGAACAGTCACGGATATCCGTATTTACTGCAACAACCGGCTTTCCAGCTGATGACAGCCTGTCAATCCTATCTCTTACCTGATCAGAATCAGTCGGCTGAACAACAACTCCGTCATACTCGCCGGATGAAACAACGTCCAGCACAGACACTAGTTCATTGTCATCTATACCCGACATCAACACGTTGATTTCCAATCCATAGGTTGAGAATTCCTCGGATGCCCTTTGCACCCCCGCACGCAATTCTATGCGGGAATCCGTCCGCAATAAAACAACCGCAATCCTGATCGGCTTGTTCTGTCTCGCCAACGCTTTGCCTATCGGATTCGGTTTGTAGCCCAGTTCATCAATAATAGCCTGGATTTTTTCTCTGACCTCATCACTGACACCCGGTCTGTTATGGATTACCTTATCCACTGTGGCTCTGTGGACCCCCGCTATGTCTGCGATTTGCTTGATTGTCACTCTCATATTTATAGTCCTTTCCCCGAATCTGTGACTTTTATCAATGCTTTCGGATACGGCTGGAATACCGACTGGATCTGAAGGTACTTGTCTCCAAACCGAAGTACCCAGGAATACAGCATGGCCATTACAGTGCTGCCTGGTATGGTCCCGTTCTGATAATCTTCCAGCGCATCCAGAAGATGGGCTTTTTCACTGTTGTTCAAATTCTTGGAAAAATACCCGAATATATGCATCATCACATTGATATTCTGTCCTTTGGAAGGCTTCTTTGCAAACAGCTTCAATAGAGCTTCCTCGTACTGAACCATTACGGCATCCAGGTCCAGTTTCTCATGGTTTGCAACCAGGCTCCCCATTTTTTTAAGCTGACTTTGGGAGTACGCCATGAACAGGTATTTGTTCTTTCCATGAAACGCTACCAGGTCTTTCATGGCGGCTTTCTTTTTCAGATTGTTGAATTCTGCCATGGTAAAGATGACTGTATAAAAATGCTCCCTGATTGCGAAATTGCTTAACCGCCCTTCATCCTCGAAAATCGAAGAAGGGAAGGCCTCCATCATCTCCGATGCAAAGATACCTTTGGCGGATCTGCTGATTGCAGGTCCTTTTTCAATGCTCTTGTAAAGCTTGACTTCCTTGATCCCGCAGCTTGGCGAGCGGCTTTTCAAAATGAAGCCTTCCGGCTGGATTTCCCTTATTGTTTCAATTTTCTCTCCTGAATAGTCCAGCATCGCCCCTGTCATATTATTGCCCGTCTTGTTCTGGAGAAGCACATGACTATCTCCTTCTTGCACCAGCCTCAACGACGCCCTTGGTGACGGCAAGCCAATCTCCATCTCCGGACATAGAGGAATAAACTCGACATAAGGAAGCAGACTGACTATTTCATCACTTCCGATCATCGATCCGTCAAAACGGCAATGTTCGAAATTCAGGCATTTGCTTACTACAATTTTAGGTTTAAAATAATTCATCACACACCGCTTTCCAGCATATGGATCAGCTTGTTGTCTATCGAATCTTCTATTGCAATTGCTTCTTTTATCCTGTCCAGGCTGTAATCCACCTCTATGATATTGCACTTGATGTGGCCGTGCCTTGCTTCTACCATGACATATGTTGACCTGGGATTGCCATGCCTTGGTTTCCCTACCGATCCTGCATTGATGAACTGCTTTTCCCCAAGCTGCAAATGGTAAGGTTTATGGGTGTGACCGCTTATAACGATATCTTCATCAAACTCGTAGGCCAAGGCTTCAAGTACCTCCATATCCTCGTACATGTATTCGTCGATTCTTCTCGGACTGCCATGGACCAACAAAAACGAGGCTTCTGCCGATTGAATGAGCAAGGACTTAGGCAAAGCAGCCAAATACTCCCTGTTGTCATCCCTGATGACTCTGTTCGAATGGCGTGAAGCTCCTGAATCCATGAACTCTGCCACCGCTTTATCGTGATTCCCCTGAATCGTCAGAATCCTGTTGCTGCGTATACAGTCCACGACTTCGTTCGGAAATGGCAGATAGCCCACCAAGTCGCCTGTAGAGACGATGAAATCAATATTTCTTTTACCAATATCCTCAAGAACACTTTCAAGGGCATCAATATTGCCATGAATATCACTTACAACAGCAAACTTCATCTCGTCCCCCTCCACAACATCTTATTCATGTATCAATTCTACCACAGGAAACGTTATCTGAGCAAAAAAAGAACGGTTGAAACGCAAGTCCAAGCGCACAAATTTCACCGTCTATTTAATTTCAAAAAGCATCTTGGCTATCCACCCAGACATTTCCAGAAAGGGAACCATTGATTGATGATCAACATCCTCCTTCTCGGTGTTGCCTGGCCTGCCATGAGGATGGATTTCGATCTTCCCCTGGACACTACAGGGATTATCGGCACCGGCAAGCTGACATTTATCCTGTTCGTATCACTGCCATTGTGGATCAGGTTGCAGCGTCGGATGGCGCAAAGGAAGGCATGGCCCATCTGAACGCGACACCTGATTCGAATCCCTTAAGAATCAAGGGGGTACCTTTTGCCCTTGACACTTTTGTTTTCTATGTCACCGCAGAAATGTCCGTGGGACTGTGGGGCAGCAGCTGCACGATGGATTGCCCTCTATTTCGGAGGCATCACAGTTGGGCGGTTCCTCTCGGGATTTGCATCCTTCAGACTGAACAACAAGACATTGATCCGCTATGGCATCTTGATTTCTCTCGCAGGTGCTGTGGTCATTCTCTTGCCGCTTATGCGGGAAGCGCCACTCTGCCTCCGCTTTTTATGGTCGGATTCATACTCCATATACTGCTGATGACAGAGCGCCTTGGCATGATAACCCCAAAAAAATGACGCATAGCAAAGACCCCCAAAAGCATTGTCCTTTTGAGGGTCTTATATAAGAGGAAGTATTATAAACCTGTTTTTTCTTTGATATAGCTTCTGGCTTTCAGTGCATATTCGAACGGATTGGCGATTGCAGGATCCTGCTCCGCTTCTACAACCATCCAGCCATCATAGCCAGCCTCGTTCAGTGTATCGAAAATCGGCGTAAAATCGATATCGCCATCGCCCGGTACAGTGAACGTACCCGCTTTGACGCCATCAAGAAAGCTCTTCTTCTCAGCCTTGATTTTGTCTACAACATCCATGCGGACATCTTTCAAATGGACATGGGCCACACGTTTCACATGCTTCTTCAGGACATCGTAGGCCGCCTGCTGGTTGCCTTCCGAGTAGACCAGGTGCCCCGAGTCAAACAACAAGTAGACCTTATTGCTCGTCATCTCCATGAACCTGTCGATTTCCTCAGGTGTCTGCACGCCCGTACCCATGTGGTGGTGGAAGCTGCACTTCATACCCAGCTCATCAGCCAGTTCTCCCAGACGGTTCATCCCTTCCGTTACCTTGGTCCACTCTTCTTCCGTGTAGACCGGCTTTTCATCAAAGACCGCCTTGTCAGTGCCCTGGATAGAGTTGCCCTGTTCAGAGCAGCCAATCACCTTGGCACCCAGCGCATGCATGAAATCACGGAATTTAATGAATTCTTCGTAGGTCTCCTCAGCTGGTTTCGAAGTGAAGAAAGTAGAGAACCAAGCATTGCAGATCTGAAGCCCCCTCACATCCAGCTTCTGTTTGAGTACAGCCGGATCCTTGGGATATTTATTGCCTATCTCGCTGCCTTTGTAGCCGGCAAGCGCCATCTCGCTGATGCACTGCTCGAAAGTATTTTCAGCACCCAGCTCGTGTAAATCATCGTTTGTCCAAGCGATTGGAGCGATTCCCAGCTTTATCATGCTTTTGCAAGCCTCCTTGCTTTTTCTTCAACTTTCGTTCTGACTACATCGGCAAATACCGCAATGATGATGACCAGACCGATGACGATGAACTGCAGGTCAGAAGCCGCACTCAGCAGGTTCAGACCATTACGGATCAATGCGATAAGAAGGACACCGATCATCGTACCCCAGACCGTACCTTTTCCTCCAGAGAAGGAAGCGCCGCCGATAATAACCGCCGCGATGGCATCCATGTCAGTCGTTGGACCTGCCAGAGGTATCGCCGCGCCAACACGTCCGATATAGATGACACCTGCGAAGGCACACATCAATCCGGAGAATGCATAGACAAAAATAAGTACATTGTCCACATTGATACCGGCTACTGTCGCTGCTGTTCTATTACCGCCTATCGAATAGATCTGCCTTCCCAAGACAGTGTTGTTCAGCATCACATGAACAATGACATAGACGATAAGCACGATCAGGAAGCTGACTGGGAATTTCCCGACATTGGCTGCACCCGGTGCTTCAATAATCTTCGGGAATCCGATAATGGGAGCCGCGCCACTGACGAACAGTGCAATCCCTTGATAGACGTTACGCGTACCGATGGTAGAGATGAATGGGTGCGGCAAGTGAAGCTTCGTGAGAAGAATACCGTTGACAAAGCCCATGATGGTTCCCATGATAAGGATAATCAGGACGATGGTAAGAGGATTCGTCACACCCTTCTGCATGGCAACACCCGCAGTCACCATCGCCAGAGCCATGATAGGGCCTACCGACAGGTCGATACCGGCGGTGATGATGACAATCAGCATACCCAGTGCAACAAGAGCGATTGTCGATCCCTGCCTTAGAATGTTCATCATATTGTTGATTTTCAGGAAGTTGTCCGATGCAAAAGACAGATATATCGAGAGGATAACCAGCGAAATGACCGGTGCAATCTTGAACATCAGTTCCTTCCATGACATTTTGATATTTAGCTTACCCATTGATCTTTCCTCCCCAAGCTGCTTTCATAATTGTTTCTTCAGTAAATGTATCCGAGTTTCGCTTTAATTCACCCATGACTTCCCCTTCTCTCATGACCACGACACGATCGCTCATACCAAGGATTTCCGGCAGTTCCGAAGAAACCATGATGACTGCTTTTCCCTCTCGTGTCAAATCGTTCATAACATTGTAGACCTCGATTTTCGCTCCAATATCTATTCCCCTTGTGGGTTCATCGAAAATGAAGATTTCAGGATCGGTATTCAGCCATTTGCCGATAACCACCTTCTGCTGGTTACCACCACTGAGCTGTCCAACCGGGTAGTTCAGTCCGGCAATTTTGATTCTTAGCGCATCTACATGCTTCTTTGAGGATAACTTAATGCTGCCTTTATTGATAAAACCACCTTTTGAAAATTTATCCTTAAGCGATACAAGCGACAAATTGTTGGAAACCGACTCGTTGAGCACCAGGCCTTGGCCCTTTCTGTCTTCCGTAACGAAAGCGATGCCATTTCTGATTGCATCGATTGGACTCTTGATTGTTACTTCTTTTCCTTTGATGGTGATTTTCCCTTTATCGATTTCATCTATTCCAAAAAGCCCGCACATGGTTTCCGAACGGCCTGCACCCACAAGCCCTGCAAAGCCCAGAATCTCTCCTGCTTTGACAGAAAACGACACGTCTTTGTACACACCGTATCTGGTCAAGCCTTCAACTTTAAGAACCTCTTCACCAATTTCACAATCCTCTTTCGGTGTCAGCTCCTTAAGCTCTCTGCCTACCATGCTGGCAATAAGTTTTTCGTTTGTCATATTTGCAACATCTTCACTGACGATAAACTGACCATCACGCAGAATCGTCACCGTATCGCAGATTTCAAATACCTCTTCCAGTTTATGCGAGATGAAAATGATGGCGACATTCTGTTTGATCAGGTATCTGACGACGTTCATCAGTTCGTCGATCTCCCTGCGGCTAAGGCTGGCTGTCGGCTCGTCCATGATGATGACTTTCGCATGCCTGCCGACTGATTTAGCGATTTCCACCATCTGCTGCTGCCCAATACCAAGATCCTTCATTTTAGTCCTTGGATCGATATCTTGACCCAGCTGTTGCAGCAGTTCTCCTGCGATTTTATGCATGGCGCTGTAGTCCAGCATGCCTGATTTGTTTCGCAGATATTGTCCTATAAATATATTGTCGGTAATCGACAGTTCCGGTATAACGTTGAGTTCCTGGTAAATACAGCTGATGCCCATGGCGATAGATTGTTTTGGATTTTCCAGCTGTACTTTTTTCCCTTCGAAAAGGATGTCTCCCTCATCAGGTTGGTGGATGCCGGTGAGGCATTTGATCAGTGTCGATTTGCCGGCACCGTTCTCCCCCAGGAGTCCATGCACCTGTCCGGGATAGACATCCATCGAGACGCCACTTAATGCCAAAACGCCGGGAAACCGTTTGGTTATGTTTTTGACTTCAAATATTTTATCCATATCTACCACCTTGTTAATGATAAGGTTGCCTTGGCGATCGCAGTGTGACTGCGACCGCTTCAGCAACCCGTTAATGACTGTAACCTAGTGTAGCGTTTCTAGTATTATTCCAGTGTGTCTATAGTAAGAAGTTTAGCACCTGTATCGATTCTTTCGTCAACAGGATTGCCTTTGACTGCTTCGATAGCATTCTGAACGCCAAGGTAGCCCATCATGTATGGATTTTGCGCTACTGAACCTTCCATAACACCTTCCTTGATTTTTTCCTGTGCACCTGGTGATCCGTCAAAGCCGATAAGCATGATGTCTCTGTCTGTTTTCAGGATAGCTTGCAGAGCGCCAAGAGCCATTTGGTCTGCTGTTACAAAGACAGCGTCGATCTGCTCATGTGTTTGCAGCATGTTTTCCATAACGTTTGTCGCTTTTTCAGAATCACTGTCTGCAGGCTGTACATCGATGACTTCAAGTCCTTTTTCTTCAAGGACATCCTGTGCACCTTGTGCTCTGTCATCATGTGTTTTGTCTCCAAGGGCACCCCTGATGATGACGACTTTGGATCCTGCAGGAAGCTTCTCTGCGATGTATTCGCCAGCAAGTCCGGCAGCTGCATAGTTACCTGTGCCAAGGAATGAAGTCTTGCCTTCAACATCAGCGTCAGTATCGATCAGAAGCAGTGGAATGCCTGCATCGACCGCTCTCGAAAGGATGGTTATCTGTGCTGCCGGTTGAACCGGTGCAACGCAAAGCGCATCCACTTCATTTGTAATATTGTTTTCAATCATGGCAGTATGCTCTTCGATCATTGTCTCTTTCGCAGGACCTGTGAATGCCAGGTTGACGCCAAATTCTTCAGCGGCCGCTTTGGCACCTTTTTCCACTTGGATCCAGTGTTCGTCGGAACCTTTAACGACAAAGCCGATTGTCAGTTGTTCCTCTGATGATGTTTCAGTAGTCTCGCTGCTTGTTTCATTTGTTGATGAAGTACTGTCCGTCGTAGCCGGCTCCTCTTTTGCACACCCAGCCAGAAGTACCATGGCGAATACAAGCAACAATGCGATAACTTTTTTCATAATTTTCTCCTTCCAAAACTCTTATATTTTTGTCTAAGCAGTCGATTGCTTAGTTGCTACATCTACTATTATCCCTTTTCTGGAAAACAAAAAAAGAGACCATATCTTTCAAATAGGTCTCATAATTTTTGATATTCTTTTATTCAAGTGTTGATTTCGTGATGATGCTGGACTGGGTTTCAATGTAGGGTTCGATCTTTTCCCCATCCCGGTAATCCATATAGGTCTCTATCACAAGATACCCCATGCTATAGGGATCCTGGCTGACCGTGCTGTCGAGAAGGCCTTCTTCTATTGCCAGTATGAGATCCTGTTGATAATCGAATGCAATAACCGGTATTTCGTCAGTCAATCCCCTTTCCTTCAAGGCTTCCATAGCACCCAAGGCCATCAAGCCGTTCGTGGCAAAGATACCATCAATCTGGATCCCTTGATCAATATAGTGAATCATTTCCTTGTAGGCCAGCTTCGACTCACTGTTCGCCGGAATCGTCAGACCTATCTCAAGATTGCTGCCTGCCAGTGCGTCACTGAAGCCGAAGAGGCGGTCCCTATGGGTTTGTTGCGCCAAAATGCCCGTTAGTACAATAACTGAACCCTCGCCATGCAGAATCTCTTTCATTCTTTCCCCCGCCAACTGCCCTGCTTTGAAGTTGTTTGTGCCGATAAACGACGCAACTCCCGCCTGCACATTGGCATTGGTATCGATGGTCATGACGGTGATGTCTTGTGATGCAGCGTCTCTGATCAAAGGCACAATCCCGTCCGAATCACATGGCGCAATAAACAAGGCGTCGATATCCTCATTCAGAAGGTCTTGGACCATACGGAACTGCATGCTGGTATTCTCTTCCACATTGGGCGCTCTTACAATTAGATTGACATCATAATCCCGGGCACTGTCCTCAGCACCTCTTTTTATCTGCTCCCAATGCTCGCTGTCAAGGGCTTTAAGCACAATGGCAACCGTCGGCTTTTCCCTGTCAGCCCGAAGGTTTCTGATATTTCTGTCAAAAAGGCTTTCACCCTCCAGTATCACAGTAACAAAAAATATACCCGCCACAATTGAGGCCGCCACAAGTATCAGTCTGATGCTGTATTTTTTAATTTTTGCCATCGGAAGCCCCCCTGTCATATCTTGTCATAATTGGCGATCGGATTGCTGCCGAAATCCACAACAGCAGTCAAGCCTTTTTGCTGATCCAGGGTGTAGTGTATGCCGAACGCCTGTCCGTAGATGAGCTTAAGCCGCTGGTTGACATTGCTGATGCCTATTTCACTGAAATCGCCGTAGGACTCGGAGGACAGTATTTCCTCAATACGCGTCATATCCGCATGTGTGCCGTTATCCGTCACTTCGACCCTGAAACCGTCATCGGTATCATAGGCCGACAGCGTAATCTTCCCTCCGCCCTTTTTCAGGTCTATGCCGTATTTGAGCGAGTTTTCCACCAGCGGCTGCAGAATGAGCTTGGGCACCATTTTCTTCAGGAAATGTGCATCGATGTCGTATTCGATATCAAAGACATCCTGGTACCTGTGCTTCTGTAGTAAAACGTAGTTGTCCAGCTGCTTGATTTCCGTTTCAAGGGGAATCAGATCCACCTTGTTGTCCGTGCTGATCTGCAGCAGTTCGATGAACGCCGACAGCATCTCCGTGGTCGTCTTGTCTTTGTGCAGCATGGCCGCGCATTTGATTGAATAGAGGGTATTGTAGATGAAATGCGGTGTCATCTGTGTCTGAAGTATCTTGTAGTTGACCTGGTTGATGCGAAGCCTCTGTTCGACGATTTTGTCCATAAGTTCTTCAACACCCTCTGCCATGTTGTTGAATCCTTTGTACAGCAGGCGGAACTCGTCCTCCCGGACCTCCTCTATCCGTACATCGAACCGCCCTTCCTCGAAATCCTTCATGACACCTTTCATCTTAAGAATCGGTTTGTAGAATTCGTTGGAAATAAAGTAGAGGATGGACACACTGATGGATATGCCGAGAAACGACAGTAAAAATGCAAGGTTTCTCAAGTAGACCACCCCTGAAGTAATCGCTGCAAAGGGAATGGTGTAGATCAGCTTATATTCAGAAAGCGGATGGGTGACGAAGACGACCAACTTGCTGATGCCATCCACCTCATCCACAAAGTAGCCGCTGTCGTTGCTTCTGATCGTTTCGTAATACGCAGCCTGAGTGATGTTTTTATAATTGCTTTCTGTACTGCTAGAGGAAATGATCGTACCAGAGGGACTGACCATTTTCACTTCCGAACCGTCACTTCCGGCGATATTGTAGAAGAAGTTGGCATAGATGGTATTTTCCTTCATATTGACTGAAAGGACACCTGTCATGGCGCCGCTGTCCCTGTAGATTGTCTTTGAAACCGATACGTAGCGATTGCTGATCAATCCGATTCTATCTTCATAGACACTGATGTTATAGGAATCCCCCATCTTACCGAAAGGATTTTCGGCAATGGCTATCCAGGGATATTCGCCGGCATTCTCAATCCTTTCAGATGGGCTGATATTGTAGGATGTGATGACCGTCTTATCCCGTTCAGAGTAATAGTAGATAGAGTCCACGATCGCACTTTTCTCTGCTTCGCTCATCAAAATGCTGTTGATGGTACTTGCTCTTTCCGCTGCATCGTCTGCAACATCTGCGGCCGCCTGGGCAAAACGCTGTTCTGTTGCAATGCGGACCGCCTGGTAATAGGCTTCCTCAAGGTAGGCATTCATGATGTTGGAATACTTGTTCAGCTGTTCCGTTGTCGAATCAGCTATTTTCTCGGCAAGATAATTGCTGGTAAAATTATAGAAAAGCAGCAGTGTTGTGACAGAACCACTGATGATGACGAGGGACACTGCAAGCACCAGCTTCGTTCTGATATTGTAGATATTGAATCCGTGCTTCATAGCTGTCCCCTTTCTATCAGCATAGCGATATGCTAAAGTGATTTCGTCTTGTATTCCTGCGGCGTGAGGCCGACAACCTTCTTGAATGTTTTTGAGAAGTATTTTCTGTTTGGAATGCCGACCGCTTCACCGACATCCTTGATTTTCATGTCAGAATGGTCAAGGAATTCGCATGCTTTCCTGATTCTTATTTCCTTGACATAATCCACGAAATTCCTGTCTGTGGATTCCTTGAAAAGATGGCTCAAGTAGGCACTGTTTACACGCAGGTGATCTGCCAGCTCTGACAGGGAAAGATTGTCCATATAGTGGCTCTGGATGTAGCGAAGCGCTTCCTTGATGTATTTGTTGTCCACGTCCTCATACAGGTCGCTGGCCAACAGGGACTGAATGTAGCCCACAACAGCCTTGAAGGATTGAAAAAGTACCTTGTCGTTGTCACTGCTCTTTATGCGTTCGACAAATTCATTCCGCTTTTCAGAATCGATTTTCACCTTGAATCGGAATGCAGTAAAATTCCACAGATTGCGGCTGAGCTCCAGGTACCAGTCAATCATGGCTTCCGGATCGACCCGCACATCTCTCATGACCTCATGTTCATCCTTTACCGCCTCAGCGATGTTGTCAAACTGGTTTTTTTCAAGCATCGTCTTGATTTTGTCCGTCAGTTCCACGCTGACCTTCAGCTTGCCCATCTTGACTGGCTTGGAGAAACCGTCAATAAGGATGGAGGCGTCATCATAGAAAAAATTCTTGCTGATATCAACCAGTTTCCTGTAGGACTGGGCGAATTGTCTGTAGGATAGGGTTTCCGTGGACAGGACAAACTCTGTTTTTATGCGGACAAAGGAATCGAGGGCATACTCCAGCCGCTTCACCATGGTTTCAAGCTCTCTTTTCACCCGTGCCTGGCTCGAAGTCGATAGATGGACCAGCATCACGAACTCCCCCTGACCCATATACACCTGCTTGAATTCGAAGCTTTCCGAAGCGATCTCAGACAGGATATTGTCGATAACCTTCACCATGATTTCTTCGCCGTTAGGATCGAATTCCTTTACTGCACCGACATAATTCTTCACTTTGAAACGGATCATGCTGTAGTTTTCTTCAAGCAGTTCCTGGTCGTATCTTCCTATGCTGTCGATGATATCCTTCGTTATGCCACTGGCGCGCAGAAGGCGGATCAGCGACTCGCTTCTAAGCAGTCTCATGCCCTCTTCGATCCGCTTCTGTTTTTGGATCTGGCTTTTTTTCATTGTGCGCTCTTCGGCGATTTTCTCTCTCATCTTGCCCACAGCTTCAACGATGTTTTCCGGAGAAAGCATATGCTTCAGAAGGTACTCGTCCGCGTTCAGGAACATCGCCTCCTTGACGTATGGGAACTCGTCATGACAGCTTAGGACGATGATTTTTATTTCCAGTCCTTTGTTCCGGATATAACGGATTACTTCCAGACCGTCCATCTGCGGCATGGATATATCCAGCACGAGCAGATCCGGTACCTGGTTCTCGATTTTTTCGATTGCGTCGACACCGTCGACGGCTTCATCCACCAAGTCGAATCCCTGTTCATGCCAGTCCACAAAGGACCGCAGCATGCTGCGTATGAGCATATCATCGTCTACAATCATCGCTTTGAGCATCGTTGTCACTTCTTTCTTCAAATATAGCGTTCTCTGTTTTCATCTTAATCATATCATTTTCCGGAACAAAAGGATAGGCAATCAGACGCCGGGCCTGGTTGCCTATCCTGTTAGATCCTGTGTTTGTTGTTACGGTCTGGTTGCCATAATAGCTTTTACAGCTGTCGCTGTATCGACCAATGGGAAAAGCTCGCTGCCGACCCTGTACTGATAGCCGAGCTTATCAAGGTGTTTCATTATATAGCCATAGTTCATCTCACCAGTGCCTGGCTCATGACGTCCCGGTGCATCTGCAATATGGACATGGCCGATATAGTCGATATATTTGCTCAGCGTGTCGCAGACGCTCCCTTCATTCAGCTGCATATGGTATGCATCATAGAGGAGCTTGAGCTTTGGCGAGCCGATCAGTTGAAGCATTTCCGCACCGACCTGTGTATATTTCAGGTAGTTGCCTACATGGTCAGTGGTGATATTCAACGCTTCGAGGTTCATGACTATATCCTCTTCTTCGGCGATTTTCGCACATTCCTTAAGGGTGTCGAACATGGAGCAGAGTTTTATTGTGTCAGAGAGCTCTTCGTAGTGGTTGACAACGATGCCGCCGTCGCCCAGTGCATTGGAGTGGATCGTCACGCTCTTTGCTCCCACCTTCTTGGCCGCTGCAACCGAGTCCCTCAATGCCGCCAGGTATTTATCCTTGTGGGCCGGATCGACGAGGGAGTAGTCATTGTCGCCGTTGAAACCGCTGATGCCGATACCGGCTTTTTCAGCCGCTTCACGTGTGGCATTAAGATCCCTGATGCGCCAGTCCCAGAATTCGACATATTCGAACCCGTCATTTTTTGCCGCCTGGAATCTTTCTTCCCATGGCAGTTCAGTATAAAGTGTATCTATGCATGCACAAAACTGCATCCTATTCCACCTCGCTTATTTTTACCGGTCTGCCTTCTTTCAGGGATTTTGTAGCAGCTGCAGCCATAAGTACAGGATACAGTCCGTCCAGACCTGTCACCGGCATCTCCTTGTCGTTGACGATTGAATCTGCAAAAGCTTTCATCTCGCTGACGAACGCGCCAGTATATCTATCCCACATGACTTTATAGCATGTGTCAAGCACTGTGCCTTCACCGTTCATGACCGCCGCCGTATGGGAAAGGTCGTTGCCGTTGATCGCACAGCCGTCCGAACCGAACACTTCGACCCTTTGGTCATAACCATACACCGCTTTACGGCTGTTGTCGATCACTGCCAGCGCGCCGCTCTCAAAGCGTACGGTCACTATCGCAGTATCCACATCGCCCGCTTCGCCGATAGCTGGATCCACCAATACGGAGCCTTGTGTATAGACCTCGACAGCCTCACTGCCTGCCAGGAATCTGGCCATATCGAAGTCATGGATCATCATGTCGTAGAAAATGCCGCCCGACACTTTGACGTAGCTGATTGGGGGTGGCTCAGGGTCCCTTGAGGATATTTTAATGATATGGGGATCACCGACCTTGCCGGCCTGTACCATGTCATAGACCGCTTTATGGTTATGGTCGAAACGTCTTACAAAACCGATCATCAACTTGACGCCTGCATCATCCGCACTTTTGATTGCATTGCGGACTTTATCCAGATCATAGTCGATTGGTTTTTCGCAGAAAATATGTTTGCCTGCTTCAGCAGATTTTACAATGTAATGCGAGTGTGTATCCGTCGATGAGCAGATCAGGACAGCCTCTATTTCCTTGTCGTTAAGGATTTCCTCTGCATCCTTTGTCACATTGGGGATGCCGTATTCCTTGGCAAAAGCTTCCGTCTCCTCATTGGCAAATGGATCAGCGATGGTTTTAATCTCCATCTCTCTGACAAATTGGGCAATATTCTTTGCGTGGACCTTGCCGATACGGCCAGCTCCAATAATTCCAACCTTCATTGTGTATCTCCTTTCAATGGTGAACGTTTGATGAGTCTATTCTATCACCTGCGTCCGGAGATACTAGGAACGTCTTCTTTATTATAGGGTTACATTTTTTGGATTTTCAGTTTCTCGTTGATCTTTTTCGCACTGCGGAATCCCTGCACATACAGTCTGGCGGTCAGAGCCCCTCTTAATAGAACGTAGACGCCTATCATCATCCAGCCTTTTCCGGCAAAGTATGCGATAATATTGGGGAATGTGGTAAGCAGTACGATAAGTGTGATATCCGCCAGAATCGAACTGAAGATATAGTTCAGTCCCATCACGTGGTCCTCCAGGTTGTGGAAGTTGATAAAGGACTCGAACCGAAAGACCAGCGTCGCCCCAAGCAGCATGAACTGCAGCAGGTTTCTGTGGCTAATACTGTCCATATCAGTAAGTTTCATAATGACGGTTATGCCGAGCGCCAATATGCCGCACACCATCGAAAGTTCCCAAAACATTTTTTTGTAATGCTCTCTTAATGACATATCGATCCCTCCTTCATATTCCGAGTTTCTGTTTCAGAACCGAAACATATTTGCGTGATATGTACACTTTTTCCTTGTTTTGCAGCAACGCTTCGAAACGGCCGTCGAACAAGGGGCGAACCGATTCGATCTTGCCGATATTCAGGATCATTGACTTGGACGCCCTGAAGAAATGATGGCTTTCCAGTTCCTGTTCCAGTTCGTAGAGCCGTTTATGGCTTTCGAAGACCTGTTTCTCCCCGTAGATGAAAATCTTGTTGTCGACAGACTCGATATAGTAGACCCTCTCAGGTTCCAGTATATGCAGCTCGCTGTTCTTCTCTCCAATTACCTTCTTTTCTGTCCATTTCAGAAATCGCAAAAGGTTTTTGACCGATTCGTCTTCCGTGTGATACCGTATGATGACCTCGTTTTCGATTTCGTCCTGCACCTGTTCTATCGTCACTTTCATAGGCTGCACCCCCTTTCACTTTAGTATAGTCACCTATCTTTGCTTATGCAATGGGGCAGGGGGTATGTTGCAGCCAGGCGGAGGCAAGATGCAGGAAAGGGACAGCGAAAATGCGCCTGTATTACATCCCGGAAATCGCTTATGACGACCGTGTATCTCAGTTCATACATGCTGCCCATGTTTGTCGTCTTGACACGTTCAAATTCTCGGGATCAGCAGTGCCATCGCATAGAATATGAAGAAGATCTCTCTGACAACGCCTACAGCCACCGGCAGAAGCGCGATTGTCTTCGTGAACTTAGATATATGTTCCCCTGTCGGTCAGTATCTCAGGATTTTCCGTATCATAGTAGATGTTGCATATGGTATATTTTTCATAATCGTCTTTGTCCATGTATACATTCAGTACATCCAGCAGCTCGTCAAACATATTTTTGTCTATCTTGTACTTCAGTTCCTTTCACAATGTGTTTTCTTGTTTTTATAATACCCTCCGAAGCTTAACGCAACCTTAACAATTGGAAAAAAACAAAAAAGAAGCGCAACTGTTGACTGATTTAAACAGTCAACAGTTGCGCTTGTTCGGTATACACACTATTGCTGGAAGTCTGCCAGGTATTCCGCCGCATTGGCAGAATCTATGACAATAAGCGGTCTGACTATATTTCGTGCTGAAAAACGCTCGTCGTTCAATAGCCTTCCGAAAAGGTCGACAGCCGCTTCTGCCGTCTTCTTATTGGATCCTTCGAAGCCAACGATTGCCCTTGTGGCTTCTCCATTAACAATCGTTTCCAACTGGCGCTCTGTTGAATCAGCCGAGAAAACACCCATGTCATCAGGAATGTTTCCTTCTGTGGCAATCACGAAGTACTGATTCGCACCGATGTTGCCACCGGCACCAATCGAGCAAACGATTTTGACTTCTGGATCGGCCTCGAGAATCTCATCCATGTTTTTCAGGGCATCCGAAACCTCGATGGCAGGTTTTCTGTCTGCGATGACATACTTTCCTCCTGCACTCTCTTCAAGGGCAGTCAGTATGCCGTTTTCCCTTTCGAGAAGGATCGGCGTCTGTGGGTAATTCATGACGGCGACATGGGCCTTATTGTCTTCCGAGTAGTGCTCAATGATGAATTCAGCTGCTGTTTCCCCGATCGTATATCCAAGTTGGGTGTTGTCGAGAACCCAGTTCACATCGCTGTTCACCAGGATGTCATCCCAGGACATGACCTTGATGCCGGCTTCCCTTGCCTCTTTCAGACTCTCTTCGATGGCATCGGGATCCGATGGATGCACCATGATCAGGTCGACGCGGCTTGCTGTGAAGCTCTCGATCTGCTCGGTTTGTACCGCTGGATTGTCGTTGCATGAAAGAAGCGTGTATTCCCAGCCTTTCGCTTGCATTAATTTTTCAACTTCTCCAAAGACACCTGACCAGTAGCTGTTCTCAAGGGACTGGATTGTGATTCCGATGACAAAAGTGTCTTCATCTGGTGCGACCTCTTTTTTGCTGCAGCCTGACGTCATTAAAGAGAGCAACAATACAAGCACTAATGTAATAAAAAGTTTTTTCAACATCTTATGCCTCCATCCCCGGTATCGGTTTGTCCTCCAAAAGAAAATCCACTATGTTAATTACTAGTATACCCTCAATATCGTTAAATGCAACTTTATCTCTTGTTATAATCAGTTTGGGATAATTATCTCGTATGGCCATCAAAGGCTTTACTTCCCTTTCCCTGGTTCCTTCATCACTGATTGTCCACGAGACCTGAATATACAATTTCTCCATGTTTTTGGTTGCAACAAAGTCAACTTCCAATTCACCAATCTTGCCGATAGCAACCTGATAGCCACGTCGTAGCAATTCGAGATAGACGATGTTTTCAAGCACATGTCCTTCATCAATATTCTTAGCCCCCGCAAGCAGATACCGTATGCCGGTGTCGACCAGATAATATTTCTCAAAGGTCTTCAAGAATAATTTCCCTTTCATATCATACCGGTTCACCTTATACGCCACAAAACTGTTTTCGACCATGCGCAAATAGTTGTCTATCGTATCACTGGTTGTTTTTCTCCCTGCACTGGTCAGGTAATCACTGATTTTCTTTGTCGAAACGACATTCCCTACATTCGCAGCAATAAACCGTATCAGGTTATCCAGTAGAGAAGGGTCTCTGACGCTGTTTCTTTGGATAATGTCTTTCATGACGACTGTGTTGTAAATACCCATCAGCAATTCATTGGTAATATCTTCATTGTCGTCGTACAATGCGACAGCCGGGAGACCCCCATGTCTGAAGAACCTGTCGAATCTATGATCAATAACTGACCGGTTAGCATCAGGCTCAATTTCTGAGAAGTCCAAGTACTCTCTAAAGGATAATGGAAGCATTTTAATATCAACATACCGGCCGGAAAGCAATGTAGCCAGTTCCGAGGAAAGCATATATGAATTCGAGCCTGTTAAATAGATATCTACGTCATAGTCAACCGTCAGCCCATTAACACATCGCTCCCACCCGTCAACCAATTGCAATTCATCCAATAAAATGTAAGTTTTAGACGTGGGATCCGTTATTTTTTCAACGATTGATTTATAGAGTTCTTTGTAATCAGATATATCCGCATACGCCATGGATTCAAAATTTATAAAGACAATATTGTTTTTTACTATACCCGACTTTTCCAAGTGCGCTTTGAATAGCATTAGCAATGATGATTTTCCACATCTTCTAACACCTGTAATCACTTTAATGACTTTTTTGTCTTTCCAGTTCACTAATTTGTTCAGATATAGATCTCTATTTTTCATCACGCACCTCCATATTTCGAGTATACTTCTGCGCGAAGAAAAAAACAAGAAGTTTTTCGATTATAGTCGAAATACTTCTTGTTTTTTGTTTTTTACAGTACATAGACTTTCATTTTCACCTGTGCTATACTTAACGAATTCGGTTTATCAGCAACACCATCAACAGCACTTGAGGTCTAATATGAAATCAAAATATATGCACAAAATGCTTCTCTATGTACTGGGCTTGGCTTTGATGGCCATCGGGGTCATGCTTTCAGTCCGCTCGGATCTTGGTATTTCACCTGTCAATTCAATAGCCTATGTCGTAAGTGTACTGTCAGGCATCGAGCAGGGCTATGTCACATCCGTATATTTCTGTTTGTTTATTGCCTTGCAGGTTGTAGTATATAAAGATGCTTTGAAACCATCTCTTATACTGCAGTTTGTGTTCTCAATAATCTTCGGGTATTTCCTTCTCTTTTTCAACAGCCTGTTCAGCTTCAGCGTGCCGGATCTGTTAATCAACCGCTTCCTCATGCTGTCAGCAAGTATCGTTATTATATCCATAGGGCTTTTTCTGTACCTGGAAGCTGACCTTGTCCCTATGCCTGCCGAAGGTCTGCTGTTGGCTTTGGTCCGTCGTTCCGGAAGGCCCTTTTCAAAAATCAAGGTTTTGTTCGACTGTACAATTGTTGCTTTAACAATCCTGATTTCTTTTCTTGGTTCCGGAGGTTTGATCGGTGTCGGCATCGGTACGGTAACTGCTGCAATAGGAATCGGATGGGTAACCGGCATTGTTAGAAAAGTTTTGCAGCCATTGACGAATACGATACTTTGCCCGGAATGAAATAAACCCAGTGCCAAAAGGTCTGACCCTCTGGCACTGCTATTTCTTACTTACCGTCGAATATTTCGCTGACCTCATCAAGCAGCTCCCGAATCATAGGGTGCTGGGGACAGGTGCTCTCGCATTTCCCGCATTTGATGCAATCCATTGCTTTCCCTTTGTTTTTCGTGTAGACACCATAGTACCAGTCGCTGTTCCAGTCGTCAAACTGCTTCTTGGCATTGTAGCATGCAAAAAGATCGGGAATCGGGATGAGCATAGGCAGCCTCATACAACCAAAACCGAACTCACTCATCCTCTTCCTCCATCTTAACACCTTTATTTACTATAATTCTAACACCTTGAGTCGACTCCATGTCAAAAACGTTGTGGCACAAAAGTGAAAAAAGTGCCGCCATTCATTCAGCAGCACTTCTCCTCAGCCACCCGATCCAGGGCAGCTCTGATCACCTTATCCATGTCATAGTATTTATACTCGCCCAGACGTCCACCGAAAATGACATTCTTTTCTTTTAAAGCGAGATTCCTGTATTGACTGTACAGTTCAGCGTTCTTGTCATCATTGATCGGATAATAGGGTTCGTCTTCCTTTTCCCATTCCTTGCTGTATTCCCTGCTGATGACAGTCTTCGGCTGCTTACCGAATTCGAAATGCTTATGCTCGATGATGCGGGTATACGGCACGTCGGCGTCTGTAAAATTCATGACTGCAACGCCCTGGAAATTCGGCATATCCAGGATTTCCGTCTCGAAGGCGACCGTGCGGTATTCCAGTGTCCCGAACCTGTAATCGAAGTAGGCATCGATCGAACCTGTGTAGACAACTTTCTTCGCCTGCTTGATCCACAGTTCCTTGTTTTCCAGAAAATCCGCACCCAGAACAAGGCTAGTTCCCTCCAGCAGCTTCTCAATGATCGGTGTATAGCCGCCAACCGGAATCCCCTGGTATCGGTCAGAAAAATAATTGTTATCGTATGTCAGTCGGACCGGCAAACGCTTGATGATGTCGGGGGGCAGATCACAGCACGCTCGTCCCCACTGCTTTTCCGTGTATCCCTTGATCAGTTTTTCATAGATGTCTCTACCGACCAGTCTGATGGCCTGCTCCTCAAGATTCCTTGGTTCACCGGAAATCTCCGACCTCTGGCTCTCAATCATTTTTTCAACTTCAACCGGATCAGCGATGCCCCACATGCGGTACCCTGATAGTTCGCTATCGGACTGTTTATATAGTGGTTGAATTCCGCAAATCCAGCGACATACTCCCATACTTCCTTGTCACTTGTATGAAAGATGTGCGCACCATATCGATGGACATTGATGTCCTCTATTTTTTCAGTATAGACATTGCCGCCGATGTGGTTCCTCTTTTCAACAACCAGGCAGCGCTTGCCGGCTTTTGTCATTTCATGGGCGAAAACAGCCCCATACAGGCCGGCGCCGACAATCAGATAATCATACACGGCTTCTTCTCCTTCTGACGGTATCTTAATTGAAACCGACTACCTTTCTTGAAATCCTGTAGGCAGCAAGCGACACCTTCCGTCCCATATGACCGGGCAGGTTGACCATCTGTCCCAGCAGGCTGCCTCTCATACGGTAATATGACCTCCGGTCCTTGTCCTTGATATATCTCCAGAGCTCTTTCTTTTTCTTCAGGTCCTCGGAAGTGCCGGACTTGATCAGCAGGATCGAAGACACCGCCGTAATGATTTCCAGATAGTTGAGCATGTACCTGCGCTTTTTCCTGTCGCTGACCTTGGCAAGGCTTATCTCCTCCATCATGAGCTTGTTGACCTTGATCTGCTGGTCGATGCGGCTCATCATGATCCGTTCGTTTACCGACTGGTCTTCTCTGCCGATGTAGTAGCGGTAAAAGTCGACGTTCTTGTAGTAGATGTGCTTCACATAGGGCAGCGGCAGGTATACGAAAAGGTTATCCACATAGAAGGTATGCTTCGGCAACTTCAGTCCACAGTCTATAAGAAGCTGTGTCCTGTAGATTACCGAATGCATCAGGATATACCTGCCCTTCTTGAACCTTCCGACTTCATCCCATGTCAGTACCTTGCCTTCCGGAATAATATCCCTGTAGTTCATGACCGTTTTTTGTGCAACACCCGTCTTCTCATAGGTGAAGTTGCTGATGAACATGTCCAGCGGCGCTTCCATGTCCACCGATTCCTTCAGCACTTCCAGTACGCTGTCATAAGCTTCCCGGTCCACCCAATCATCGCTGTCCACCACCTTGAAATAGACGCCTGACGCGTGGCGAAGGCCGGTGTTTATGGCTTCGCCATGGCCTCCGTTCTGCTGGTGGACCGCCTTGACAATACCGGGGTATTGGTCCGCATAGTCGTCTGCGATAGCAGCAGTGCCGTCTTTCGAACCGTCATTCACGATGATGATTTCGACACTCTCGCCGCCATGGAGCAGCGAGTCTATGCACTTGGACATGTATGTTTCGGAATTGTAGCAAGGCACGACAACGGATAGTATCTTCACAATATCACCTTTTCATATTTTTCTTTTGGTATCTGTCACTTCTTTAAGAATACCATCGAGGAAACCATTTGCCAAGCAAACTTAGTCGCCATAAGTATCATTCCAGTCACTCAATACCATACCCCGAAGTCCTATTCATCGCGCAGGACAAAGTGTTTGATATGGGCAATGCGAATCATGCTGTCCCTCCTTACTCTAACAACCAGTCAACAATATTTGCGAACTCTATGCCTTCATCATTCTTTTCATTTCCATAATCCATCGTCAGCAATATTTTAGGATGTTGGTCCCTAATCTTTCTAAACGCATTGAGTTCCCTTTCCAGAACCTTTTCATCGACAACAGACAGCGAAACCTGGTAATAACGTTTCGTTTCTCCATCATCGGCAATGAAATCAATTTCTGTATTCATCCCAGCACCAACTGTTACCTTGTTGTTCCTTCTAAGCAATTCAAGATAAACAATATTTTCCAGGACTCTACCTATGTCAAGCGTTTCAAAACCTAAGATACTGCCTCGTATTCCGATATCACAAATGTAATATTTGTCCGGTGATCGAAGAATCTTCTTGCCTTTTATATCATACCTGTGGGTTTTATGCAGAATATAGGCATTTTCAAAAGCGTTTAAATAGTCAATGATCGTTCTAACATGTGTTGAATAACCGTTACTGCTCAAATAGTCAGCAATTCTATTGGCGGATACAAGCGTTCCGATATGCTTCATCAATGTATTTGAATAATCTGTTCAACAAAGCTGTGTTAGTAGTGCCGGTTCGATTCAGTATATCTTTCACGATTACTGTATTGAAAATTCCCTCCAGATATTCCTGCCTTATCCTGTCATCATCTGTAAGTTCCAACAGCCCAGGAAATCCACCATAGCGTAGGTATCGCTGAAATGCTGCTTGAGCCGGCAATCCATCGGCTGCACTCAGGTATTCCTTGAATGACAATGGCAATACTTGAATAGAGACACTTCGACCGGATAATAGTGTCGCAATTTCAGAAGACAATAAATATGCATTCGAACCAGTGATATATATATCACAGTCCAAGTCTACACGAAAACTGGCAACTGCTTTTTCCCATTCATCCACAAGCTGGATCTCATCGAAAAACAGGTAATATCGTAAATCTTCACTGCATTTTTCTATAATATATTGATATAACTTCTGATAATCCATTAGATACTCATACTTAAGAGACTCAAAATTTATGCAGATAATCTGTTTCTGTTTTACATCAAGTTCGGATAGCTTATCAATATACTGTTGGAGTAAAACCGATTTCCCGGAACGTCTGACTCCAGTGATAACTTTAATCATATCTTTATCTTTCCATTTTAAAAGATGTTCTATCAAACTTTTCCGTTCAACCATAACGTCTTCCTCCCTTTTATATAGTTTAACATACACAATCACAGAAAAGCAATCTTTATATATTTCAGTATACAAATATTTATTTTATGTTGTTTTGTATATTCAATTGAACAATAATCACATTGACAATTTCCCTCTAAATACAAGGAACCGGATGTCCGTTAAGATCCTATGTACGAAGGGCTGCTTAGGTAGTACCCGAGCAGCCCTTCAAATGGAGGAGTTTTATGAAATTAATTATCATGCACAAATACTGCCTTCGGTCATTTTCTTAAACCTGGCCACAGTAGTTTTAAAGCTATCAATTTGCTCGTCGGTAATCCATTTCTTGATCAACAGCATTCTGTATTGGCTATTCAATAGTTTCCACGCAATAGAACGTTCTATTTCCAATCCCATGGTTTCTTCGCACAATTTGTTCCATATTGTTTTTATTTCGTTTATCTCAATCAATGTGCTATTCATAATAACACGACCTCTTCTTTTGTTAATCTCGTCGTTTTTTCCTATATACATATTGTAACATTGTTTTTTTCTATATACGCAATCCAGCACAAACGGTCGTTTTTTTTGCATGAATGGCATGTATACGTGAATTCCGAATATTCTCACAACATTGAATCTCCATTAAAATACTCCTTTCGTTTGCACGAAAGATGCACCCATATACTTGAATGTCTTTTGCTTAACCAGTCGTACCACTGTCTCGACATGGGGTGTTGAGTGCACATTCGCCTTTGACTGCCGTTTTCACTATAATAATAGTAGAGAAAACGAGAGAAGGTGAACCTGTGACTCACGAAGAACTACTCAAAGAAAACAAAGAACAAAAACAACGAATTGCATCTATGAGCAAGACCATTGATTTCATGTCAAAAACCCTGGAAGCAATGGCTGCTTCTTCTGAGAAGCAGGCTCAAACCAATGAGGAATTGAACCACACGATTGCCCAACTGGTGAAAACCATTGAAGCTCTGAAAGAGCAATTAGGCAAGAATTCCAAAAACAGTTCCAAGCCGCCATCTTCTGATGGTCTTGCCAAGCCCCAAAAGTCTTCGGAAACCTTCCGGCAGAAAACCCGGAGGGCAAAAAGGTTATAAAGGCAATGGGCTCACGTTGATGGCAACCTCTGATAAACCGATAGTCCACAGACCCAAAGCCTGCGCAGGCTGCCCTCTCGAGAACGAATGTGTGAGTTGCGGTCAGTCTGCCATCAGGAATGTCATTGATGTCGAAATAAAAACAACCGTAGTTCCCCATTACACAGAATCGTATATATGTCCACTTGAGAAACATCAAGTCATCAGTGGTGAATTTCCTGATTCAATCAACTCGAACATGCAATACGGCACCAATGTCAATGCACTTGCTGTAGCTCTAAACACCGAAGGTATGGTGAGTGTGCAACGGACACATGATATCCTATCCTCTGTATTGGGGTTGCCGATCAGTGTCGGAACCGTCAGTGCCATGGTCAGCAAGTTTGCCAAGAAAGTGGAAGACACGGTTGAGAGTATTCGAACTGCTTTGCTTAACAAGTCGGTTATCCATTGCGATGAAACCGGTCTGCGTACAGCAGGAAGTCTTCACTGGGTTCATAGTGCCTGTGATAAGGACTATACCTATCTCGATATAAACAAAAAGCGAGGCAAAGAAGGCATGGACGCCATAGGTTTTCTTCCTGATTTCGATGGACTGATAGTCCATGACTTTTGGGCTTCCTACTGGATGTATAATCTCCAACATGCAGTGTGTAATGGCGAAATCCTTCAACCCCATGTCCAGCCCTATTTTCTTCTTAACCTGAAGAAGGGGGGTTGCTTCTGTCTTGCAGGTGATTGAAACGAAATACTTTTCAGTGGCTGTACGCTTGATGGTAGCCGTCTTGATTTCACCGATGACATCTCTTGGACTTGGCTATCTTCACCAGGCCCAGCTTCGGCAGTCTGATATGGCTTCCTTCTATGCGGATGTTGCCTGCTACCTTCTTGGTGGTATAGCTCTGTACCCTATGGTGCTTGGACTTGAAGCGGGGTCGTCCACCCAGTTTCTTGTGTCTGCGCTCAAAGGCCCTTCCCAGTGTTTCTATGGCAGCCTGCAGGGCTATGGCATCCACTTCCTTCAGGAACGGGTAGTGCTTCTTCAGCTCAGGCAAAGCCTTGATGGCTTCGTACTTGTTGAACAACCTTCCCTTCCAGTTGTTTCTGGGAAAATATCCCTGCTGTACCATCTCTTCCACACGCATGTAATACCGGTCCTGGTCAAATTGTTTGCCAAGAGAGTAGTTGTATACAAAACGGCAATGTCCGATTGTCATCTCAATCAGTCTTTGTTGTTCTTTTGTGGGATACAGACGAAATTTATAGCTTTTTGTTGCAGTCAGGTTTGTCATGGTCAATCCTCCCCTCAAATGATATAGAACATTTGTTCCCCTCCCGTTAATTATACCATTTTCCACTTGAAGGTGATGGTATTTTGACGAAAAAACATGTCAAAGCCCCTGAAAAACAACTGCAATTCATCCCCCACCTGCACTCTCACTACGCGAGCAAGGAAGGTTACGAGGTGGGGGTATTCTTGCTGATATTGGATAAAAAATGAGTGCCATGACAGTCGTTTTTCCTGTCATGGCACTCATTTAATGTTGTAGTATATATCTGACGTTTATTTATCTTTATTGTCTTCGTTGTAGCTTACCAATGCTTCATCCTGTACAGCTTCATTGATTGCCTCATTCAGGAAGTGCTCTTCTTCCACTTCCTGAAGTTTCTTTCTGACTGCTTCTTCGATTTCGTACTCCTTGTGAAGACCTGCGTTGAGGGCATAGACAAGAAGCAACAACAAGATTGCGAATGGCAGTCCCGTCATGACCGCCGCGGTCTGCAGAGCCGTGAGACCACCGCCGATGAGCAGGGTGGCCGCAACGACGCCTTCCATGATTGCCCAAAAGACCCTTTGGGGAACAGGAGAATCCAGCTTGCCGCCTGAGGTCAGGTGGTCAACCACCAAAGAGCCCGAATCCGAGGAAGTGACAAAGAAAACAGTCACAAGGATTATGCCTACTATGGAAAGCAGCTGAGTCCACGGCAGATACTCAAGCATGGCAAAAAGGGCAATAGACACGTCTGAGGCCACAGCTGAAGCAATGTCCCCTATACCATTCATCTGAAGGTTGATGGCCGTGCCACCGAAAACACTCATCCAGAAGAAGGAGAGTAGCGAGGGCACAAGCAACACCCCTAAAATGAATTCTCTGACGGTCCTTCCTTTTGAAATTCTGGCAATGAACATACCGACGAAGGGCGACCAGGAAATCCACCATGCCCAATAGAAAATGGTCCAGGCACCCTGCCAGTTGGTATCCCTGAAAGTTTCGGTCCAGAGACTCATTTCCATGAGGTCGGAAAGGTAGCTGCCGATATTCTGCGTGAAGCCACTGAGTATGTAGACCGTCGGTCCGAGAACCAGAATCAGGACCATGAAGACACCGGCCAGTACCATGTTGATTTCACTGAGGCGTTTGACGCCGCCGTCAAGCCCCATGACCACTGAGGTTGTCGCCATTGCAGTGATGACTATAATCAGCGTCACTTGTACGCCTACACTTATGTTTACACCGAAAAGGAAATTCAGGCCGGCATTGACCTGAGCAACGCCCAGCCCCAACGAGGTGGCAAGGCCAGTCAGGGTGGCCAGAACGGACAAAACATCTATCAGGTTGCCCCAGAAGCCGTAAATCTTGTTGCCAATCAATGGATAGAATACTGATCGTATCGTCAGAGGCAAACCTTCATTGTAGGCAAAAAAGGCCAGACCTAGACCGACGATGGAGTAGATGGCCCAAGGGTGGATGCCCCAATGGAAAAAGGTGGTAGTCATGGCCGCCTGGGCTGCAGCTGCAGATGTTGGCTCTATGCCGCCAAACATAGGGGATGGCGTCTGAAGGTGGCTAATGGGCTCACCGACGCTCCAGAAAAGGAGGCCAATGCCCATGCCTGCACTCAGAAGCATAGCGTACCAGCCGAATTTGCTGAATTCAGGCTGAGCGTCGTTACCGCCTATGACGATGTTGCCGTATTTGCCGAAGGCAAAGTACAGGGCAGCGATGATGAACACGTTGGCGGCGAAGATGAAGAACCAGCCTGCGTTTTTCGTAATGCTTTCCATGACCCCAGCAAAAGATTTTTCTGCCGCCTCAGGATAAATCAGTGTTATGGCAATAAAGACAATAAGCAGAACTGCCGATATCAGTGTAACCTGAGGATGGATATCGAATCCGAAACCGGTCCAGTTCTTCTCACCAGGCTCCTGCCTTCCCTCTTCGTCGAACAGAGAGACTGTTGGCCTAATTTGAAGACCTTTGAAAGGTTTTCTGTTTTTTATGGCCTTTTTCCTAGCTTCAATTTCCGCTTTTTTAAGTTTCCTCGCCAGCTCCCTCTTTGAAGCCAATCTCTTTTTTCTATCGCTTTCCATGACATCACACCTCTCTGATATAAAATCAACTTGTTTTGGTATGTTCTTAAATAAACTAATTTACCATTCTAACAATGGAGGTTGATTCTGTCAATGATGCTTCAAACAGAATCAGCGACTTATTTTTATGATTTTTTATTCATTATAACCCATAAAGGCACAATTGAACACCTGATGAACCAAATCATTGCTCGTTCATAGTGAATGTTGCCGCCAGGCTCTTCAACCTTTTTGTTGTCCTCATAAGCAAGATTTTTAGTTCTAACTTATTGGGGTCACACCAATTCCAGTCAGCACTTTTTTTATCTGTATTAAGCAGTAACAAATGAATGCCATGACAGTCGTTTTCCTATCATGACACTCATATAAAAAGGAGTACTATTAACCAATGAAAAAGCCGTCACTTAAGACGACCTCATTGTCTCACAAAGCTCATCGATGTTTTCGTCATCCAAGAAGTTGCCTCCGACAGTACCTGCAACAAGTGTCAGTGAACGCTTTTCAAGTTCGCTTTTCAGTGCATCGGCCGTGTTTGGGAAATACCCCTAAAGAACCCAGTTCAACGCCTTCGTATCCGGATTTTTGCATTTCATCCATGCAGCGGTTCCAGGGCGTTTGCTTTTCGTGGCTAGGGAACCATACCCCCCAGGAATCGGGTGCTGTACCAACTTTTATAGACATGTTGTATCCTCCTCAAATTCTATTCTACTTCGATCCACTGGCGTTTTTTAGCGGATTCAAGAATTGCAGCGACTGTACGGTCGATTTTGTAACCGAATTCGAAATCGCAGCTGTATGGAGCGCCTTGTGTCAATGCTGCGAAAAGTTCGTGCATCTCCAGAACTTTCATATCGTTGTAACCGATTGCGATACCGCCGGCAGGCCAGAATGCATCATAGCCTTTGTGCTTCGGATTCATAAGCACTTTACGGAAACCGCGGTCCACTTCTTCATCATCCTGGAAGAACACCTGAATTTCGCCCATACGCTCAAGGTCGTATGTAACAGAGCCCTTGGTCCCCTGGATTTCATAGCTGAGGTAGTTCTTTCTGCCTGTAGCGACCCTACTTGCTGCTATTGTGCCTACAGCACCGCTGGCATATTCGGCCATGAAGGTGATGATATCTTCATTCTCTACTTCGACCAGTTCAGATGATCCTGCAGATGTAGGACGCTTCGGGAAGACGGTCGTTGTCATGGCATTGACGGCACTGATGTCACCCATGATGAACTGGGATACGCTCAGAAGATGTGAACCCAAGTCACCAAGTGCGCCGCAGCCGGCAAGCTTGTTAATATGTCTCCATGTAATTGGAAGTTTTTCATCAAGCAGCTGGTCCTAATCATAAGTGCCGGTAAACCTCATGATTCTTCCAAGTTTGCCATTTGCAAGTGCCGCTTTTGCAACCTCGTAATGGAAAGCATTTGGTGTTGCTACGTCTACGACATCGACGTTCGAGTCTGTAACGACTTCGCGCCAGTCAGTGGTGATTCGGTTGAATCCGATTTTGTGTTGAGCTTCTTTCAGGCTCGCTTCATTTGTGTCAGCCACGATTTCAAATACGGCTGTTCCGTATTCAGGTCCGAACAGCATCTGTGAATTCAGTATTGCACTACTGTGAGCCTTGCCCATCCATCCGGCACTAACCCAAACCAATCCTAATGTTTTGCATAACTTCTCCTCCTTAGATTCCTTTGTTGTTTTAAAATTCATTATTCTGTATTTGATTTGCACAAACAACCCCATGCACAAGGCTTAATTTTGTGTAATACATATAATGTTAAGTCAAGTATATCCCTGATTTCGGCTCAAGTCATTACATTGAATTGACGTGTTCTATACATAAATTGCTCAGCAAAACGCTTTCTTTGTTTGAGATATTGTGAATATCCGACTCATCCGGCGAACAAAAAAATACCATGGTTCCTACATTCATAGTAGTAAACCATGGTATTTATTTTGATTCGAAGTTTCTCATTAATAATCAGTCATTCAGTATCTTCTGCATCGCAATCGCCACTTCATCAGGCAGTCTCTTCATCGGATCTTTCTTAACCGACTCAAGGTAATCCAGTCGCATCTGGAAAGCATTTCGGATGGCCTTTCCGTATTCCTCGTCATCCTTCAGTTCCAATCCCTGCATTCGCATCAGTGACCCGCCCTCAATATGGCTCCACTTTTCATAGGCTGCATCATCGTTCACGATTGCTTCCATCCCGCCAATCGTCATGTCCTTGGTCACTTTCTCATCCATGTAGTGACCTGTATTGAAGATGTAGCAGTCCACACCAAGGTCAACAAACAGCTTCTTGAACTTCTCGTAGTCCTCTTCCAGCGGGTAGGTTCTGAACGGATTCGCATAAGGCTCGAAAACCAGCTGGTCAAGATCTGTGCCGCTGACCACCCTTTCAGCCGAGGTCCTTTTGGTTGCCAGAAGCGCCCCCATGGCCGAAGCAAGGATAGGATCGCCGATTTTCACGACGGGCGGAAGGACTGGATCTTTCATCAGCCATACGATGGCATCGATCTTCTCCTCCACCTTGTTGACCCTGTTATCAGACCATAGCATCGACTTGAGCGCCCTGCCGTTCTTGTTCCGTATCTCCTCGCAGACGACTACTTTGTTGCCGTCCTCATCAACGGTCACGCCGCAGTTCTGGACACTGAGCAGATAACGGTTGTCTGCACTCTCAAGCGGGTAGTCAGCCGTCTTGTCGAAATAGGACGGTTCCAGAGCCACCGAGCTCCCAGTTTCAGTATTGATGACAAAGGCGTCATCGTGCAGCACCGACACGTCATACCTGCCTTCATGCTTCGCATGAGTCAACGTGGATTTCCCTGATCCCGACAGACCGAAAATCCCCATCACGTAGTTGCTGCCATCCTGTTTTTTGTAACGTTTCAGACCTCCGTGGCATGATGCGAATCCGTTCCTGTTTGCTACGCTCCATGCTAGTGTCAGTGTCCCTTTCTTGAATTCCCCGAAATACCGCATCCCGAGAATCGCAGCGCAGTTGCTGTCCGAATCAAAGAATGCAAGACCGTATGGATAATCAGGGTGCCGCCAGTCGGGATCTGCGAATATGTAGATATCGCCTTCATCATAGGACACCGAATGACGGTACTTCTTGATGTACTCCTGGGTGATGGTCTGGAAATTCAAAAGCCAGTTGTATAGGATATTTTCATGGCCTTCCGGAATCAGAAGCCTTGCCCTGACCATGAAATCTTCCTCAAGACCGATGAAGCAGTATGCATGATAGGCTCTTTTCCGTCCAATTTCATAGGCAGCCTCCTTCAGTACGCTTAGTATTTCTTCCTTGTCGGTGGACGCTTCTCCGAAGATTCTTCTCGCGGCGGCGCATCTTCCGTGAACGGCGCCATCGTTGTACAGGAGAATCCTTGCATCTTCCACAAGACCCAGTTCCTCAGGTCTGTGGACCGGCATGTCCGTCACGACCGTTCCGGGACTTGATGCAGCCAGCTTGTAGGCTTCTTTGAGCGATGTGACACTCACCACATTGTTGGTGTGGAAGGCTGTTTCGATGATGGATCTCGTTTCAGTGAAATACCGGCTCCCGGCTTTCACTTCATGTCTCTGGTACTTTTCTCTGGTTGACATAAGGCCCCCTTGATATTTGATGTATGATATTGTATCCATTTATACTTAAATATTAGCACCGTTTTAAATCTCTGTCAATATCTTTTGTATACAATGCTCAACACTATCAACTCGTCAGATATGTCAGCATATTCTCCAAGCTTCTTTGGAGATGCTTCTTCATAAGGTCCTTAGCCAGATCGGCATGCCTCTCTCTTATAGCGTTCATGAGCTCTTCATGCTCGCCCATCGAAAGATCTGCATAGGATTCTTCTGTCATTTGACTGCCAACAGGCAATCCGTTCCATATTGATGAAAGCAGTGATTTGATCTTTTCATTGTCTGCTGCCGTCCAGATAGCCATATGGAATGCCTGGTTGTAATTTGTATAATCCTGGTAGTTCTTGTTTTTCAGGGCTTCAATAGCCTGTTCATAGAAATCTTCAATCTCGGATATGTCCGCACTACCCGAACACACCTTGTAAATGCACTCGCTCTCAAGGATCCACCGTGTTTCATAGTGGTCGCGTATCGTCTTTTCATTTATGCCAAGGACCGTTGCGCCTTTGTTGGGTTTGACTTCAATAAGCCCCTCACTGTTAAGCAGCTGAAAGGCTTCCCTGACAGGCATGGCAGAAACGCCCAACTGTTTGGCGATCTGCTCCAGGGTAATGGTTTCCCCTTCTTTTAGTTCTTTGGCAAGAATTGCCCTTCTTAGAGCAGAGGCTACTCTTTCTCTTGCAGGCAGCAGCTTCAGCGGTTTAAGGTTTTTCATTGTTACGCCTCCATCATCATACCCATAACCGTGTTGGTGTGGGTTTCGATTGTCTCTCTATCCGGTATATGACCGTTTTCGAGTATATCCATCATTTCGTCTGTTTGTTGCAAAGCCGTTTGAAGGGCCATGTCATCGGCGAGGTATTCAAGGGCATGAAGAAAGAGCCCACCCAAAAATTGGTGGTGCATTCGGATAGTCTGACTGTCTTCCAGTGTCTCAGAAATAAGTGTATGGAACTTGTAGATCCGCTCTGATGAACCTTGCATGTCCTTAATTCTTTTTATAAATGACTCCGCCATTTTTCCTTCACCCTCAGAATCAAGCAGTTCTTTGAACAGTTCGTATTCTATTGATGAAAGCAGCCTTACATATCGTCTTATATGGCTCTGCTTGAGACCAACCACTTGTATATGCCTGTTCGGCAGTCGTTTCAGAAAACCTTCCTGCTCTAGAATCTGGAAGGCTTCTCGGATGGGCATCCTTGAAACGCCAAGCTGTTCAGCCAGTCCCATCTGTGTTATTTCCATGCCATCTGGCAGACCGCCATTGATAATTTCGGCCCTCAACATGTCAGCAATCTGGTCTTTTGTCTGTTTTGTTTCAAGTTTTTCCATGCAGAAACCCCTCTTTGTGATTTCGTGGATACTGAATCCAATACATGACTATTATATCATAGCGCTGTGTAGTTTGTATATACTGGATACATTATCATGTATTAAAATCCCTGCCAGTGCTTAAAGCCAAGAAACCATCCGGCCTTTACCGAGAAGCCAATCACAGCTCCCACTAGCATTATTGTGAAGACAATGAATACCGTATCCCTGAAATACCAATTGACAGACCGATAGTATGTTCTCTTTTCCTTGCTTTCGAATCCTCTTGCTTCCATGGCAATGGCGACTCTCTCGGCTCTCCTTACGTTGGTTGCCAACAAAGGAATAGCGTTTTTATACCAGGGATTCTTTTTCTTATACCATTTCTTCTCCTTGGAACGCCGGATTCTGTGGGCCGCGTTGATCAAGGCCAAGTCTTCTTCCATCGACGGGAGAAACCGAAAAGCCGTTAGTATGCCATAAGCAACGCCCGGGTGCAGCCTGCACTGCTGAATCAGGCTAAGCACCAATTTATCGGGATCTGTATTTGATGTAAACAAGATTGAAGAGACACCAATGATCAGGATCCTGAAAAAAAGTGTCACACCAATGGTCAATCCTTCCTTGGTAAAATCAAGGGACCCTATGGTATAGGCAATCGTCGGATTCTCGATTCTTGCAAAGGCCCCATTCATCCATAACATGCCTATGGCAAAGGACGCCAGCGGGATAACAGCTACCAGATTCTTTCTGGTGAAAGATTGCGTACCCAGACCGAACAACAGGACAACCGCAAATAAAAGCGCCATGGTCTTTGGCTCGAATATTGCTACAGCGGCAATCAGGACAATCAGATTCGCCACCAGTTTTGCTGTAGGATTAAATATTTTCATATGCATCATCTAATCCTCCATTTCCTCAATCCAGCGCCGAAGCTTTACATCAAACGGCAAGTTTAGGCCGGCACAACATAGTGTTTCAGATTCCTGCCACAGATTTTTCGTATCGCCGCAGTAAGTGATGCGTCCCTCCGACAATACAGCCGTTCTGTTTGTATATTTGGAGACCAAAGCCATATCATGGGTGATCATAAAGATTGTCATCCCTTGCCGATTCAATTCCTTCAACTTGTCCATCAGCATTGTGGCATTTTTCTCATCCTGTCCGAAGGTCGGCTCATCCAGTATCAACAGTTTTCTGCTGCCCGTCAGCATGGTGGCTACAGACAGCCTTCTTTTTTGTCCTCCAGAAAGGCTAAAGGGATTATCTCTCCGGTTCTCGTATAACGAAAAATCTTTCAGGAGTCTTACGGCCTCTTCCTTCACTTTCTCACTATCACCTTCCATCAACCGAACGCTGTAGGCGATTTCGGACCATACGCTGTCTTCAATAAACTGGTGTTCCGGATTTTGAAACACATAGCCAATGGCGTCATATAAATCCTTGGTTTTGATGTCCTTCATATCTTGCCCCAGCATCTGGATTTTCCCTTTTTCTCCGTTCAGCATTTTAAGAAGAACTTTCGATAATGTCGATTTCCCGCTTCCATTCCTTCCCACCAAAGCGAAAAAATCACCTTCATGCACATCGAAGCCAATATCTCTGAGGACGGGCTGATTTTTCTTGTAACCGGCCGTCAAACCCTCAATTTTGAGTATGCCTTCCTGTGCACTGTCCCCAACCGGGCTTTCTTCCTGTTCTTTTATAAACAGCTTCTTCAGAAGGTCTTTGTCGTCACATCGAATATCTTCCAATGAAGCCGGCACATGTGTAATTGGAAAATGTTGGTCTTTCAGCCTTCTGACAAGCTGGGTCATTCGGGGTCGCCAGATACCTTTTTCCTCAAGAATATGGTTATTGTCTACCAACACTTCCATGACACTTCCGTCAAACAGCAACTGCCCTTGGTCGTCCATCACAAGCACCCGGTCGATGACGTCCAGCCACTCCTCCAGATTGTGTTCCACCAGTAAGATACCCTTGCCTTTGTTGCCGGCCAGATTGGCAGCCTCTACGATTTCCATTCTTCCAAGCGGATCCAGATTGGCCGTCGGCTCATCAAAAATCAGCATTTCAGAACCGATTGCCATGATCGATGCGACCGCAAGTCTCTGCTGCATGCCCCCTGACAGCTGATTTACCCGAAGACTCTCAAATGACTTTTCGATACCGACCATTCCCAGGGCGTCATCGATAACTGCATCCATCTTGGACGATGGGATACATTGATTCTCCAAGCCAAAGGCAACCTCATCCCTGGGATACAGGGTGCAAAACTGACTTTCGGGATTTTGGAAAACCATACCGAATATTCTTGCCAGTTCATTGAGCTTCATATCCCTAACAGATCGGCCGTCGATGACAATGTCCCCCGTTACGGTTGCATGTTCAGACCGCTGCAGCAGACCCATAACGGATAAAAGCAGCGTGGACTTGCCACTGCCGCTTTCTCCTAGTAACAGAATCCGCTCATTGGTATAAAATGAAAGATCTATGTTTTCCAATATTTTATTTCCATTGAGTTCAACAGATAATTCGCGGACCTGAATTTTTTTCATTAGATTTCGACCTTGCTTTCAGCTCTTTCTCTTCCTAATGGGAATGAGGATAAGGAACCTGTTGCTGCCAGGCCATCGCCGATGAATTTACCAAGCAGACCGGCAAGCACTGCGCCCGATACCAACCGAATACCAAGCATCATCGCCAGCATGCCAATGCCGTAACTTGAATAGCCATAAGCGACATAGTTATAGATAAAGCTAGTTACGCTGGCACCCATACCTGCTGCTATAAGTACTGGCGTAGAATATTTTTTCCATCCCGTAGCTGCAAAAACAACTTCACAGCCGATTCCTTGGATTGCGGCTCCTACGAACACCATGACGCCTGATGGCGTACCCAACAAAACCTCGCCAAGTGCCGCCAACAATTCGGCCACTAAAGCGACGCCCGGTTTTCTGATGATATAGGCCGCCGTGATGGATGCTGTAAACCATATGCCATATACCATATCCAAGCCAATCGGACCAAACGCTGCATTCGCGATGGCCCATAGGCTGATACCCCCCAAATACATGGCACCGAAAGCCACACCCAGCACACATAAAACGATAATATCCTTTAGACTCCATTTGAAATTGATGTTCATAACAGACTTCTCCTTATCTACAGTTCAATAGTTTCCTTTGCCTTTGAAGGACTCCCCTTCGAAAGGGTAGCATGAATGATGGTATGTTTGATTCTTCCACTGACCCCTTCAAACGATGTCTCCAACAACGTAAAGATGTCTTTGGCGCTTCCGTCCAGACGTGTACAGTAATGATAACTTTCGACATCCAGATCGGTTTTTTCCATTGCCTTTTTAACTTCATCGATAATCACACCGAAATATTCATTACTTCCCAGAGGATATAACGACCAGGCACAGGCAACCGGCATATCCTCATTAGGCAGCTCCACTTTCGGCGGCTCCGCATCGAAATCAAAATCCTCAGGCACGTCTCCAGGGCACCCTACCGAAAAGAGCACATTGGCCACAACATGGCCACCTGTCTCAGCTGCTCTTAGAAACACTTCCTTTACATATGAAAAAACCCGGTCTCGATTACCCTGAACCGTTGTTCCAAGGTCATCGGTCATGACCGCAAGACCGCTTCTGTCGGTAGCCTTGACCGCACCCAATATGACATCCACAAATCTATCTTCCATCGGATATATCCCCAATCGCGCGCCAACGACGTCACTTATTCCACATTTCAATTCCATAATAAAACCTCCTTTCCATTTATTAAGTTTTTTTCACACCTAAAAAAAGCCATATCCACAGGGATACGGCTTAAAAACGCGTCTTTTTGAAAAAGAATTGTCTATAATCCCTACGGCAGCATTATCTGCATCAGGTTATACGGGTTTAGAACTATATGTTCATTCTCAGCTAAATAAGCACCCCGAATACACAAATGTATTTTTATTCAAATGTTACTTCATAGTAATTCATATGGAAATAATTGTCAAGATAATATGAAGTTACGGCAACTCATTCCCCGCCGCCCTATACACTTCGTACCAGTCTTCCCTCGACATAACAATATCTGACGCTTCCGATATCTGTTTCAACCGTTCCACTTTCGTCGTACCGATGATCGTTTGAATCCTTGCTGGGTGACGCAGAATCCACGCCACAGCGACTGCAGAATCCTGGACATCATATTTTTCAGCCAGCTTCTTGATGACACGGTTCAGTTCAGGAAACTTCTTGTTGTCAAGGAAGACGCCTTCAAAGAATCCATACTGGAACGGCGACCAGGCCTGAATTGTGATATCCTTCAGCCTGCAATAATCCAGAACACTGCCATCATGGTCCAAAGAACCGGGCACTTTCATATTCACGTTGATTCCCTGATCAATCATGCCTGTTCTCATGGCACTCAGCTGCAGCTGATTGAAAAGAATCGGCTGCTTGACATGTTTTTTCAACAGTTCGATCTGCATCGGATTGTGATTGGACACACCGAAATGTTTGACTTTGCCTGTTCTCTCAAGTATATCGAAAGCCGCAGCAACCTCTTCAGGTTCGACAAGCGCGTCAGGTCTGTGGAGGAGCAGGATATCCAGGTACTCCGTCTTCAGTCTCATCAGTATTTTGTCAACGGAATTGATGATATGCTCTTCCGACAGGTCATAAAAACCTTTTCGGATGCCGCATTTCGACTGGAGTATGATGCTCTCCCTGTCGATATTTTGGGAAGCGATTGCTTCGGCAAAGACTTCCTCTGATTTCCCTGCGCCATAGATGTCTGCATGGTCGAAGAAATTCAAATCCAGTTCAATTGCCGTTTGTATCAGTTCCTCCAGTTTCTTCGAATCCATTTCGGCTATGCGCATACATCCGATACCAATATCCGGAATAGTCAAGTTGCTGTTGCTGACATTGATTTTATTCATCTTTATCCTCCGATTTCTTCATGACCGCTCCAACACGTCAAACTAAGCGGCTTCTCCAGTGAGCAGGATTCCAGAAACTCTGCATCTTCCAGCAATTCCCTTGTCTTACCGTCCCTGACGCATTTCCCCTCATGCAGTACGATGACTCTGTCACACAGATCGAGTACCATGTCGAGATCATGGGTGGCTATCAGTTTCGTATGTTCGAACTGCTTCAGCAGTTCAATCAGCCTTCTTCTTGCCTTTGGATCGAGTCCCGATGTCGGTTCATCCATCACCAGTATATTGGGTTCCATCGCCAGAACAGTTGCAATCGCTACGTTCCTTTTTTCACCGCCTGACAGTCTGTATGACGCCCGTTCCTTGAGATGGAGCGCCCCGACGGTTTCAAGCGCATGAGCCACAGTTTTCTCTACTTCGTCCTCCTCCATCCCCAGGTTTCTGGGGCCAAATGCCACATCATCGTAGACGGTATTCATGAAAAGCTGGTGGTCCGCCTCCTGAAATGTGAATCCAATTTCCCTTCTCACAAAAGGCAGCGTCTTTTTTGAAAGCTGTAGGTTTCCTACATGGATCTCACCCTTCTCAGGCATCATGATCCCGACCAGCAGCTTAAGCAGCGTCGATTTCCCGGCTCCGTTGGCACCGATGATACCGATCGATTCACCATGCCCCACTGAAAATGTCATATCTTCAACGGCTCTGTTTCCATCTTTATATGTGAATTGCACTTGTTTGAATTCTATTTTATGATGACTCATAGTATCACCCCTGCCGAAAGCATTAAAATGCACCAGACGAACATGTAGACCTTGTCCCGCAATGCAATTGAAGCTGCGGGTTTAAATGCATACGCCGAATCGAATCCCCTGAGCACCATTGCTTCATGGATTTTTTCTGCCCTGTCATAGGTCCGGAGCAGAAGTCTCCCCGCCAAGGAACCCCAGACACGAAGTTTGATGCCTTTCTGCCCAGGAGCTCTTAGCATATATGCGTCCTGTATCTTGTAGACCTCTTCCACAAGAATGCCCAGATACCGGTATGTCAGAAGCAGCTGCAAGATGAGCAGCCCCGGCACTTTCATGCTATTCAGTCCCATGGCAATCCTGTCGATGCCGGTCGTGGCCATCAGAAGCAGCGCCGCCGATATGGTAAGGCATCCCTTGAGAGTAAGGGAAATGAATGTCATCCACCCCTCCGAGAGAATTCCCACACCCAAGATGAAAGGCAAGGCAAGAAGCATCCGCTTCAGAATCAGTCCAACCGGTATCTCTCCCATGATAAAAATGTAGACGGGATAGACCGACATCAACAGCAGTTTGTTGATTTCATGGCTGTCACACGATGCCACAACAATGATGTATGCCATGGTTACGATGATTTTTGCCGAAGGATGCAGTGTGTGTATAGGGGGTTTTCTTTCGGGATGCGTCATCCAGTGCCCGGATTTCGAATGCCGATGTGCTTGCATCAGCCATATGTCATCAAGTCCTTTGCGAATATTTCCTTAGTCTTTTGTACATCTTAAGCAGCATAGCGAAAGCCACTACAACGATCAGCGTGACCATGCCACCAACAACGCCCGAGAAGGAAGTGCCTCCTCCCAGGTCCGTCTTGAAATCATAATCCGGCAGCAGTGAGGTCTTTTCCTGCACAGCAGATACGACTGCATGGAGACTTCCCTGTGCTTCCAGTTCACCCGAACCCGTTATCTTTTCAACGGACCATTCAAGTCCGTCAGGCAGCTCCGAGGCGTAATTCGAAAAGAAACCGCCAAGGATCAGGGCTGCAGCCAGCAGTACGACCGTGACCTTCTTGAAGGATGCCTTCAAGTTATCGGCACCGTCAACTGCTCCACCCAGCAGTACCGGTCTTTCCTTATAGATATAGGCGATGACCGTTGCCGTCAGGATGCCTTCGATGATTCCGATTGCCAGATGAATCGGCTGCATCAGTAATAGGAATTGTGTGAACGGCAGTTCGGTCTTGCCGGACAGCACCGTCTCCAGAACGACACCCAGCGCGCCCATTTGAAGGCCCGCGACAGCAGAAAGAACCGAAGCGGTAATGAGTCGCTTGTTCGACAGCCCCTTCTTGATTATCGGTCTGTAGATAAATGGATAGGCTACAAAACAGGTGAAGAATCCCAGGTTGATGATGTTGCATCCAAGAGCCAGCAATCCGCCATCTGCAAACAGCAGCGCCTGTATGGCAAGGACCGACACCATCGTAAGGAATCCGGCATAGGGCCCCAGCAGAATGGCCAGGAGCATGCCTCCACCGATATGTCCGCTTGATCCGGTCAGCGGAATGGTCACATTAAGCATCTGCGCAGCGAATACGAAAGCGCCCATTACGCCCATCAGCGGTATTTTCTTCTCCTCCAGATTGACTTTTATCTTTTTGGTCGCATAGCCGATTGTTCCTGTTGATGCTCCCCACATGATACCACCGACCACCGGTGATATCAATGCGTCTGCCATATGCATAGCACCTTCCCCCTCCAAATATATTTTTTACTCCGAACATTGTAAAGAACGCCCCACACGAATGCGAGGCGTTGTTTGGTTTATATTATACTTTTTCGTGTCGAGAAAGTCAATGAACGCAAAAGGCAACAGAAGATGCTCTTCGTCTGTTTGTTGGTTGTTAAGCGAACGTCGATATCACAAGTGCCACTGCGAAGCCGCTGAATCCGACAATCGTCTCCATAACTGTCCACGACTTGAGTGTTGTTTTTTCATCGATATCCAGCAGCGATTTGACCAGCCAGAAACCGGAGTCGTTGAAATGGCTGACAACTGTTGCGCCGCCGGCGATTGCAGCTGTGACACACGCAAGGTATAAAGGAGAGTATCCTGTAATTTCCGGCATGGCCGCCATGATGCCTGCCGCCATGGTCATGGCGACAGTAGCCGAACCAACCGAGATTCTGACGAGGGCTGCAACGATGAAAGCCACGACGACCAGTGGCAGTGCACTTGTGGATACTGCATGGCCGATGATCTCGCCCAGACCTGAGTCCGCAAGTGTGTAGCGCAGCACGCCACCGCAGGCAGTGACCAAAAGGATCATGCCGGTCGGTTCAAGCGACTTGGTCATGATCTTCCCGAGTTCATCCCTTGTATAGCCGTGTCTCGTACCTAGAGCGTACATAGCGAATAAAGTGGCAATCGTCAGTGCGACAAAGGGCTCACCGATGAAACCGAGGAACGGTTTGGCCGGGGCAAGGGCAGGAATTGCTTTTGAAGCTGTATTCAATAGGATCAACACAAGCGGAATAAGGATGATGCTGACTACTGTAGCAAATCCAGGCAGCTTGTCAGTTTCATATTCCGGCATTTCTTCAACGTTGTGAGGAAGGGCTGTATGAATCTTAGTACCAATGAAACGTCCGAACAAGGGGCCTGCGATGATCATAGAGATTGTTCCTGCAATCAGCCCCACGAAAATGACATAGCCAAGTTCGACGCCCAGCAGGTTCGCAACCAGAATGGGTCCCGGTGTCGGCGGGATGAATGCATGGCCTACCGCCAGCCCTGCCAGCAGAGGAATTGCATAGATCAACGTGGATTTCTTCGTTCTCTTCGCAAGACTGAATGCCAGCGGAATCAATATGATCAGACCGGCATCAAAGAAAACCGGCATTGCAATGATAAGTCCAGTGATACCAAGTGCCCAGGCTGATTTTCTTTCACCGAACCGATCGACCAGTGTCACCGCAATCCTCTGGGCGCCGCCCGATATTTCAAGAATGGCACCGAACATGGATCCAAGTCCGACCAGGAGCGCAATACCCTTCAGCGTGTTGCCTATACCCGTTCCAATCGACCCTACGATCGCATCAAAAGACATGCCAGCGACAACGCCAATGAAAATCGCACTGACCAGAATGGACAGAATCGGCTGCAGCTTCACTTTGATAATCAGCAGGAGCAGCAGCAAGAGTCCCAGTATTGCCGCGATGATGAGCCGATTGCCATCCGCCGGAGCGGCATCTGCAGCAGTAGCAAGAATAAAACCGTTATTCAACATCATTTCCCTTTATCTCCTTCATTCATAGGATTACTTCATGTACCCACCCTTAATGGGTGATTCTGCATGTTTCGCATAGATGTTCAGGACACCGGATTTGTATTTTTCCTCTTTGGGTTTCCAGTTCTTCCTTCTCTCTTCCAGAACCTTCTCGATGTCTCCTTCAGACCTTTCCGCACCATTGATGCCGACGATCCTCAGAATGCGTTTCTCTACGTCCAGTTCAATCAGGTCGTTTTCTTTGACTAGCGCGATGGGTCCTCCTTCAGCAGCTTCCGGCGATATATGTCCCACTGCAGGGCCTTTGGATGCGCCCGAGAACCGTCCATCCGTTAAAAGTGCGATGCTTTTACCAAGCACTTCATCCGACGAGATCGCCTCTGTGGTATAGAACATTTCAGGCATGCCGCTCCCTTTCGGACCTTCATAACGGATGATGACCGCATCGCCTGGCCGGATTTTTTTTCCGAAGATGGCTGCCAGCGCTTCTTCCTCGGAATCGAAGGGCCTTGCTTTGAGAACAGCCTTCATCATTTCCTTCGGCACCGCCGAGTGCTTGACGACAGCGCCTTCCGGAGCCATGTTGCCCCTGAGGACAGCAATCGTTCCGTTTTTCCCAATCGGTGCGTCAAAACTCCTGATGATGTCCGTGCGCTGTAATCCCAGCACATCCAGATAGCTTTGACATTTTTCGTAGTAACCGTTCTTCTTGACATCCTCCAGGTTCTCCCCCAGCGTCTTGCCGGTCACTGTCAGTACGTCCAGATTGAGCATGGACTTGATTTCCTCCATGACCCTCGGGACACCACCCGCATAATAGAAGTACTGGGCCGGCCACTTTCCAGCCGGCCTGATGTCGAGCAGGTAGTGGGCGTTCCTGTGCATCCTGTCGAAGGTGTCCGCATCGATGTCAAGTCCGAATTCCCTGGCGATAGCCGGTAGATGGAGCAATGAATTCGTCGACCCCGAGATGGCAGCATGTACCATGATGGCGTTCTCGAAGGATTTCTCCGTCACAATATCCGAAGCCTTGATACCTTTCATAGCCAGCTCTACGGATTTTTTCCCCGCTTCATAGGCTACCTGATCCAGGTCACTGCACATAGCCGGCATTAGCGCGCTTCCAGGAAGCATCAGCCCCAGTGCTTCAGCCATGATCTGCATGGTGGATGCCGTTCCCATGAAGGAACAGGCGCCACAGGACGGACAGGCATTATGCTTATAGTAGGTCAGTTTCTCTTCCGACAACTCGCCTCGCTGCTCCATGGCGCTGTACATACCGATCTGTTCCAGCGTCAGAAGGTCCGGGCCCGCATCCATAACACCGCCGGTAATCATGATAGACGGTATGTCGGTACGGCCAATCCCCATAAGATGCGCGGGCATCCCTTTATCACAGCTTGCAATAAACACACCGCCGTCAAAAGTAGTCGCATTAACATGGATTTCTATCATATTGGCAATCATCTCCCTGGAAACCAGCGAGTAGTTGATGCCGTCATGTCCTTGCGCGATACCATCACATATATCTGTCGTAAAGTATCTGGCAGCTTTCCCTCCAGCATCCTTAACACCCATTACAGCCTTATCCACAAATCGCATAAGGTGGGCACTTCCAGGATGACTGTCACCAAAAGTACTTTCAACTATAATCTGAGGCTTTGACAGATCTTCCACTTTCCACCCCATCCCCATTTTTAGCGGATCCATCTCCGGGGCGATTTTTCGTGTCTGTTGACTTTTAAGTTCCATTGTATTTCCTCCAATTACATTAGCAAGTTCGGTAAAAATGTAGATATTTCAGGGACAAATGTCAGCAAGGTAATCGCAGCCAGCAAGGCCAGGATAAATGGCAGGATCCCCTTGGCAATGTTCTCTATGGAGACGCCCGATATACCCGATGCGACAAAAAGGTTAACACCAAGTGGCGGTGTAAGGAATCCAATCTCAGAATTGACGACCAGCAGTATTCCAAAATGTATCGGATCCACGCCAAGCGCCGTGACAACAGGCAGCAGAAGCGGAGTCAGGATAATGATCGTTGCCAAAGTTTCCATGAACATGCCTATGAACAGCAGCAAAAGGTTGATCAGCATCAGAATGACAAATTTGTTCGTGGATACGGATGCCAGGGAGGCTGCCATCTTGTTGGGTATCTGGTACATGCTCATCAGTCTTCCCAACGTTGTAGCCACACCAATGATGATCATAACCGAACCCACAGTGATTGCCGTTTTAAACAGGGCATCGTATATTTGAGGCAGCTTCAGTTCCTTGTAAACAAACGCGCCAATAATGAATCCATAGACCACTGCAACCACCGCTGCTTCTGTCGGTGTGAAAATACCGCCATAGATGCCGCCAAGGATGATGACCGGTGCCAGAAGCGCCCAAAATGCTTCTTTCAATGCTTTCAAGAGTTCTTTCATATGAAACTTGTCGCCAGAACCTTTGAATTTGTTCTTTTTGGAAATCAAATACCCTGTGAGAATCAACGTCAGTGATATGACAACGCCTGGCAGGATGCCGGCAATAAACAATGCACCTATCGATACGCTGCCGACAACGCCATATACGACCATGACGATACTCGGCGGGATCAGAATGCCCAGCGCACCGCCTGAAGCAGCGACAGCCGACGCAAAGTTTTTATGGTATCCTCTTTCAACCATGGCTGGTATCATGATGCATCCGATTGCCGCTACCGTAGCCGGACCTGATCCCGAGATGGCCGCAAAGAATGCACATGCCATAATTGTCACTGTTGCCAGTCCGCCGGTAAAGGAACCCATCATGACATTCGCCACCTTGACCAGCCGTTTCGACAAACCGCCCGTTTCCATCAGGTTGCCCGCAAGAATGAAAAACGGCACCGCCATCAGCGGAAAGGAGTCGACAGATATGAACGAACCCTGAGCCAGATAAATTGTCGGCATGTTACTGAATATGATACCCAACAGAGAAGCGAGCCCAATGGATATTGCTATCGGCACGCCCAAGACAAGGAACAGCCCTAAACTTCCAAATAAAACCAATGATATACTCATTCTCCAGCTACCTCCTCTATCTCTAACATAATCTCTTCGCGAATTTCTGGATTGGTCAAGCTTCTTATGTCAGTGGCAATGTTTTTGATAAGCCTAAGAGCCATCAAACCATAACCCAACGGAATGATAATATAGACTATATTCATCGGCAGTGCTAACGCAGGCGAAACCTGCTGATGAGCCGATAGTGTCTGAACCAGTCTTATGCCATCATTTACCAGGATAATACTGAAAATCAGAAACAGGATATCAGACAATATAAACATCGCACTTTTTGCCTTGCCCTTAAAAAGCATCAGACCCACTTCCACGCGGATATGCTTCCTATGCTTGACAGCCAGTGCAGCAGACAGATAGATTGTCCATATAAAAACGTATCGGGCAGCTTCTTCAGACCACGCCAGCGGTGTGTTCAAAAGAAATCTGGACATGACCTGAAAAAAGATCAATAATGTCATCACTACCAGAAATGCCGCTGTAATGTATTCTTCAAAATGCAAATTCAATTTTTTTATCAATTTCATGATAACCTCCAGATTACTTGATCTTAATCATAATTAGATTGAATCAGGCCAGGTAATCATCCCGGCCCGTTCATCTGTAAGTCTATTACTTGCTCAATTCAGCTTGTACTTGATCCAGGAGATCGGCAATGCTGCCTTGTGCAAAATCGCCATAAACGGATTTTGCGATAGTTTCAAACTGCTTTTGTTCTTCAGTCGTCAGTGGAATGACTTGCATACCTTCTTTTTCAAGCTCTGCAGACAGCGTTTCATTGGCTTCACGATTCAACTGTCTTTCATAGTCTCTAGCGATTTCAGCCGCTTCCATAATAGCTTGTTGCTCTTCTGGTGTCGATGCATCCCAGAACAGCTGACTGATCATGAATACAAACGGTGAATAGATATGCTTTGTCAGGATCGTGTAGTCCTGTACTTCATAGAACTTATTGTAGTAAATCGTTGCAATAGGGTTTTCTTGTCCATCAACCGTTTTCTGTTGAAGAGCCATGAAGAGCTCACCGAATGCCATAGGCGTCGGATTGGCACCAAGTTCTTCGAATGCAGCCAGATGGATCGGATTTTCCATGGTTCTGACTTTGAGGCCTTTCATATCGGCAGGTGAATGGACTTCTGTATCTCTTGTCGTCAAGTTTCTGAATCCGTTCTCCCAATAGACAAGACCCTTGATTCCTACTTCAGAGAGATCATCGAGCAGTTTCTGACCGATTGGTCCATCAAGAATTTTGTCAGCGGATGCTTCGTCAGGGAACAGGAACGGGAAGTCAAAGACCTTGAAATCTTCAATGAAGTTTCCTATTGGTGCAGACGATGGGCATGTGCCTTCTTGAGTGCCAAGCTGGAGCGCTTCCATCATCGTCCTGTCATCGCCCAGAACACTGTTGGCGAAAAGTTGTACGTCTATTGTATCCAAGCGTTTGTTCAACTCTTCCTTGAATTTTTCCAGACCTTTATATTGAGGATGGTCCTCGTTGAGACCTATACCGATTCTCATGATGCGCTTTTCAACTGTCGTATCTACGTTAGCTGCTGTGTTGCTGTTTTGTCCACATCCAGCGAACAGTGATGTTACCAAAGTCAATGTGAAAATGATTGCCAGTACTTTCTTCATGAAATAGCCCTCCAAATTATAATACATTTATGAGTTGCGGCTACCGATCTGCAGGTTTGTGTAATCCCTGATTGTCCTTTCTATATGTCTTTTCATATACAATCCGGCCAACTCAGGGTCCTTCTCGCGGATGGCTTCAAGGATTTTCTTGTGGTCTTTAAGCCCTCCCTCGGGCCCAAGATGCACATTAAGCGTCTTCTGATGATATGAGAGAAGGTCTGTCATGATGCTGTTGATCTTAACAATCAGTGAATTGCCGGTACCTTTAGCAATGACACTGTGAAAGCCGTAATCAGCACTATAGAATTTCTCTGAATCATCCTGGAAGCGGCACATATCCTGGTAGCACTTTTCCAGTTCCTGCAGCATTTCAGCATTGCCACGGCTTGTGAACAGCTTTACGCTTTCGACTTCAAGAATAAGACGAAACTCAAGTATGTCACGTTGGTTATCTTTTTCCAGCAAAATCATGGGTATCAGATTGCTAAGGGGAATGGATGCATCGAGATTCTTCACGAAGGTTCCCTCGCCCTGCTTTTTGTTCAGTATGCTGAGAGCAACCATTTTCTCAATCGCTTCCCTTACAGAAAGGCGGCTGACTCCAAGCTCCTGTGAAAGCTGGTTCTCGGATGAAATCTTCATTCCCGGTTCCCATTCTTTGTCCAGTATCTTCTGCTCGATAACCTTGTAGACAATATCACTTGCATTCTGTTTCTTCTTATTCATATTAACCTCCAGCAACAAGTTGTCTTACAAGTTGATATGATATTATCATGGTTGTAAGACAATGTCAATGTTTAAAATTGTGTAATTTGCATATTTAGACGTGTTTCACATAGATATTATGGCAATTTTGTATATTTTGCTGATATTTTCTTGCCTTATTCCCCTTTACTTGTCATACAACTTATTCGCATGTTTTCGTTTTCGCTACTCACTTGTATGACAATTACCATTATAAATGAAAACACATCGCAAAGACAACCAAAACAACAACAAACAAAAGAGCCTTTGCGCCAGCAGACAGATCCGCTGACACAAAAGCTCTTGCTTCTGTTAACAATTTCAAATTGTATCGTACTTCACCTTGACGACAACCTTCTTGACCGCCATGCATCCGCCACTCTCGCACCCAGGCTTGTGGATGTCAGAAGGGAAGAACACAGCAAAGTCACCCGGCGTCATCGTCAGCATCGTTTCCCCGGCAGGATCTTCATAATAGATGAGGTCCTTATCGGGCCGCAGGTCTTCCTTGACCACCGCCGAGTCAAGCAGAACAGCATGTCCTATGCGCTCAGCCCCAGACACAAGGTACTGGACATCGACATAGACACTGTGACTTTCCGCCTTGCGGTTTTCCACAAAATCCGCGTTGATGCTTTGAACCTCTGCATACAGGTCCCTGCCATCAATTTCGTATACACCCGGTTCCATATTTTCCAAATCAGCGTCCTTCAAAAAGGACAACGCCTTGACAAGCGGTTCCGGATAGAATGATGCGTCATCCAGGCGCTTAATATTTCCAAATATCATAATGCCTCCAATTTGTGCTTTCCCTGGCCACCAATTCAGGCATGACGAGGATTTGGGATGAAAGATTATCCCCATTAATCATCTCGTACAGGGTTTGCGTCGCTTTTTTACCCATCAGGACGAGCTTGTTGTCTATCGAAGTCAACGCAGGCGTGCAGATTCTAGCATAAATCGAGTTGTTGAATCCGATGACTTCAATGTCCTCGGGCACTTTCCTCCCCACACTCGCTAACGCCTTCATACCGCCAACAGCAGTGATGTCCTCCCCGAAGACAAGAGCCGTCACATCAGGATGCTCTTCCAGGAGTTTTATCGTTGCCTCATAGCCGCCGTCGAAGGAGTTTTCCGCAAAAACAACAACCTGGTCCTCTTCCGACCTGCCTATCCTTGCCATTTCCCGACGATAGCCCGCAACCTTTTTCTGCGAACTGATTGTCTGAAGGTCCTGGACATAGGCTATGCGTTCGTGACCCCGACGGGCCAGATCCCTTACCGCCATCGCAATACCTTCCTCATCATCGCATACAATGCCGCATACATTCGGCAGCTGCAGATAACCGTTGGCAATGACAAACGGCACACTGGGAAGATACCTCTCGATGCATTGCGCTATGGCCTCATCCTGAAAAACAGAGCCGATCAGGATAGCGCCGTCCACCTGGCGTTCCGCCAGCATCTTGATATAATGTTCCTTCGTCTCTTCGAAATTCCCGGTATTGAACAAGACGCAGCTATAACCAAGCCTACTGAATTCGTGCTCAATGGTATAGGCGGTATGGGCATGGTGATCGTCACGTATATCGACCGTAAGCACGCCTATGGTGTTCATCGTCTTGCTGGCAAGACCCCTGGCAGCCAGATTGGGCATATAACTGTTCGCTTCGAGAACCTTCTCCACCTTTTTCCGCGTCGACTCCTTGAGGAGGTTCCCCTTGCCGTTCAGCACCCTGGATACCGTCGTAATGGAAACACCGGCTTCTTTTGCAATATCGTATATCGTCATCTTTTCCATTTTCTTCCGCCTTCATATTATCAAATTCAGTAGTGACATATCCTTTATTATACTTGTTACTCACGCATCATACAACGTTAGAACAGCGCCGGAAAAAGCGACGTAGGGATGGCCAGCCAAATGTTCTGGAACACAATCAGCAGCACCAGCACAACAAGCGATGACAGAAAATACGGCACAGTCCCCTTGAACGCATCTTCTATGGTGATCTTGCTAATTGAGGATGCAATGAGCAGGCAGAGGCCATAGGGCGGCGTCACCAGACCAAGAGCCAGCGTCACGACGACGATCAGTCCCATGATGATCGGGCTTATGCCAAGCACCAGTGCCGAGGGAAGTATGATCGGTACAAAGAGTATCATCGCCGGGATAGCATCCATAAATGTACCGACAAACATGAAGAACAGAACCGTTACAATCATGAAAACAAGCGCCCCACCAGGAATCGTCAGGAAAAACTGCTGCACAAACACATTCAACTGATAGTAGCTCATCAACTCTCCCAATGCATTGGCTGTTGCCAGCGCAAACAAAGACAAAGCCGATAATTCCATGGTCTCAATCAGTATACGAGGCAGCGCACGCACCTTGATGGTTTTATAAAAGAAGATACCTATCAGCAATGCGTACATGCAGGCAATCGCCGCAGATTCTGTAGGCGTGAATAATCCGGTAACAATACCACCAATCAAAATGATTGGCGTCAGCAGGGCCGGCAGGGAAATCAACGTTTGCTTAACAACAACAGCCGTCGGCACCCGCTCGCCCTTAGGGAATTTCTTTGACTTGGAATAGAATCTGATAACCAGCATCATGGCAAGGCCCAGGAGAATACCCGGCAGCAAACCAGTGGCAAAAAGAGCCCCAGTACTGACATTCGCAATACCTGCATAAACCACCATCGTTATGCTGGGCGGAATAATGGATCCCAGCGTCGAAGATGCTGCCGTCACCCCGACACTCGTCCCCTTATCATAACCCTGCTTTTCCATCGAAGGGATAAAAACCTTGCCCACACCGGCTGTATCCGCTTGGGAAGAGCCCGAAATCCCCGCAAATATCATGGAGACGAGGACATTCGCATAGGCAAGTCCTCCACGGAAATGACCCACCAAAGAGGTACAGCTATCAATAAGCTTTTCTGTAATATGCCCCTCGTTCATCAGGTTGGCCGCCAAAATGAAAAGCGGCACGGCCAGAAGTGTAAAGCTGCCCAGTCCATTGAACATTTTTGTAAAGACGACCATATTGGGTATATCCGGCAGCATCATAATGCCCGTCAGAGATACCATACCAAGCGCAAAGGAAATAGGCACACCAATCGCAATGAAAACAATAAACATAATAACCAACAGCACTCCCATTACCTTACACCGCCTTTCACAAGAGTCATTATCTCAGCAACCATCTGATTCATCAAATATATAGCCGACGTTACACCGGCAATCGGCAGACACAGCCATGTCGGCCCCCTTTTGAACTGGGGTATGTTTACCCATGTATAATTCCAGAATTTCTTCGCAATAATCGCTCCGTAATAGGTCATGTAGATGCAAAAAACCAGCATGATTGCAGCAATCAGGATTGCCAACACCCTTTTGACCTTTTCATCCTTCAGCAAATCGCTAAAGGATGTAAAAGCGAAATGGGCTTTTGCATGCACCATTGCACTTGCTCCCATGAACACCGCCCAGATGAACGAGTACATCGTTACATCCTCTGTCCACGTCGCAGAAATTCCAGCAAAACGGGTAAACATCTGATAGACTACGGTAACAAGAAAGATTGCTAGAAACAGGCCACCGACAGCGATCTGGATTTTCTGCAATCCATCGATTGCTCTCTTCATCCCATAGACTCCTTTCGTCATAAGTCAATCTTGATTATTTTGCAGCCCGCACCATTTCCAGATACTCGACCATGTTGTTATCTTCAGCGAATTTGTCCTGAATCGGAATGGCAATTGCCTTAAAGGCTTCGATATCAATATCAGCTTTTTCAGTTACTGTTGCTCCGTCAGCGATGATTTTCGCTTTGGATTCATCCTTCATGCTGTAGGTGATTTCACGTTCTTTTGCAGTAGCAGCAGCCGATGCTTCATCGATCCATGCTTGTTGCTGCTCCGTCAGACCATTGTAGAAGTTGCCGTCCATCAGGAACAGACGTGTCGTATAGTCATGGTCCGTTTCACTGAAATATTTGCCGTTCGGTGTTTTGTGGTGTTCTTTAAGCATCATGTTTGTATAGTCGTTCTCGGCCGAATCAACAACACCCTGCTGCAGCGCCTGATACAGCTCACCCCATGCAATACTTGTCGGTACTGCGCCACAATCCTCCCAGAAGTCTTTTACAACACCAGATGTCTGCGTACGAATTGTCAGCCCCTTCACATCTTCAGGCGATTTGACAGCTTGCTTGCCGTAGAAGTCACGGACACCCGCAGACCAATAACCCATGATACGAAAATCATTGCCCGTCTTGTCAAGGACGATTTGTTTCATAGCATTTCCGAAATCGTTGTCCATGGCTCTTTCCCAATGGTCAAAACTGTCAAAGAGATACAGAAGGGAAAGCGTGTCCACCTCTGGCACACCGATGGATGTCATGAAGCCAGGGGATGCTACAACCATGGATGCTGCACCCATTTGCAGTTTTTCAATAAGTTCCGATTCACTCTCTCCCAATGTGCCGTGATGGAGTGTGACCTGGATTTTTCCTCCGGAAAGCTCCTCAACCTTTTCCTTGAACTCGATGATACCATAGGCATATGGATTTTCAAGGGATGTTTGGTTGTGCGCCACAATCATCTTGAGCATTTCCCCATCGGCAGCGGAAGAGGTTCCGTCAGCCGTCGTTTCTGTTGTGCTCGTTTCTGTTGTGCCCGCGCAGCCCGCAAAGGATGCAATAATCATAACCAGTGTCAACAACAATGCAATTTTCTTTTTCATACTTCTTCTCCTTCTTATTTAAACCTTTATATTTGAACGCTCTGTTTAAGTGCCTGAATTCTTTCCCAAACCGAATCGATGACCGGTATGCCTTCTGCCAGGTTCTTCTCGCGTGTAGCATACTCCATTTCGCCTGGATAGAAGATTTTTCCGTTCTCTGTCGCAGGTTCCGATGCTTTGATGTAGTCGACCGTGTTGCTGATGATGCTGTCAGTCAGTTCTGATGTGTTCATCTTAGTCGGATCGATAGCAATGAACACCTGGGACAGCTGAATCTCATCCTTCAGTTCACCGATATCCTTTACCGTGTTGCCCGCAGAAAGGACACCAGCGATAAGATCAAAAGCAATCGACAATCCGGAGCCCTTCCAGAATCCGATTGGCAGCACGCGCCAAGTCTTTTCGATTTCAGCAGGATTTGTGGTCAGATTGCCTTCTGAATCATACCCTCCATGAACCGGCAGCGGTATATTCTTCAGCCTGCACTCTTCTATTTTACCATAGCTGAACTGCGCCATGGCAAGATCCGCTACCACATGTTTTCCGTCACTTCTTGGAATCGCCATGATGAAAGGATTGTTGCCTATCCTTCTATCCTTGCCGCCCCAAGCCGGCATGTTGGGCATTGTGTTCGTCCAGCACATACCGATGCAGCCCAGGTCGGCCGCCTGCCAGCCATAGGTGCCCCCACGCATCCAGTGGTTGGTGTTGCGAATCGCCACGATGCCGATGCCATTCTCCTTGGCCAGTTCAACCGCCCTATCCATGCACTTCTTGGCATTCAGCGGTCCCAGCCCTTCATTCCCGTTCCATCTTTCAAAGGAACCGAAGGCCTGTTCGCATACCGCTTTGTTATCCGGATCGATATGGCCTTTTGTGATGTATTCCACCACCTTGGGAAATCTGTTGACACCGTGTGAATAGATACCGTCCACGCTGTTGTTCGCGAATATCGTCGCTGCAGCTTTTGCGTCATCCTCCGAAAATCCCTTGCTTGCCAGGATCTCCTCGAAGGTTTCCAGCAATGTTGAATATTGTATTTGCATTCTCATTCTCCCTTTTTGAAAATTTATGAAAGCGCTGTCATTTACAATTTGTATTATATCACCGCTTAATCCACTCGTCAAGTAGTATTTATTGTGTATATTTTTCATTATATTACGTTTATGTGTGGTTTAATGAAGTTTTATTGTCGAATTCAAGGGTTCGCAGAGGGTTTATTTATGAAAGCGCTGCCATATTCTTTAAATGAAATTAGTTTTCTCGTGTTAATTATTTACGATATTTTATTTTCATGATACACTACAAGCACATTTGGAGGTGTTATCAATTGAAAAAATACAACTGGGCAATTCTAGGTGCCGGCTTGATAGGAAACGAAATGGCCGCTGCACTCAACGACGCAGCTGTCGGCGTCTATGCAGTCTATAACCGCACCCATGCCAAAGCGGAGGCTTTTGCCAAGAAGTACGATGTACAAAGAATCTTCGACAATGCCGGGGACATGTTGGCGGATCCGGCTGTCGATATCGTCTATATCGCCACGCCCCACAATGTGCACTACGAGCATCTATTAATGGCTGTCGAACACGGCAAGCATGTCCTCTGCGAAAAGGCAATCACAGTCAATGACATGCAGCTTAAAGAAATACGCAGACTTGCAAACGAAAAAAATGTGGTTGTCATGGAAGCCATGACCTTATATCACATGCCCCTCTTTCAAGAACTCAGAAAAATGGTTGATGCCGACGCCATCGGCAAGGTCAAAATGATCCAAATCAACTTTGGCAGTCTCAAGGAATACGATGTTAACAATCGCTTTTTCAGCAAGGAGTTGGCCGGCGGTGCCCTATTGGACATCGGCGTCTATGCGGTTTCGCTGGCGCGTTGGTTCCTTTCAGCCAAACCGAACCGAATCCTTTCGACAGCCCATTTTTTTGAAACAGGCGTCGATGAACAGTCCGGCATCATTCTGAGTAACCCGGAAGGACAATTATCAGTCATCGCATTGACTATGCGTGCCAAGCAGCCAAAACGCGCCGTTATCGCAGGCGAAAAGGGATATATCGAAGTCTACAACTATCCTAGAGGCGATACGGCAGCCATCACTTACTCAGCTGATGGCAGAACCGAAACCATCGAATCCGGAGACAGCCGCAAGGCTCTTCAATATGAAATTTTAGACATGCAGAAAGCAATTGAAATGCCAAAGAGACAAGACGAATACCAATTCAGTCTCGATGTCATGGAAATATTGAGTGAAGTCCGCCGTCAATGGAGACTTTCATATCCTTTTGAGTGAAACGGAGGTATCCTATGTCACGCTCCGGTTATGCCTTTTATCATGTCCACCAGCAAGATTGTAGGCCTTGATTATGCCCAGCAGGACTTCTATGTCGATTCAGAGGGTGAGACACAGCCAATTACCCTCATTTCTACCGACAGCAGGAAGACAAGCTGGTCAAGGAACAACGTAAACTGTCACGCAAGCAGTTCAAATCTGCCAACTGGATCAAACAAAAGAAAAAGGTATCAAGGCTACAGAGCAAAATCAAACGGCAGCGCTTGGACTGGCTGCACAAGAAGGCATACCGTCTTGCCGAAGACTGCGATGCTGTCGTTGTGGAAGATCTGGATCTTCGCAGTCTGGCCCAGTGCCTCAATCTTGGTAAGAACCTGCATGACAACGGCTTCGGCATGTTTCGAAACATGCTCGCCTACAAGCTGGAGGACCGGGGCAAGGTTCTCATCAAGCTGGACAAGTGGTTCCCGTCCAGCAAGACCTGTCCGGATTGTGGTGCCATGCATGAGCATCTTGAGTTGTCGGACAGAATATTTGCCTGTCCGGAATGCGGTCTGGTAATCGGAAGGGACCATAATGCAGCCATCAACATTAGACAACAGGGCATCGTCATGTTGCTGTCGATAGACTGACATGAATACATATAACAAAACCGTTGGGACTACGGAGTTAGCCTGATCAATTAGTTGTCGGTAGACAACTCTACTCAGGAAGCCCCCACTTCACAGCTTTTAGCGAAAGTGGTGGGTGAGTTCACATTGAACCAGCTTGGCATAAAGGCTGCCGCTTCCAGCATCTGGGAAACCCAGGCAGGCCTCTCGATGAATCTGGACGAAAAGGATGTGCTTATCATCATTTCAAACTCCGGCGCCTCGAAGCTGCTTCTGGATATCATGGAAGAGGCGAAGATAAAAAATGTAACCATGATCGCCATAACGAACAATGACCAATCACCGATTGCGAAGTCCAGCGATTTCCACATCACGACTGCGACACGTGAGAAACTGTTGATGGAAGAGTATTGCTTCTCGCGCATCTCCGCAATGACGGTCGTTGAACTGCTCTTTCTATTCTTGGCCGAAGATCACAATGCAATAAGCAGCATCAGAAAACACGAGGAGTTAATTGCTGGCAACAAGGTCTGATCTTGGAGATTTTGATCAACAATATCATAATTATCAATTTTTGCATCAGAAATTCCAAGTTTTATTTCCCTTTCATCCCGTATACTAAGGAAGAATTAAACAACAGGCACTGGAAGGAGATTCATTCAATGATTATCAGTGAGAAACTTGTGAAGCTGGATTTGCATGCCACTTCAAAGGAAGATGTACTGCAGCAACTTGCGAAAATAGCAGCAGCTGAAGGTAAAGTAAACAACGAGAGCAAATACATTGAAGCCGTACTTAAAAGAGAAGAAGAGTTTTCAACAGCAGTAGGTTTTGGCGTAGCCATCCCTCATGGTAAAACAGATGCTGTCAACGAACCGTTTTTCATGTTTGCGAAAGTGGACAACCTTGATTGGAATGCGATGGACGGCGAACCGGTCAACATGGTATTCCTGATCGGCGTTCCAATGAGCGACGCATCATCAACGCACCTTAAGATCCTGGCAAGTCTTTCAAGAAAACTGATGAAGGCTCCTTTCAGAGAAGGGCTGCTTAACGTCGGTTCGCCAGCAGAACTGATCAGCTTCCTTGAAGCAAGTGAACTCGGTATCTAATTACATTTCCATATATAATATTTAGAGGAGGTCTTTATGAAGATTGTAGGCGTTACAGCTTGTCCAACCGGTATTGCACATACTTACATGGCAGCTGAAGCAATCGAAGAAGCAGCAAAAGCAAAAGGGTATGAAGTAAAAGTTGAAACAAGAGGCTCCGTCGGTGTGGAGAATGAATTGACCGCTGAAGATATCGCAGGTGCAGATGCAGTCATTCTCGCAGTTGACACAACAGTTCCAATGGACAGATTCGTTGGCAAGAAACTCATCACAGTCGGTGTTGCCGAAGCACTCAAAGGTTCTGAAGAACTTATCGACAAGGCGCTCAAGGCAGCTCCTTACAAAGCTTCTGCAGGTCTTGCCGATCAAGTAGCCGACCTTAAATCAAAGCGTTCATCCGAAAGAAAAGGTTTCTACAAGCACCTGATGAACGGCGTATCCTTCATGATTCCATTCGTCGTAGCTGGTGGTATTGCTATCGCAATCAGCTTCATGTTCGGTTATGATGCCTTCGGCGAAGCCAACACGCTTCCTGCATACCTGATGGGTATCGGCGGTGCTGGCGCATTCAGCCTGATGGTTCCTATTCTAGCCGGTTACATTGCATACTCAATAGCTGACAGACCTGGTCTTGCCGTTGGTATGATCGGTGGTTCCGTAGCTGTTCAAATGAACGCAGGTTTCCTTGGTGGTCTTATTGCAGGTTTCCTTGGTGGTTATGTCGTTCTCCTAATTAAAAAATATGTCAGGTTGCCGAAAAACCTCGCAGGTATCATGCCTGTCCTCATTATCCCGGTTTTCGGTTCCCTTATCACTGGTCTTCTGCTGTTCTACGTTATCGGTGGACCGGTTGCAGCCCTTAACAATGCAATGACCAACTTCCTGACAGGTATGGAAGGAACCAGCAAAGTGGTTCTTGGTCTTATCATCGGACTGATGATGGCGTTCGACATGGGTGGTCCTGTCAACAAAGCCGCTTACGCTTTCGGTGTTGGTACACTGGCGGCAGGATCCGGCTCCGCAATCATGGCAGCGGTTATGGCAGCAGGTATGACCCCTCCGCTCGGCATTGCACTTGC
>CAXXGE010000020.1:0-3441 GCA_963677915.2 Vallitaleaceae bacterium | reverse complement strand
CGATGGACTGACAACGCTGATCCGGGGACAAAAGCTGCCGGTCTTTTCGGGAAACGGCCTGCCACATGATGCGCTTGCAGCGCAGATAGTCAACCAGGCACAGCTGTCGGCTGAGAATGAGGAAGGTGAGAACTTCGCTATCGTCTTCGCGGCTATGGGTGTCAAGAACGACGTAGCCGACTTCTTCAAAAGAAGCTTCCAGGCCAGCGGTGTCCTTCAGAAAGTGGTCATGTTCCTTAACCTGGCCAATGACCCGGTTGTGGAACGTATTGTTACGCCAAGGTGTGCACTGACCGCTGCAGAATACCTGGCATTTGAACACAACATGCACGTGCTTGTCATTCTGACCGATATGACTTCCTACTGCGAAGCCTTGCGTGAAATTTCATCGTCAAAAGGTGAGATTCCAAGCCGTAAAGGTTTCCCGGGCTATATGTACTCCGATCTTGCATCCCTGTATGAACGTGCAGGCATGCTGAAAGACAGGGAAGGCTCCATTACCCAGATACCAATCCTGACCATGCCAAACGATGACATCACCCATCCTATTCCTGACCTTACAGGCTACATCACGGAAGGCCAGGTCGTACTGGACAGGGGGCTGCATCAGAAAGGCATCTATCCGCCGATCATTGTCCTGCCGTCCCTGTCGCGTCTGATGAAAGACGGCATAGGCGAAGGCTATACGAGGGTCGACCATCCACAGGTATCCAACCAGCTATTCGCTTCCTATGCGAAGGTACAGGAAGTCAAAGCGCTGGCGTCGGTTATCGGAGAAGATGAATTGACGGACCTTGACAAGAAGTATATGGCTTTTGGAAAGAATTTCGAGGAAAGGTTCGTTGCCCAGGCCAAAGACGAGAACCGTTTCATAGAAAACACGCTCGACCTTGGATGGGATCTGCTTGGTTATCTTCCTAAGGAAGAGCTGGACAGAATCGACGAGGATATGCTGAATAAACGCTACAAACCCGTGAAAGAGGGGTGAGGTGAATGGACAGCAGCTTGTTTCCCACCAAAGGAAACCTGATATTAGCGAAGAATACCCTAGCCTTGTCAAAACAGGGCTATGAGCTGCTTGACAAGAAGAGAAACATTCTGGTGAGAGAGATGATGGCGCTGATCGAGGAAGCCGGTGATATACAAAGCCGGATCGACAGCACATTTGCTGAAGCCTATGCGGCGCTGCAGCATGCCAACATCATCATTGGCATCAACACTGTCGAGCAGATCAGCCAGGCCGTCCATGAGGAGTCCAGCATCAAGATTCAGGTGCGATCCATCATGGGTGTCGAGATTCCCATTATCAGTAAGCCGAAAGAGGAGATTCTGCCTCAGTACGGCTTTGCGAGAACGACAAGTTCGCTGGATGAAGCCTATGTCAAGTTCGTTAAGGTTAAGGAACTGACGCTGGTCCAGGCTGAGATCGAGAATGCCGTCTACAGGCTGGCGATCAACATAAGAAGGACACAAAAAAGAGCCAATGCCCTGAAGAACATCATGATTCCGCGCTACGAGAATATGGTGAAGTTCATCACCAATGCGCTGGAGGAGAAAGAGCGTGAAGAGTTCACCCGTTTGAAGATGATCAAGGCGACGGGCTGAAGATAGCACGAATGGAAAAAGTCAGACTAACTCTAAAGAGTTAGTCTGACTTTTTTAACCTTCTTGTCAATTATGCTTTAAATATTAATCGACAATCTGGACTTTCATTATGTTCGTATTACCGGTCTGTCCAACAGGTACACCGGCTGTAATGACAACAGTATCACCTGTGCTGACTTTGTCGGCCATCTTGGCTGATTCTACGGATTTGTAGAAGAGCAGCTCTGTGGATGTCTCCGGCTTGACAAGCAATGGTGTCACGCCCCACAGCATGCTCAATCTGGCGCTGTGCTACCGGATTGACCGTTGTAGCGATGATGTCGGTACTAGGTCTCAGCTTGGAGATGATCCTGGCAGTACGTCCGCTGTATGTCGGACACAATATTGCTGAAGCCTCAAGATAAAGCGCTGTGTTGACCGCAGCGAAGCTCACACCTGTGGTAACGGATTTGTGTTTCGCTGTCGAGAATTTTTTGAATTCACCTGTATGCGGGTAGTTGGACTCAGTCTTGACAGCGATGTTTCGCATCATCTTGACAGCTTCCACTGGGTAAGCGCCGGCAGCTGTTTCGCCGGAAAGCATGATGACATCCGTACCGTCGTAGATGGCATTGGCAACGTCGGATACTTCCGCTCTTGTCGGACGAGGGTTGTTCATCATGGAGTCAAGCATTTGTGTAGCTGTAATAACGGGCACACGGGCATGCTTGCACTTCTCGATGATCATTTTCTGAATCATCGGGATGTTCTCGGGTGGTGTTTCGACACCCAGATCGCCACGGGCAACCATGATGCCGTCGGAACACTCGATGATTTCATCAATGTTGTCGATGCCTTCCTGGTTCTCGATTTTTGAGATGATGTGTACGTGGGAAGCGCCGTTGTTGTCTAGAAGTTCGCGCACGTAGATGACGTCTTCCTTGTTCCTGATGAAGGAAGCGGCCACAAAATCCATGCCAAGACCGATACCGAAAATAAGGTCATCCTGGTCAGCAGGCGTAAGCGGAGGCATTTTCAGGCTGACGTTAGGCACGTTGATGCCTTTTCTGTTTTTAACAATGCCGCCGTTTTTGATCAGACACTTGATGTCGGTGCCTTCGATTTCCAGAACTTCAAGCTCGATCAAGCCGTCATCAATAAGAATCGTGCCGCCTGGCTTCACGTCCTTGTAGAGGGTTGGGTATGTGATGGAAAACTGGGTTGCATCGCCATCTTCATCACCATTTTTAACCGTAATTGTCTCACCTGCCGTAAGCTGTACTTTGCCGTCTACAAAATTCTTTGTTCTGATTTCGGGACCGCGGGTATCCATAAGGACGGCGACAGGTTTTTTCAGTTCATCCCGAACTTCGTTGATCATTTTGAATCTTTCGCGTATGACATCATGGTCGCCATGGGACAAGTTCATCCTTGCAACACTCAAGCCGCTTTCTACAAGCTTTTTAAATGTAGCTTTGTCTTCGCAGGATGGACCCATGGTAGCAATAATTTTGGTTTTACACATAGTTGATGTACGCTCCATTTCTTCTTTGTACGTATTTTCCCTAAGTTATCACGTTAATTATACCATCTTTGTTAAACATGTAAATAAGTAATACTATTCATATATTTCTATCTATAGTAATATAATTCTAGAAGATTTATATAAAATAGGGGGGATATCATGCGTTTCACAACTGAACAGCAACAGGTCATCAATATCAGAGGCAAAAACCTGCTTGTTTCAGCCGCAGCCGGATCGGGAAAGACGGCTGTCCTTGTGCAGCGGGTCATAGAGATGATTACCGATACACAAGGACCGATAGGCATCGACCGTCTCCTCGTTGTGACATTCAC
>CAXXGE010000019.1:0-29946 GCA_963677915.2 Vallitaleaceae bacterium | reverse complement strand
TAATCAAGGTCAACAGGTTTAATTAGTCAATGGCTCCAAAGTTCATCTTCAACGCCTGCTGAACATAATCGAATTCATCATAACCGCTGATGATAATGATATAGGTATCCGGATATTTCTCCTTAACAAGCTTAATAAGCTCCAAGCCAGACATAATTGGCATCATAATATCCGTTATAATGACATCGTTGTTCTTGTTCAACTATTTCGAAAGCTTCTTCGCCACCAGGCAAGAACCATACCTCCTACTCACCAAGTTGTTTCCAATCCACATGATCAGCAATCCCTTTCCTAATGTACTGCTCGTCATCAACTATTAATACTTTGAACATAAAGTCATCACTCCATCATTTTAGGTATTTTCACCTGCACAGTACCAACACCTTCAGTACGTCGATTTCGATTCCATACTCTCTACCAAAGAAGATTTGATCCTTTCATTAACATTTCTCACCGTAGCTCTCGTATGCTCTCCGCTATACTCATTGTTTGCCTTCATTTAATGACAAAAGCTTTCTTTAATGACAGAAAGCTCTTCAGCTATACCAACACCGGTATCACTGATATGAAATACCATTTCTTCACCAATGATTTCTTCACCACGAATACTGATATGTCCTTTCCTCTCGAATTTTTCACTCCGTGATAGATGGCATTTTCAATAATAGGCTGAAGTATCAATTTCAATGTCTTGTATTTGTATAGAGTTGCTGGTATATCAATATCATAATCAAACTGATCGCTATATCTATGTTTTTAGTATGACCAGATAACTACGTATGTGTTCAAACTTCTTCTTCAATCATAATAATGTCTCTGCCTCTGCTAATAGCAGTTCTGTAGTATTTTGTGATTGCAGTCACAATTTTGATGATTTCATCATACTCTTTTTCTCTTGCCATCCAAATAATCGTCGCAAGTGTATTATATAAGAAATGTGGATTAATTTGGGTCTGAAGCGCTTGTAGTTCTGCAACCCGCAATTTCTTCTGTTCATCGTATACCGCATTCATCAATGCTTTAACTTTAAAAATCATTTGATTGAAACTATTACTTAAGTCTCCGATTTCATCGTTGCGTTCCAATGCCATACTAACATCCAGGTTTCCTTCTTCAACTTTCTTCATCAGCCGCATCATCACCCTATGGGATTCACAATGTTGTTGGAAATAGTCCAAGACGCAATTAATGAAAAGGCAATGATGATTCCCAGAGAAACGAAATGAATCCCAAACCTGGTCGATGTCTTCAGTAAGTCCATGTGTCGGCAATGCAGCAACTACCTTCCATGAATTCATCGGCAAGGTCTTATAGATAATGATAGATTTATTGTTTCCTGTACTGACATGAATGTTGTTGCCTTCCACTTTCTGGATTGTAGTATTTTTTGAATCGATATCGATTACGTTTGATATCATGGCTCTATCGGGATGAGATATGACTTTGTTATTTTCATCCAGAATAAAAATAATGCCATCACTGCCAATTTCACTATTGATCATTTCAGACAACATCGCTTCTTCAATGTCGACAATTACAACTCCCATATTGTTTCCCGATGCTTTATCCTTAACGGGAATCCCTAATGATACCATCGATTTCCCTGACGTTTCCGTCGCATAGGATTCATAGTGCGTTCCAAACCAAACAACCTCACTGGAATTGATTACCTTCTTGTACCAATCGGTTTTTCGCAAGTCCCCCTTCACGGACAGTCGTGTAATTGGACTTATATTTACCACCATTTTCAGCAATTAGGTAGATGCCAAAGATACTCTCTCATTATAAGAGCTAATATAACTCAACCTGCTGTCTATAGCTAGATCTGCTGAAAGAGGGTGGGAGATCTTCACTTAACGGATTGCGGAGATTTTCTTGAAAAAAAGGTTCTTCTGAGACAAGTGCCGAAACATTGTAAGAAGCATAAAGCATATCCTCGATTTCCGAGGATATGCGATTAATGATCTGATTGCTGAATTTTATTGCACTTTGTTCAGCACTTTTTAATGTAACAAAATACATCATAATTCCTAGAGCCAGTATCGGAATTATGATATAAAATACAAAATATAATTGGAGACGCCTCTGAAGCGTCATTCGAAAGTTTTTACCTGACTTCATTTCATTCTCACTTCCTTGTTCATCTCATCCAATTATATTTATATTAGGCTCTTCGTGGATACCTGTGGGTGAGTTTTCCCCTGTAGATCCAGTGTTTATGCGGTTGAGCCGGTTTAGACTTCCGATTAGGTAGTGGTATCACCAAATCAGAGCAAACCAGATAGACCATATCCAGCATATTTTGAATATTCCTGAAGCCATATGCTTTCCGCACAATCAGCTTTATCTTGTTGTTGATAGCCTCGATTCTTGCATTGCTCATTCCGAGGCGAATCGTGTTTAATATGTGTTCTTTGTGCCGCCGGATTTTTTTGTTCAGCTCAATGAATGCCGGTATACGACTGTGACTTGCCCACCAAAGCCATTTTTTCAGTTCAGTCTCTGCTTCGTTAAGGTCCTTTATCTTAAGTAGCAACCGAAGTTTTTCCTTCATCAGATAGGCTCTGTAAAGACGTGGATTGGTAGCTGCAATCATTTCCACCTTCAACCGCTGATTCTCTGTGAGATTCTCGGGTGCTTTTCCCAGTGCGAAAGTGGACGTTTTGATTTCTGTTGCTCTGGTTTTTGATTCAGTCACTTTAGCAGAAATCGGATCGTCCGTTTTGGGGCGTCCTGGCTTTCTGGGATGTTCTTTGGCGATGTCTTGAGCGGCCGTGTATGCGTCTCTCCAAGCATCGCGCCTGACTTCATCAAGAGCCGACATGGCCCATTCGACAACATGGAACGGATCGACACACCGCTCACATTCGGGTGTGAATTCGTTGACACACTCGGTGATCCACTTGGCTCCATCACCGGTAACGACTTTGATTGAAGACAGCTGTTCCGGTGTCAGGCTGCGATAGAATTGTTCCAGTACAGTTTTTCCATGACCTTTTGCAGCCCATACGACGGTGTTCGTATCGTGGTTGACAACAATGGTGATATATTTGTGTCCCTTTTTGTAGCTGGTCTCGTCGATGCCGATATTGACCAGTCCATTGAGTCTTCTGGAACGCTCCGGTTCGATATCATTCAGGGTCCTGGTGATGCATCTGCCGACGGTAGCCCAATCAATACGCATATAATCGGAGACAGTGCTTCGGGGAAGATAGGTCGCAAGCCAAGCGGCAGTGAGATCAAAGTCCTTCGTGAAGTTGCTTCCCGGGTATGCCCATGGAACATCAGCAGTCACAACACCGTGTTCGGGGCACTTGATACGGTTTGTCGGGCATTCAATCTCAACAATGATGCCGCCCCAGTCCAAACCTCTCCAGATCTTGCCGATTGTAGAAGCTTGATCGTAGCCAGGACACTTTTGGCCGCAAATTGGGCAGATGTTCTGCTTCCATTTTTTAGGGCGTGCTTTGATCCTTAGGTGTTTGACACCATCAGAGTCAGTGAAAAAATCATGGTTTACAATCACAACGTCATTGACATTTAATAAGTTTTTGCATAAAGTATTAGCTGAAGCCATCTGTGATAATTCCTTCCTGTATGAGTTTAGGCACTAATACAATAAAGGAACACAGATGGTTTTTCAATTGTTTTTTATTTGAGGCTCTGCCCCAAACCCCGACCTCGGCGGCGCCAGGTCAGCAGCTATAAACTGCTGACCAATATCTAGGTTCTTGGTGAAATGAGGCTGTCAAGGGTCAAGATGAACGAGCTGCGCTCGCCCTTGACTGCCGCTGAGTAATAGGCTGAGATTTAGTGTAAATCAATCCGAAAAGCAGAAGATTTACCCACAACTATGCACGAAGCCTCTTATATTATAGAGATTTATCTTGTATTAATCAAAACTTCTCTTAAAAATATAATTTATCCCAGCCGAGTCTTTATTCCATATTCAAGAAAACAATGCGCCAGGTTCTCTAAATCGAAAATTTCAGGTTCTTTGAAAGTCTTGATATGCACCATATCACCAAGCGTCTGGCTCTTTTCGACACCCATGCTGTGATACGGTAATAATTCAACTCTCTTTATGTGTTTGATATTAGAAAGGAAGGCAGCTGTTTCCTCCATATTCTCAATTCTATCATTCACTCCAGGGACAACCGGTATCCTAACAATAATATCAACACCACTGTCTGCCAGCAACTTGGCATTCTCCATTATTTTGTGGTTATAAACACCTGTTCTTTCAAAATGCACTTCATGATCCATCACCTTAATATCCAACAATACCAAATCCACATATGGTAAAACTTCTTCAAGTGTTTTCCAATCAATGTTTGCCGCAGTATCTAGAGCATTGTGAATTCCTAGTTCCCGTGTTCTTCTAAGAACCTGGAGGACGAAATCTTTCTGCAGCAGAGGCTCGCCGCCGGATATAGTCAAGCCACCTCCAGATGCATCGTAATATTTCTTATCTTTAAGAACGGTTTCAACCACTTCACCAACATCCATGTATTCTCCGGCAAATATAAGTGCACCAAATGGACATGCTTCAATACAGGAACCACACATACAGCATCTATCGCGTTCAATCACGATTTTTCCACCATCTTTTTCATATATGGCATTGGTGGGACATGCCTTAATACATTCACCACACTTGGTACAGAGCTGCTCAAAATACTGAATTTCCTGATTGGATCTCATTGACTCAGGATTGTGGCACCATTGACATCTTAGATTGCAGCCTTTCAGAAAAACAGTCGTTCTAATCCCTGGCCCGTCATTGATAGAAAATCGCTGTACGTTAAATACTAAGCCTTTCATTCATCTACTCCCTTCACCTCTGTATTACATTTCTAGGAGGCAACGCTCAGACAACTCTTCCCAGACGAGGTCATTGGATCCAGTATTGTCTTTGAAGACAATCAGGAAATCTGTGTCTTCCAGCATGGGATAGGGAATAAAATGACGCACACCCGTATTCAACACAACGCCCATGCCACCTTCCAAATAAAAAGCTTCAATGGCATTATCATCGAATTCGCCAGCAGGTGCTACTACTATTATAGCATCCTGACCTTCCATCGATAATACCAGTTCCGGCGTATTTATGTGATGTTCCATTTTCGTCAGTACCAAGTCCCTTTTTTTTGCCTCCAGTATATTGACGCTTATAGAATCCATGTCATTGAAGGCAGCCAGCTTATCCCACCAATTAAACATATCATTGCCAGCATCGGCTGCCAGCCCATCTCTGGAAATTATGTGTCCAAAATCTTTGAAGTTTTCATGAGTTGCTTTGTTGACTCTGATTTTTTTCGCCATTTCCTTCTCTCCATTCATTTTTGCGGAACCAGTAATGCTGATAATTCCGCCAACCTTTTGTAAATCGGCTTTATGGTGCTGATCATATCCATATATAAATCCGCATAATTTCTATAGTACTCATGTAGTTCCATATCCGGCTCAATACGGTTTCTTGTATTGATGAATTTCTTTGCAGTTTCATTCAAGTCGTCGAATATGCCAACACCAAAACCAGCGATGATTGCAGAACCCAGAACGCCGACTTCGTCTCTATCCAATTGTACGTATGGGATTCCCAGTACATTTGCCTTTATCTGATTGAAAAGCATGCTTTTGGATCCGCCACCGATGACCCTGACCTCCTTGAATTCAACTTCCGGAAAGAGGCTCTTTTCTATCTTCAAATAACTATAGTATTCATAAGCAATCGCTTCCATAATGGATCTATAGAAATGCTTTCTTTTATGCCCCCAGCTAAAACCGGTCCATGTACCGCGTATGTTGCTGTCATATGGATAATTCCTTCCACCCAAATGTGGAACAAACATCAACCCATCGGAAGCCGGCGGAATATCTTCGGCTTCATTGTTCAACACGTCATACATGCTGCCTAAAGCTTCTTCATCCGGTTGTACGATAGAATCCCTGAACCACCGGAGACACAAGCCTCCCCCTCCGATATAGGCGTGAGGAAACCAAAGCCCATCCGAAACAGCCTTTGGGAAAAGCAGTGTCTTGTGCATGAGATCAGGTCGATATTCATCGACACAACAGGCGAAGACAGACGCCGTCCCCGCGACATCGACAACAAGTCCCGGTTCAACCAGCCCTGCACCCAGGAAACCTGCCGCTTGATCTCCGGCACCCGCTACCACCGATACAGCAGTCGTCAGCCCGCACTCTCTGGCCACTTCGTCCGTTAATCTTCCAATGACCTTCCATGGTTCAACAATTTCAGGAAGCTTATCAATGGAGATTTCAAATTTATCGCAGAGTTCTGCCGACCATTCCGTATTCCTTGAATCGTATAATCCGGTAAAGTGGAGATATGTATAATCGATAAACGCATCTTTCCCTTTAAGCCCAACCATCCTGCCTGATACATAAGCTGCAGGCTGGATGAATTTCTCGATACGTTCATAGATGTCAGGTTCCTCGTGTTTCCACCAGAGGATTTTTGCACAATGCGCTACCGTAGACGGCAGACCAGAAAGTTCTAAGACTTTGTCTCCATATGAATCCTGAATATATTCGACATATTTCTCACATCGGTTGTCAAGCCAGGAATCATAATGTGTTACTGGTTTCCAATCGTTATCAATCCCCAGCACGCCTGCCATTTGTCCATCAATGCATATAGCCGCAACATCTCTAGGGTCAATTTCTGTCTTGTCCATGATTTCCCTTATTGTGTCACATGTCAGCGAATAGAATTCATCAGGGTCCTGCTCTACCCATCCTGGTTTTGGATAATGAAGTGTCGATTCTCTATATGCTTCACCAAGAAGCATTCCATCAGTATCAAATATGGCCGACTTCGTCCCTGTTGTTCCGATATCAATTCCGATTAAATACTTCATAATATTCATCCTCGCATATTTCAAGATTTTTTACTAACTTCATCTAACAATTCAATCCCGGTTACACAGCCGAATGTCTCGCCGATGTAATCTTCGATTGGATGATGACTACAATTAAAAGCAATGCACCCATAAGAACGTTCTGCCACCAAGTATTGATATTCCCCTGCATGTTGAATATATTCGTCAAAATTCCTATAATCAAAACGCCAAAGAATGTTCCACTGAATTTACCAACGCCACCAGTTAGAAGTGTTCCTCCAATAACGACAGAAGCGATTACAGTCATTTCCCATCCTTCTCCTGCTACAGGTTGCCCCGCACCGAGCCGGGAAGTTAGTATAACGCCAGCTAATGCGGATAAAAATCCGTTGACTGCGTAAGCGAAGATTTTGATGCTTTCGACCTTCAATCCCATCATTCTGGCAGCTTCCTCATTGCCTCCTACAGCGTAAACGTGCCTTCCGATCCTGGTATGTCTGGATATGATGACAGCCACGGTGACTATAGCAAGCAGTATATATACCGGAATTGGAATATTCCAAAGATACCCTCTGGCCATCTGAGTGAAAACCGCCATTTCCTGATTGACTGTGATCGTCACTTCCCCTGTAGCAATATATGCGAGTCCTCTCACACCCATCATCATTGCAAGTGTCGCAATAAATGGGGCGACTTTCATTTTGGCTACTACCAAACCATTGACAACTCCCAAAATCAGCCCAACTAATAGTGGTACAACAATTGCAAGTATTAGGCTGACATTCGTCAAGTATGCTGCAATAATTCCGGATAATGCTACGATTGATCCAACCGACAAATCGATGCCACCAATCAGTATTACAAAAGTCATCCCTATTGCAATTAAACCGACCATGCTCACCTGCCGCATGACATTGCTGATATTCAACAGGCTCAAAAACTGTTCATACCTGGCCGATGCCACAACAACCAGTACAATAAGGGTAATCAACGCACTGTAATTGTTGAGATTTTTCATAAGATCGAATTTATTGAATCTTGTTAAGTTTTTTACCATCTGTCGCTCCCCCCTTATTTGCTTCTTTCCCTTTGCACATACAGTGCTAGAATTATGATAATCGACTTGACAACAAGTGAATACGAGTAAGGAATATTATTCATATTCACACTGACTGTGATAATCTGCATGATTAAAGCCCCAGCCATCGTGCCCATTATTCTTGCTCTGCCGCCTGTCATGCAAGTACCACCGACAGCTACAGCAGCTATAGCATCCAGTTCTATTAAACGACCAATTGCATTGGCATCAGCAGCAGATAATCGCGCTGTTTCGATGATTCCAGCAAATCCCGCAAGAAAACTGCTTAATGTATAGATAATCAATGTTGTTGCAAAAGTATTTATACCTGCCAATCTGGAAGCTTTAAGGTTATCCCCCATTGATTGAATATATTGTCCAAACGTCATTCTTTTCACGATAAAACTTATGACCGCTACTGCGACAGCGATAATCACAACCTGAATCGGCAGAACATTACCAAAGCGGTGGAGTCCCAAGTACGAAAACTTTGGCTCTATGAAGTTCAAAAGTTGGGCGTTATTAATTACTTGTGCTATTCCCCGACCAGCTATCATGAATGTCAGTGTTACGATTATCGGCTGAATTTTATAGTGAATAATCAAGAAACCGATGAGCATACCAAAGAAAGAAGCTATTGCCAGTCCCCCGAATACAGCTGTCGTCACACCGTAAGGAAGCAGCTTGGCGGATATGATAGCCGATATTGCCATGATCGATCCAACAGAAATATCAATTCCACCTGATGATATCACAATTGTCATTCCTAAAGATACCAGCATTATTGTTGCAACCTGAACCAAGATATTATTTATTGTAGTGACTTTTGCAAAATTGGGAGTAAACACACAATTAAGCGCCAATATAAGCACCAACACTGCATAAGCCCCATATTTTCTGGCCATTTCATCGAACTCATGATTGACTGTTTTAGGTCTTGTTTTGGTGTAGTTTATTTCCACTCCAGTTTGAGATGACATTCCACTTCCTCCTTCAACTAACTGACTTTTTCAGTAGAGTAGTGCCCTTCAGCTATTGCACTCATGATATTCTGTTCAGTTATGTCTTCTGCTTCCAGTTCCTTGACTTTTTTTCCATCAACGATTACCGCTACTCTATCACAACCACGAACCAGTTCTTCCAATTCAGATGAAATCATCAATACACTGATTCCTGCAGCTGATAACTCTTGAATCAACGCTTCGATTTCTGACTTAGCGCCCACATCAATACCTCGTGTCGGTTCATCAAGAATTACCAGATCCGGCTTCATACATAGCCATCTTGCCAGAAGAACTTTTTGCTGGTTACCACCACTCAAGTTTCTAATAAGCTGTTCTGGATTTGGCGTCTTGATTCCAAACAGCTCTATATATTTATCAACAATTTCATTGACTTCTTTTTGGGAAATTATTCCAAACTTGCTAATCTTGGGCAATATCGCAAGTACCATATTCTCTTTAACCGACATATGCGGGATTATCCCTTCAACTTTTCTATCTTCCGAACAGAATGCCAGCCCTCGTCCAATGGCATCTTTAGGCAAATGGAACTTTACTTTTTCCCCATTGACTTCGATTTCACCTTGGTCAATGTTGTCTGCACCAAATATAGCCTTCCCGATTTCCGTTCTGCCAGCTCCAAGCAAGCCTGCCAAGCCGACAACTTCACCTTTACCTATCTTCAAATCAATGCCTTTCAGTTTGACACCACTATAGACATTCTTCAATTCACATACTACATCTTTTTTGGTCTTGAAATCTGAATACGTTTTTCTGAATTTTATAATTGCATCCGCATCTCTTCCAATCATCATGGAAATCAGATCCAGTTTATTGATATCCTCTGTATTCAATTCCCCAACAAGTGTACCGTCTTTCAATATTGTTGCCTTGTCGCAAATTTCGAATATTTCATCCAGACGGTGGCTGACAAATACGACACCAATATTTTTCGCTTTTAGTTTTTCAATAACCCTAAACAGTACCTTTACTTCCTTTTCGTCAAGAGACGATGTCGGCTCGTCCATCACTACAAGCTTTGCATTTATGGATATCGCTCTTGCAATAGCAACCATCTGTTGGACCGCAGTGCTCTGCTCCTTCAGCAATTCCTTTACATTAACTTTGATACCCATATCATCAAGTATCTTTCTTGATTTTCTTTCAACCTCTTTCCAGTCAATCATTCCGTTCTTCTTTTGTGGTTCCCTACCCAGAAAGATATTTTCACAAACACTCAGACAAGGCACCAGATTGAGCTCCTGATAGATTGTGCTTATACCACATTTTTGCGCTTGCAATGCACTTGTCGGGCTGATACTTTCCCCATTAAAGAGAATATCACCTTCATCCCTTTGGTATATACCTGTAAGCACCTTTATGAGTGTTGACTTCCCAGCACCGTTTTCCCCCATCAATGCATGAACTTCACCAGGATATACAGTGAAATCCACTCCTTTAAGAGCTTTGACTCCCGGAAAAGTTTTAACAATATTTTTCATCTCAAGCAACTTTGCGCCTTGCATAAAGAAACCTCCTATATCCCTATATGTAATGAGAGAGGCCTAACATTTCCCTCTCTCACTACATCATCATAAATTAATATTTCTAGTACGCCGTATCGAGAAATTTTTCAGCGTTGTCGATATCAAAGAACTCATCCGGATTGACAATCTTCACGGGTACCTCTTCACCATTTTCAAGCTTTTCCACTACGTCAAAAGCACTTGGACCAAATCTCGGATTACATTCAACCGTCGCTCCCATTTCGCCAGCGATGATTGCTTTCAATGCATCTTTGGATCCATCGATGGAAACAACAATTACATCTTCGCCTGGTTTCATTCCTGCTGCTTTCAGCGCTTGGATAGCACCTATTGCCATCTCATCATTATGCGCATATACAGCTGTGATCTCATCACCTTTTGCCTGAATGATGTTTTCCATAACTTTTTGACCATTTGACCTTGCAAAATCACCAGTTTGTGATGCAATCACTTTCATGTCAGGATAATTTTCAAGCACCTGCATGAATCCATCTTGCCTATCTTTTGCAACCGAAGAACCTGTCGTACCTGTCAGCTCTACGATATTGGCTTTTCCATCCGTTTGCTGGGCCAACCATTCGCCTGCTCTGTTTCCTTCTTCGATGAAATTGGATGCAATCAGAGTGACATAGTCGACACCCGGTTCTCCTGCAGCTTCTCTGTCAATCAGAATTACAGGTATACCTGCTTGTTTTGCTGACTGCAGTGCCGGAGCCAAGCCCTCATACTCCCTAGGAGCAAGAAGAATATAATCGACGCCTTGTGCGATGATATCCTCGACATCACTGACTTGCTTGGATGTTTGTCCCTGGGCATCCGTATAGACCAGCTCGACGCCTCTTTTTTCTGCTTCCTGCTTGATACTGTTGGTTTCTGCAATTCTCCAAGGATTATTGTTTTCCATTTGAGAAAAGCCTACTTTCAAAACTTTTTTTCCCTCAGTCACTTCACTTACGGTATCTGTTTTTTCATCTTCAAGGTTGTTGTTGGATGATGCTTCGTCTTTGGAACATGCACCGAAAACCAGCGTCAAAGCAGCCACAAGAAGCACAAGTGTCATCATTTTCATTGTTTTTTTCATTTTGCCCTCCAATATGAATTCATAGTTATTTGCTACATTCTTACATTACAACATTGTCTGTTGAAACCGAATGAACTTTTCTACTGTAATCTTTAACTATTATGCATAGCCGTTTCTTCTTTTGAATTCTTCGACGTATGCATCAGTCGCAAGAATTGTATTATAAATGATACCAGGTGTAACTACGAAAGGTTCTGCATGGGCGATACCATCTTCCATCGCAGCTCTTCTTGCCACTGCCATTATCTTATCCTCTGATGCTTCAATATTCAGATCGCACAAAGTGGTCGGCAAGCCTACTGATAAGCAGAATTCTATAACTTCATCTATTTCTTCCTTTGGCCTGTTTTCCAACATAAGCTGGCATATGGTCCCAAATGCCACCTTCTCGCCATGGTAAAAATGGTGCGCTTCTTCCAAGACAGTCAGTCCCTCGTTTACAGCATGTCCCGCTGCACATCCTGTGTTCTCGAAGCCAACACCGCTGAGAAGTGTATTTGCTTCAACGACGTTTTCAAACGCGACGGTGGAGACCCCTCTCTCAGCAGCCATTTTCGCAGCCAGACCATCCTCCAACAGTGTTTCATAACATAATTCTGCAATTGCCATAGCAGCTTTCGTTCTCCTATAGCCTTTGCCTATGTAGTTTGCAGTATCAGACTCAGCATTTGCCCTGCATTCGAAGTATGTCGACAATGCATCACCCATTCCCGAAACAAGATACCGAACAGGTGCCGTCAGGATGATTTCAGTATCCACGAGCACTATATCCGGATTTGTTCTGTGGAAAATACAATGCGTCTGCTCACCCTCTGCAGTATATACAACAGAGAGTGCACTGGTAGGTGCATCTGTCGACGCTGCAGTTGGCGCACTTATAACAGGTTTATTCATAGTTGCAGCTACAGCCTTGGCTGTATCCAGTGTTTTCCCCCCACCTATGCCAACAACAATATCCGGACTTATCGCCTCGGCAGTCAATATGATTCTGTCTATCTCCTCTAATGTTACTTCTCCAGTAAATTTTTCAAAGGACACTTTTGAAGAGGATCCTTCATAGACCTTAGCTATCAAATCACTGATATAATCAAAAAGACGTCGATCAATCAACACAAATACATTTGATCCATATAAAGAAGTATATTCCTCCAGTTTCTTGAATTCACCGGGACCCTGAATATACTTGCCAGGTCCTCCATACGCTCTAGTTGTTGTTCCTACATGCGGCATGATTTTCCTCCTATACTGTTTGTGTTATATCTTTTTATCATTATTTAAGCTCGCTTCTTGCTATTAATTCATCTTGTGCCTTTCGCCCCATTTGTACAAAATAGGCACTGTAGCCTGTAACTCTTACGCATAAATCAGAATATTTTTCAGGATGTTGCTGCGCATCCAACAATTCCTCCTTGCTCACAACGTTCACTTGTATCTGCAGCCCGCCGTTTCTCATATATGTTTCAACAGCGGAAGCAAATGCATCAAGCCCTATATCACCTTTTACAGCCGAAGGATGAAGCTTGATGTTCAAGGGACCACCGGTTACCCTATTAAATGGTACAGTTGACAGCGAATTGAACAGGGCAGTCAATCCGTTTTTATCTTTCCCTATCGTCGGTGACTGATTCTCACTGATCGGGGCCTTTGCCATCCTTCCATCAGGAGTAGCCCCAACACCTGCACCCTCACCAGTAAAGTCTCTATCAGTAGATAAAGTTGGGAAAAACGAATACAGGTAATCTGTCGAATTCACTCTCATTACTTCATCACAGAAGATATCCACAACCATCCGAGCTAAGTCATCCACCCATTTGATATCATTGCCGAATTTTGGCATCTTGTTCACTAGTCTTTTTTGAAGAAATTCATGACCGACATAATTCCTATTCAATATTTCTACCAATTCACACAGTGTATATTCTTTGTTTTTAAATACCACTTCCTCTATGGCTGCTAACGAATCGACGACCGAAGCAACACCGCCCCCTTGAATCAACAACTTATGATACTTTGTTCCTCCGTCATTCCATGTAATTGCATTTTCTATAGTACCTTCCAGGAAACAATCTTCTATACGCATCCTGCCTGCATTATGTCTCTTTTCGACGCCGAAGTCCTTCTCAAAGCCTTCCCGATATCCCTCCAGGAGATGCCTTAGCTGCAAACGATAGCATTCAAGCAATTCATTAATATTCTTTATTTTGTCAGGATTCAATGTTTCAACACCATAGTATGGCCCGCTCATCAAACCTATCATACGATCCTCGAGAGAACCTTGTACCCCTTTAATGCCCACCTTTTCTCTGTCGGGTTCCATAGGGTAATTCCCACTATTCAATGCCAGTTCCAACGGTCTGAGGAGATTGAACCACATTTGCCGTAGTCCCCCCTCTTTCCCAGGAATATTGGGATCATTGCATCCATAGAATCCATAGTCATACACATCCAGCTCGTCAACTCCATAGGAAATAAGTGCAGGTATCATAGTTTCGTCATTATATATAACAACCGTAGCATTGTCTCTAACAGCTTCACATGTCTGTTTCCAGAAGTTACTTTCTATGCCATTGTAGTATCTAACAACAATATAAGGATTGCGCAACTTCAGTTTATGAGCCGCCTCTACGAATAGATAGGAGAGCTCATTAACACCAGGACTTCCGTCATCTCTTTTACCTGCAAGTGTGATGTAGTTCGGATCGTCATATGCGACTTCGATTGAATACTGTGTAGTTTCCGATTCTTGTGACATATGGTCAGTTGGTGACATAATATCATTATTTTTATTATAGAATTCAATGATCAGTTCAAGTGCTTCTTCCTTAGATAGAACACCGTTTTCAACATCCCTTTTATACAGAGGGTAGAGATACTGATCCATCCTACTAAAGTTTAGAACTCCGCACCCTGCCACTTTCTGCAGCGGAAGGATAATTAACCACATCAACTGCAGCGCTTCCCAAAATGACCTAGCTGGTTTTTCACTGATATGACTGCAACTTTTTCCGATTTGCATAAGTTCGTTTTTTCTACTTTCATCTTGGCATAGTGCAGCCAAAGACTCTGCTTCACGAGCGTATCTTTTAATGTATTCTATTTGAGCATCATAACAAATTATCGTGCCTTGGATAAAATCATGCTTGTTTTGATCTCTTATCACTTCAAAATCATTCAGTTTTTCTACAGCCTTGCTTCTTAATGAAAGCAGTCCTTTGTTTATGATTTCATCCCATTGCAATGCAAGGTGACCAAATGAATAGAACCACGGTGGCCTTCTCTTCAACCATCCATATGAATAGAACCAGAGAATTTTTTCCTGGATTGTTTCGAGGTCCAAATTCCACCATTCATCCGAGAGTTTTTCAGCGACTTCCTTCTGTTCCTCCGAGGGAATGATTTCCTTTACATAGCCAATTATTTTCTCTTCCGGCTGAATGAATACAGAAATATTATCAAGTATATACTGCAGTGTTCTGCCATATCTAATGGCATAGGGAAGATCCTCAAAAAGTTCTCTGCTTTCTAAAAGATATTCAATTCGTTCATAGAAAGTTGCTCTATAATCTTTCTGAAACCATTTTTCTATCGACTCTGCTATCCTTTTTGGTATCATACTATTCCTCCATACTTCATCAATATGTTATGTAACTCCTTTGTCGCCGACTAAATCGATGATTTTCACTCTGCTATGCGTGTTTTCATAACAACACCTTCTAAGCTATAAATATCTTTGGCTATCAACCTTACTGACAATTCAATTATAGAACCGTTTGAAGGAAATATTAATAAAGCATCTTCTGTATATCTTTAACTATTCTATTCTTTCCCTATTCAAAACAACTAAAATCCTATGGTTTATGCGTGATGGATAACCATGAAGCTAGCGGAATGAGAAAAAGCATTGAATCAGCGTGTTGCGTTTGCTGATTCAATGCTTTTTGAATGATTGAGTACAAAACATATTATTAAAGAAAGTCAAAATATAGCCACGAACAGAACCTTTCGGCCATTGAGTATTATCTGAATCACGGATCAATCTGTCTCTCTAATACGCCGTGTCGAGAAATTTTTCAGCGTTGTCGATGTCAAAGAACTCATCCGGATTGACAATCTTCACGGGTACCTCTTCACCATTTTCAAGTTTTTCCACAACATCGAAAGCACTCGGTCCAAATCTTGGATTGCATTCAACCGTAGCTCCCATTTCACCAGCGATGATTGCTTTCAATGCATCTTTTGATCCATCAATGGAAACAATAATAACATCTTCGCCCGGTTTCATTCCTGCTGCTTTCAGCGCTTGAATAGCACCTAATGCCATCTCGTCATTGTGTGCGTATACGGCAGTTATTTCATTACCTTTAGCCTGGATGAAGTTTTCCATAACTTTTACACCGTTTGACCTTGCAAAATCACCGGTTTGTGATGCAATTACTTTCATATTTGGATACGCTTCAAGTGCCTGCATGAATCCATCTTGCCTATCTCTTGCAACCGAAGATCCTGTCGTTCCTGTTAACTCAACTATATTGGCTTTTCCATTCGTTTGTTGAGCCAACCATTCACCAGCACGGATACCTTCTTCAACGAAATCGGATACAATTAGAGTGACATAGTCGACACCCGGTTCTCCTGCAGCTTCTCTGTCAATCAGAATCACCGGTATACCTGCCTGTTTTGCTGACTGCAATGCAGGAGCCAATCCCTCATACTCTCTAGGAGCAAGCAGGATATAGTCGACGCCTTGCGCTATAAGGACCTCAACATCACTGACTTGTTTTGATGTTTGTCCCTGGGCATCCGTATAGACTAGTTCGATTCCCCTTTTTTTCGCTTCCTGCATAATACTTTTGGTTTCTGCAATTCTCCAGGAACTATTGCTTTCCATTTGAGAGAATCCGACTAATAGTACTTTTTCTTTTTCAGTTACTTCGCTAACGCTATTCTTTTTTTCTGATACAACTGTATCATTGGATGATTTTTCCTCTTTGGAACACGCACCGAAAGCTAATATCATAGCCGCCACCAAAAACACAACTGTCATGATTTTACTAGTTCTTTTCATTTTCCCCTCCCATATGAATTCATAGATTTTTGCTACAATCATGGTTTAGGTATCAAAACTTGACACCATAGTTTCCTTTTCCCTCACCATGTACTGTATAATATGGACATACCAACGGTGAGGTGCCTGATATGTCTTTTAAACCAAACAAACATCAATAGATTACATTTGACGATAGTTTCATTAATCTTTCCCCACGTACTCAGAAAATCATTTCATCTTCCTGGTGCAAGGACTTTTCAGACATTGTATTTCCTGCAATCAATGAAGAGCGTTTTGCTGTACTATACAGTGACAATAAATTCTCAGACCCAATACACCTGTGGATTTCATTATCGGAGCATTGATTTTGAAAGAGAATGCCGGAAACTCCGATGACGAACTGGTCGAGTCCATCTGCTGCGACGTCCGCTACCAATATGCACTGCATACAACCCACTTGAGCAAACAACCGGTAAGTGACCGTACATTCAGCCGTTTCCGGGAACGTCTTTATAACTACGAGCTGGAGACCGGCCGCAATCTTCTGGAAGAAGAAATGATGCACTTATCTGAAGTCTTTGCCCGATATATGAATCTGAATTCCAATATCAAACGCATGGACAGTCTTATGGTTGCATCCAGAAGCAAACGTATGTCAAGGCTTGAAATCATTTACACAACGACAGCCAATGCTGTCCGGCTAATCCATCGTTTAGGCGGAGATGATTTGATGGCACCTGAGCTGATGCATTATCTTGATGCTGATGATTACAATCAAGTCATCTATTACTGCAAGGGCGAGGATGTAAGCCCACGTTTGAAAACGGCATTTCATGAAGCCGACTCGTTCGTGTTCTTTTGGAACAGAGTTCCAGAGATGAATCAGAAAACACCGTAGCAAAGGCCAAAAACGAAATTTCATCATCAAGTTAGCAAAACCCTTCCGATTCCGATGCAACCTACAGACGGAAGGCAGGCAAAAACCACAAAGTCTATGTCGGCAACAATATTGAAACGGTTGGCGAAGACGGGAACAGTCTGACTACAGGCATCGGTTACGAATACAACATTCACAGCGACAGTGCATTTTGTAAGGAATATCTTGCAGGACGCGAAGATGGCGCTGATGCCGAAATTATGATTGCAGATGGGGCACATAGCGGCAAGGAAAACCGCGAACTCGCCGAATCAAAAAACACAGAGCTGATCACCACTGCCCTTTCGGGAAGAGAAATAAATCCAATTTTTGCAGAGTTCGCTATTTCGGAAGACAATAAAAAGGTATTGACCTGTCCAATAGGCCATTCACCCATTATGGTGACCTATTATCCAAAAACCGGTATGTGCCGGACAAGCTTTGCAAAGAGCTGTTGCGAACAATGTCCTAACAAATCCGATTGCAACGCCAGGGGACAACGAAAAAACTATGTGGTACATGTATCGTCGAACATGATTGAGCGTGCCAGATATAAAAAGAAGTTATCCACAGAAACGTATCGAAAGCTATCACGGTTGAGAAACGCTGTAGAAGGCATACCATCCGTACTTCGCAGGAAATATCAGGTTGATGCCATTCCGACATTCGGATTGATACGATCCAGGCAGTTCTTCACGTGTAAAGTGATTGCATACAATTACAACAAGGTACTAAGCTATAGTCGAAAAACGAGGGATAAGTCTGCAAAAAATCTGAGCTTCGCCTGATAAATCAGGTAGAAGAGAGCTTTGCCAAAGGTACTTAGTGTCTGCTGATTAAGTCATCTTTTTGTGACTTCTCCAACCACCTCCATATTGCGGATTACGGCATCCTGTATAAGGAGCGATTCGAAAAAAACATCCTTTCCGTCTTCGGTATAAACCATTATCTTATCAATTGCTTCTATTATCTGTCTAATATAGGCTATATCTCTATTCATATGGAGATTGCGCTCCTTTTTATATCGAGTCCGATTTCATTATCTTTCAAGCCATTTTCAGAAATAACGTCGACAGAACTGCCAAGCAATTCTTCCAGTTCAATTTTCATCTCAATAAGGTCGAACAGCGAGGCATCATCTTTTAAATTGACCAAGAAATCAACATCACTATTTACCGATGCTTTTCCTGAAACAGTAGAACCAAACACTTTAATATTGGTTCCTTTATTACTCTCAACAATATGCATTATTTCATTTTTTTTCATTAACACATTTTCAAGCAACATGCCTTCACCCCCTTCTATAAATAGAGCGGTCTCGGAAACTCCTAAGTACCCGAGTTCACGCTCTTTTGTTTTGTTCCTTTTTATCGTTACACCTCAATGTTTTTGCATATTTTTTGAATAAAACCCTTGTCAAATGTATAAAAATTTGTGGCGAAGCCCTTGTTAAAAATACATTTTTCGGAGGTGCTTCATCTATGCTAAAACATTGGACTTCTCATTCTGAGTACATTTCTTTCGTTTCTGATTCAGTTTCCAACTTTAACGAATCCCAACTTAAACGCTGGCATTCTTTCTCTGATTCATTCGAAAAACTTTCTTCTTTGAATCTCGACCCTCTGGCTGATCATCTGGCACCTTATTATTCCAATACCGGCCGTCCAGCCATTCATCAGCCTGAAATCTTTCGTTCCTTCATCCTTATGCTTGACCAGCATTCCCTAAGTCTTACTTCTTGGACCTCTGCTTTAGCTGATGATGATATTCTGGCCATCCTTATCGGATGTTCCCCTGACTCTCTACCGCCTTTAGGATCTTATTACGACCTGATTAATCGTCTTTGGCTACGCAAATATTCTCTGGATGCTGCTGATACCAAAAATGTGCACCCTTTCCCCAAAAACTCAAAACCTAAGTCTGCCCCTGGCAAGAACAAAAAGCTTCCCAACAAACATCCTGACATTGTCAAGAAAGTGGCTGCGTTTATTAAAGACGACAGGACTTTCCCTTTCTATTTCGAAGAACTCCTGCAGGAAATATTCTCACTCTTGCCGGCGATGGCACTTGTGTTCACTGTCACAGCAGTTCCCTCGGTAATAAAGTTTGTGATTGCAGAGACAAGGGTATTTACAACTGCAAATGCCATCGCAAGTATTCCGATTATGATGCTTCCATTGGCTGGGACAGCCACCTTGGTACGCGGTTTTACGGCCATACTCTATATATGTTTGGCTCGTACAACTCCGAATATAAACTTGACCTTCCGCTTCATATCCGTTTCACCAATGCCAAACGCCATGACAGCATTACCGGTCTTGTCGCTCTTTCAGAGTTTCGTAAAATCCACCCGTCTTTAACGGTTACTAACCTTTGCTTAGATTCCGCCAACGATAATTATCCCACATATAACCTATGCAAAGATTGGGAGATTAATCCTTTCATCGATATGAATACCAATCGAGGAAAACCGTCTACCATTCCTGATAAGATTACTATTGCTGAGGATGGTACCCCTTTGTGCCATGCAGGTTTCCCCATGGTCAACTGGGGTTACAACCCCGCCCGTAATCGCCGCAAATGGCGTTGACCGCTCAAATGCGGCAAAGTTGATAAATGCACCTGTCAGAGTAATTGCTCAACTTCAGACTACGGTAGGGTTATCTATACAAAACCAGACTGGGACGTCCGTTTGTATACACCTGTTCCAAGAGGGACTGATGAATATAAGAAAATCTATAAAACCCGTACCTGTTCAGAACGTCTTAACAATCGTGTACTTAATGATTATCATCTACACGATATGAAAATACGTGGTAAAAAGCGATTCTCATTTTTTACCATGATAATCGGCATCAACATCCATCTAGATGCCCGATTAAAAGCTGCCAAGAAAGATGCAGCGTAAGTAATACTCATATATTTTTTAAACCCGCCTGCTTATTGGAGGCTTGTTCTTCATGCCTTTTTCTTGAGAATTCGTCACAGATAAAGGCATGGTGTATATATTCATTCGTGAAATCCTTTTATTCATTAGTTTCCGAGATCACTCTAATAAAGTATATCATCTTGGCATTTCCAAAACAAGAACAGGCTTATTGGCGACAAAAAGACCATGGTTCCAACTGCTTCAGTGCTGGAATCATAGCCTTTTAATAGTGGACCTGAAGCATGGCATTCCACAGTCCTGTCAGTCGCCTGTTAAGCCTACATTTATTTAAGTCTGTAATGAAGATCCGAAGCACATTAAATTCCTTGAAACGATTTGCCATATGACCTGGGATCATTACAGCCTACAAGCTTATCCTCAATATAGGAAAGTATAAAGGCAACAATCTTCTTATCCATCTTTTCAATTGCTTAACGGCCGTTTTTGCATATACAACCTTGTAGCTCATAGTCCGAGTTCCTTTTTCAGATCCTCATGACTAAGTTTTTCCTGATTCTTTTCCTCTTCCCACACTTTATCAAAAAGAGTCAAATCATATTCATCTTCTATTTTTTCAATAACTGCTTGCCTAATATTTGAAAACAAAAGAAAAGACCATGATTCTAAATACTTTCGTAGATAAAATCATAGTCGGTGATGAGTTGACGATCCACTATAATGTGGTCGTGCCTCTGAAGTATGGACCTGATGGGATTCGAACCCACGACCTCCTGAATGCCATTCAGGCGCGCTCCCAACTGCGCCACAGGCCCGCAATGTGCTGACTTGTCATATTTTAAATCATTTCATCGCAAAAATCAATAGCAAATTTCACCACGTAGTGCCAGAGGGACGGACCTTTTTGGCACTGGTACAAGGCATTTATATGCATTTAATCATACCAGTGCCAAAAAGGTCCGTCCCCCTGGCACACTTCTACTCGTTGCTGCTTGTCACCCTGCCGCCGGCTTTCAGCCCTTTGGCGTCAAGATCCGTAATCAGTACATCCCCTTCAGCCAGCCCCGACTCGACAATCGTCTTGCCGGTCAGTTCATAGCCCAGCTCGACTGCAGTTTCGACAGCCTTGCCGCCTTTGATGACTAGAGCCATATCCTGCCCGTCGACTTTGTAGAGGGCGCTGTTCGGAACGATGATTCTGTCGCTCGCGCTGTAGACTGTGAACCGTACGTCCACACTGTAGCCTGTATCCAGTTCCTCACCGTCGTTTGGAACGACTTTTACGACAACCTTGCGTTCGATGACGCCAAGAGGGGAAATGCTTTCAGTCGCCTTGTCGGATACAAGCGTCACTGTGCCGATAATTTCAAGGTCGCCGCTTCGACGGTCCATAACCAGGGTGACCTCATCCCCGATTTCTACATCGCTGATATCCCTTGTATTGACCAGCACCTCGACTTCCTTTTGTGCATCGCCCTGGATGACGAATGCCGGAATGGCCGATGTAGCCAGGTTCGTATTCTCTATGTTGATTTCGTCGACAAAGCCGGCTATCGGTGACTTGAGCGTATAATAGCCTATCTGTTTGTCAAGAGCGTCCACTTGCGATTTCGTGACCTCTATCATGGCTCTGAAATACGCCTTGCTTTCAGCTGTATTGTCACGAGCCAGACTTCTGTTGATACCGTTGATCTGGGCATAGATCGAATTCTTCATCGCTTCCAGATAGTCGCCGTCGGCGCTGCCGCTTTCCATCGAATCCAATTGCATCAGGCTCTGATTGTAAGCGCTCTCGTAATTTGTCACAAGCGTTTTCAGCTCGTTCAGTTCGCTTTCGGATATGATACCTTCGTCGTACAGAACCTGGTACTTGTCCAGGTCTTCAATGCTTCTTTCCCATGAAGCCTTGGCCTGCTCAACAATAGATGTCTGGATCGTTACCTGTTCCTCGGATGACGCCTGTGCCTCCAATGCATCCAGCTGGCTGTACAGATTGCTGCGGTTGGCCTTCATCGTATCCACCGTATTCGCATACTCTACCTCCACATTGTTCATTTGTGCCGTATAGGCGTCGATTGTCTTGAGCAGCTGTTCCCGCTGAAACTCTACAAGGGTGCTGTCCAGTTCCGCCAGGACCTGGCCCTCTTTCACCGTGTCACCTTTTTCAACCTTGATGGCTTTGATTTCCCCCGTCGCCATTGGATAGATGGAAACCTCCCCCTTGTTGACAACCACGCCTGTTTCGGTGAATGTGATAGCACCATCCTGCGCCGTGAGAGTCTGTGTTTCTACCGGCATGGGCTGGAAATAATCGTAGGCGAGATAGGCGAGTAAAAGAACTGATGCTGCGATAATGAGTATGAGTTTAACCTTCTTTTTCATCTTATTCTCTCTCCTTTAGCACTTCAACCAGCGAAAGATGCTTGATTGTTTTCATTGATGTCAGGTTGGATAGGTACACAGCCAGGATGCAGCCCACCGTTGCATAGACAAAGGCAATCGGTGGCACCTCGGCAGGCCAGGAAAAGCTTTCAATGTCGATCATTTGGGACATGCCGTAATTCATGAGCATGGCAAACGGCACACCGAATGCAATTCCCATAATGCACAGAAGCCAATATTCGAAACTCATGATTTCCTTGACTTCCTTTATCCTCAATCCGATAACGCGCAGCGTAGCATATTCCCTGCTTCGTTCCGACATGGAAATGACCGCTGTATTGTATATGATCGTGAATCCAATCAGGATGGCCACCAGCTCGATAACATAGAAAATGAAGTAATAGGATGAAAACAGCTCATTCAGGAATCTCAGCGTTTCCTTCTTGTCCTCAATCTTGACAACCTGATTGCTGTCGAGCATCTGCTCCCTGATCAGGCTCAGGTCATCATAGGCGAAAATGACGGCATTCGCCTTTTCTTCAGTATCCATCAGGTTGCTCAGCATGGACAGTTCCATGAAGCCGCTGGTTCCTACGCTTTGCTGGACGACTTCAAAAACGATGACATCGATGTCTTCTTTGAACTGAGGACTCTCAAGCGTCACCGTATCTCCCGGCTCCACATCGATTCTTTTTGCTATATTGCTGCTCAGGATCATACCCTCGTCCGTCAGCTGAAGATTGATTTTTCTGGTATCGTCGTATACCTTGTACAGCTGGCCGCCCTCGCGCATGCCAATGACGTTGGCACCGATCGATTTGAAGCCTTTGTGTATCATCACCGGCACCTTCAGGAGACCCTCGGCATAGATGACGTCGTCAAGGGACATTGCCTCTTCAACAGCCTGGTTGTACGGTACGCTTTCGTCCAGAACCATTTCAGCATCATATTTCAGGACATGGTTGAACTGGTTATAGAACATGGAGTCCATCATGTCATCCATCATCCCTGCATAGACCATCATTGCGTATGAAAACGTGATTCCCACAACGACGAATATGGAACGCACCTTGTTTCTAGGCAGGTTCCTGGCTGACATCATGCCTCGCGCTGTCAGGATCTTCTTCAGAAACGGCAGTATATCGGCAATGTCTGTTCTGATAGGGCGCGGCGCTTTCGGCCTCATGGCTTCAGCCGGCTTCAATTTAATGATGCTGTGCGCTCCCAAATAGGCACCGAACACGCCGCTGGCCACAGCGATGCCGCCACCCACATAAAAGAAATGGTAGTTGGAGATGGTTGTCGCAATGGGCATCTTGTAATAAACAAGATAGAAATCGATATAAGGGCTGGTCACCATGGCGCTGATGGCCAGACCGATTATGGCACCGATGGTGCCGGTGACAAATCCGTAGAATATATAGTGACCAAGCACTGCTGCGTTGCTATAGCCGATGGCTTTTAGGATACCGATCTGACACCTGTCCTGCTCAATGATCCGCTTCAGCATCAGATACAGGACGATGGCCGCCATAAAGACGAATGTGAGCGGTATCGTCGTGGACATGGATCTGCCGCCTTTGATTTCCTCTTCAAACATAAGGTAACTAAGGAGGTCGTCTTTTTCATATAGGGCGATGAGGTCATTGGGTTTCAGAACCGCTTCCAGTTCATCCTTCAGCATGTCGTAATCGTAGCCGTCCTCAAACTCGAAGGAAAGATCCGTGTAGACACCGTTCTGGCCCATCATATTCATGAAGGTTTCCTCACTGATATAACCGATATTGTATTTCGTATTGTCGGAAATCATCTCGTTGGCATTCTGGACGATGTAGACATATTCCGGCGAAAAAATGCTGCCGCTCACGTTGAAGTCGACGCCTTTTCCGTTGATGAGGATATTGATTTTGTCCCCTGGCTTGAATCCGAAAGCAAGATACATATCTTCACCGACCAGAATGTCCATCGGCTGGTCCAGATCCTTGCCTTCTACAATTTTATATTCATTCAGTCTGTTCCTGTTTCCGCCTATGACCGTTGTAATCATATGGATGGTGTAAATCGTATCCGGATCGTCCTCGACCATGACCCGCAGGTTCTGGACTAGCCTTCCGTCCACCTGCTTTATGCCTTCAATCTCAGCCAGCTTCTGCAGGCCGCTCCTCGGGATTTGTGATACGGTTGCAAAGGCATCACCGAGCCTGTATTCGTCGTAATACTCGTTCTTGCCTTCTTCCAGCACAAGCAGAGCCGTGTTCATCGTAGCGTACATGGCGACACCCAGGGCTATCAGGATAATGCATGAGATATATGCTTTTTTATTCCTTAGCATTGAAACGACGGCTTTCTTGAGCAGTATCACCAGACGACCTCCTCCACTGCCATCGGATGCTCATTGACGACTACTTTCTCGATGATACCGTCCTTGACATAGAGCACCCTGTCGGCCATTTTGCCTATCGAAGCGTTATGTGTGATGATGGCCACTGTTTTCTTATAGGTTTTATTGAATTCCTTAAGGACTTGCAACGCACCGATGCCGGTAGTCACGTCAAGCGATCCCGTCGGCTCGTCACAAAGAAGCAAGTCGGGATTCTTGGATATGGCCCGGGCGATGGCAATCCTCTGCTGTTCTCCGCCGGACATCTGGGATGGGAAATGGTTCCCCCTCTCAGCCAGCCCGATCTTCTCAAGCAGCTCATCGGCGCTGATCGGATCGTCTGACAATTCCGATGCCAGCAGGATGTTTTCCTTGGCCGTCAGGTTTGGAATCAGGTTGTAGAACTGGAAGACAAAACCTATGGCATCCCTGCGGTACTGGGTCAAGGCCTTTTCGTCGAAATGCCCCACTTCCTGGCCTTTATAGACGACCGTACCTTCAGTCGGGGTATCGATGCCTCCCATGATATTAAGGATGGTACTCTTTCCCGATCCGCTGGGTCCCAGCACAACAACGAGCTCACCGTCATACAGTTCCAGATTGACCCCCCGGAGCGCGTCAACAACCACTTCACCCATGATATATTGTTTTGTCAGGTCCTTAACTTCGATTATTTTATCCATAATTATATTTTACCACAGAACGTGCCAGAGGGTCAGACTTTCTGGCACTAATAAAGGGGTGCCCGGTGCGTGTAGACCTATTTTCGATAATGTCAATCAATTCGTTGGCACATTCCTCGCCCATGGTTTTGATCGGCTGTCTGACCGTCGTCAGTTTCGGCCGGATTCTGACAGCCATCTGTGTATTGTCAAAGCCAGTGAATGCAACATCTTCTGGAATTGGGCAGATCGCTGTCGGGGTCGTTACTGCCATTGCACAGGATTGTCTTGTAGACCTGGTCGAAGCGTTCGATGAAGTCCTGCGAGCATTCTTTTCTTACGCCGCTCGTATCTATGATCTCCACCATGTTCTTGACTGGAACGTTGGCGATTCTGAGTGTGCCTTTCGTTCCCATGATTTCCGTCTCTACGTTGTAGCCATGCGGCGCGGAGCAGGCACCAATAGCGTGGACGACCATATCGATAAACCGACCGCTGCTGTGGCCTGCAAAACGAATGGCGCCTTCTATCGCAAATTCCGGATCCTGGGAATAACCTCTGAAAAGACATGCAGCCCCTGCTCCATTGCAGCAGCTATCTGGACCGTGTGCAAATAGGACGGACTTGTGATGGCAACCGCATCCAACGCCTCGTTCTTGATCATTTCGTTGTAATCCGTATACCTGTACGGCGTGCCACGGGGTCAGACCTTTTGGCACTGCATCAAATACGAGCAAAAGGACCAAGGCGAGTCGCTGCCTGCGAATCGACTTGGCCCTTAACTGGCTTAGTATTGTTTTAAGAGCGGTGCCAAAAGGTCTGACCCCGTGGCACAGCCATCAGAACCACTGATAGTGGAAGACGCCTTCTTTGTCCACCCTGTTGAAGGTGTGTGCGCCGAAGTAGTCCCTCTGCGCCTGAAGGAGGTTTGCCGGCAGCACGTCGCTTCTGTAGCTGTCGAAGTAGTTCAGCGCGCTGGCGAAAGCCGGCACCGCGATACCGTTTTTGACAGCCGTGCAGATGACGTCTCGCCAGGCATCCTGGTAAGTCTCGAGGATATTTTTAAAGTAGCCGTCCAGCATCAAGTTCGGCAACTCGGGATTTGCATCGTAAGCTTCCTTGATTCTGTTCAGGAACTGGGCCCTGATGATACAGCCGCCCCTGAATATCATGGCGATTTCACCGTATTTCAAATCCCAGCTGTACTCATCCGACGCCGCCTTCATCAGCGCAAAGCCTTGAGCGTAGGAGCAGATCTTGCTGGCGTAAAGCGCCTTTCTGACCGACTCGATAAGCGCGTCCCTGTCGCCCTCATAAGACTTTTGTGCAGGCCCCATCAGGATCTTCGATGCAGCAACCCTCTCGTCTTTGATAGCCGAAATACATCTAGCAAAAACAGCTTCCGTAACCGTCGGTGTCGGCACCCCGAGATCCAGCGCACTTTGGCTTGTCCATTTGCCGGTACCCTTTTGTCCGGCAGTATCCATGATGACATCCACCATAGGCTTACCGGTTTCTGCATCGTATTTTGTAAAGATGTCTCTTGTTATTTCAATCAGGTAGCTGTCGAGCTCCCCTTTATTCCACTCATCGAAAATCCTGTGAAACGCATCAGCCGAAAGCCCAAGCAATTTCTTCAGGACATAATAGGCTTCCGATATCAGCTGCATATCGCCGTATTCGATGCCGTTATGAACCATTTTCACATAGTGGCCTGCGCCATCCGAACCGATGTAAGTGCAGCAAGGCACACCGTCCACATGGGCCGAAATGGAAGTGAGAATATCCTCCACCAGTTCATAGGCACCCTTTGGACCGCCAGGCATGATGGCAGGGCCGTTCAAAGCCCCTTCCTCACCGCCTGAAATGCCAGCGCCGACGAAACGGAAGCCTTCATCCTCAAGCTGCCTGCTTCTTCTGACCGTATCTTCAAAGAAGGAGTTTCCCCCGTCAATCAGTATATCCCCCGGTTCAAGGTGTGGTTTCAAAGAATCGATGGTAGCATCGACTGCAGCGCCCGCTTTGACCATGATGATGATTCTTCTGGGTGTTTCAAGGGCACCTGTGAATTCTTCAAGCGAAAAACAACCTTCAAGGTTTCTCCCTTTAGCCTCGACGACCAACGCCTCTGTCTTCGATGCACTTCTATTGTAAACCGCTACCGAAAAGCCTTTGCTTTCAATGTTAAGCGCAAGGTTCTTGCCCATGACAGCCAGACCGATAACGCCAATTTGCTGCTTGCTCATATTACATCCTCCTTATTTTTAGCTAGCGAGCTATCCCACTCCATCAGTTCTGAAGGAACAGGAAATACGGTGCCGGGCGATCCTGATAATCCCCGTCAATCAAACTGTGATAGCTAGCATAGCCGAGTTCAGAATCCAGGACCTCGATACTTTCCACCTCAAGGCCTTCTCCGTCAGTTGTTTTGACAAGCACTCTGTTGCCGCTGCTGACCAACACAAAAACATAATTATCCACATGACTCACATAGTTCATGGCATCCTGTGTCTCTGCAGCGCCTTCACTTCTCAATGTTTCCATCAGCGTGTAGAGTTCTGCATCCGAATGCTTGTAGATGGCATGATCCTTGACTCTGTAATCCGGCAGCAGTGACAGCGAAAAATCGGACACGTCTATCGTATTCAAATAATCATATCCCTGGTCCGCAACCGCTTTTCCAAGAATCTTCCATTCGCCGTCATTTTTCCTGAAATAATACTGGTCAACAGTCTGGGTATCCTCTCCAGGCGATGAAATCAGGAAAGCATCCGTACCGTTTGAGACCAAATACCTGATATACACAAGCACCTTGGCCTTTTCTTCGGTTCTGATGGTTTCCGCTATGAGTCTTCGGTCTTCATCCCCTCTGACAAGCAGATCTCCACTCTCAAATTCCTGACCGTAAGTGCTGTAGTATTCCTTTTCAGCCTCTTCCTTTGTGCTAAAAGTCGACGTATTCCTGGATCCGTCTGTTACATTGAAACTGCCGTCTTTCGTATAGCCGAAAAGGCATCGGTCCGTATAGAACAGCACAGGATCTTCAAAATCCTCCGAACCAGGCAGCACATCCGATACCGACAGCCATTTGTCTTCCATCAAGTCATACAGACCGCCGCCATACGGAATGAAATCTCCCTCCTCAATACCGCTTGACACCGTCTGTTCCAGCTCCACTATAAAATTTCCAAGAAGGTCGACTTCCTCTTCAATCTTTTCCTCCTCGTATTGCTCCATCAGTTCTTTGTTTTTCTGCCAATATATATATGAAACGCTGGCAGCTATCAGCGCCAACACGATAAATACAACCATCATAATCAACGGCCGTCTGCTTCGTTGTCTTCTAAAGCCAAAATTCGACGAGCGTCTATTCATCATCACATACTCCTTTCCTGTTCATAAATAGTATAATATAGAAAAACATCCCGCACGTCAAAACAAAATCGCCTTTTCCCAAACCTCACGCTTTTTTTCATAGGAAACGGCATGGGCAGGACTTGTAGACGGGACTTTAATGTAGTCGAACCGTTCTTCGTCAAAGCCCACATGCTTCCTGAAACTGTCATAGGCCTTCCCGCCGTTGAATATGATTTTCCTGATGCTTGGATACTGCGCAAAAAAGCTTTCGAAATCATTCGCCTTTTCGTTCTTGATTGCGCTGTCAAGACTCCCATGCCTTTCACAGGCCTGCAGGACGTCCCACAGGGCAATGCCATGGGACTTCAACAGCTCCTTCTTCACCGAATAGTCTGCAGAATAAGCTTCGCCCATCAGGTCGAAAAGCATTTTCCAGAACATGTTTCGTTGATGGGCGTAGTATTGTCCCTGTTCAAGCGATTTGACGCTCGGCATGGAACCCAGTATTAAAGTAGTCGGCTCTTTCCCTACGACAGGATCGAAGGACCGTATTACACTCATCAGTGTTTCTCCATGAAGATGGCCACGTTGTTTTTATCGATTTCATACATGCCCGTATCCTCATAATCCGAATAATTGTAGCCGCTGATGGCATTATACAGGTTGTTCATGGCGATTTCTCCCCATAATGTATTCCGCTGGGCAAACTGGGCACTCACAATGCCCTCAGCTACAGCTT
>CAXXGE010000018.1:0-15260 GCA_963677915.2 Vallitaleaceae bacterium | reverse complement strand
TTCAGCTCCTGAAATTCTATCGATGGAAGAACGCATGCACGAACTCGAGTCCCGTATCCATGACGCAGGGGTATCCGAGGAAGACCTTATCGCCCTCAATCACAGCTATGCCTCTTTGCGCCATGCTTATGAACAGAAAGACGGGTACAGCCTTCGCAGCAGATGCAAAGGCATTCTGATCGGACTTGGATTTTCAGAGGATGAGTTCACCCGTCCTGCAGATGTCCTCTCCGGCGGGCAAAAAACACGCCTTGCCTTGGGCCAGCTGCTGCTTCAGCAACCGGATCTCCTTCTTCTGGACGAGCCGACGAACCACTTGGACATGAAGGCCATTCTCTGGCTGGAATCCTATCTGTCCAACTACAGAAGCGCGCTTATGATCATTTCCCATGACCGTTATTTCATAGACAAGGTAGCCAACAGGATCGTCGAGATCGAACACGGAAGAACAACGGACTACTACGGCAATTACAGTTTTTATACCGAACACAAACAGCTTCGAAGAGAAATCGAAGAGAAGCATTACGCCAACCAGCAGAAGGACATCAAGCACCAGGAAGAGGTCATCCGCAAACTGCGTTCCTTCAACAGGGAGAAATCCATCAAGCGGGCCGAGAGCCGGGAGAAGGCTTTGAACAAAATCGACCGCATGGACAAGCCTCTCACCCTTCATGACACAATGCATTTCCAGCTGACTCCCCATGTGGAAAGTGGTCAGGATGTGCTTGCAGTCGATGGACTTGAAAAATCCTTCGGCACTCTCAAGCTGTTCAACGCACTTGAGATGGATATAAAAAAAGGCGAAAGAATCGGCCTGCTCGGAGAAAACGGCACCGGAAAATCCACGCTCCTCAAGATTCTGACGGGCAACATGACTGCTGATAACGGCGATATTCGTTTCGGTTCTAAAGTTCAGGTTGGCTACTACGACCAGGAGCATGGGATGCTGGAAAGCCATAAGACGCTTTTTGACGAGATTAGCGATACCTATCCTGCCCTGACACAGACCGAAATCAGAAATTCTCTGGCAGCCTTTCTGTTCACAGGCGACGATGTCTACAAAACCATCGACACATTGAGCGGCGGTGAAAGAGGCCGTCTGACTTTGGCCAAGCTGATCCTTTCAGAATCGAATTTCCTTATTCTGGACGAACCCACAAACCACCTGGACATCATATCCAAGTCGATTCTGGAAAGCGCTCTGAGACATTATGCCGGTACGATTCTATTTGTATCCCATGACCGCTACTTTGTGAACCAGGTGGCAACCAGGATTGTTGAACTTGAAAACGGTGCCGCAGTTTCATACTACGGCAACTACGATGACTTCATGGAAAAGAAAGCCGATAGGAATGCCGCCCCATCCGGCATTAGCCTCCAATCCCGCAGCGACAGCGCAAACGGTGCGTCTACTGCAAACAAAAAGGACTGGCTTAAGGAAAAAGAAAACAAAGCCAGGAAACAGAAGATGGAACGGCAACTCGCCCAGGCCGAAGATTCCATACTGGAACTTGAAGAAGAAATCGAGAACATAGATGAAAAGTTGTCCCTGGAAGAAGTCTATACCGACCATGAAAAAACTATGGCGCTGACAGATAAAAAGGGGAAGCTCCAGGCGGCGCTCGAAGATGCCTATGCACTTTGGACAGAAGCCCAGGAAGCGCTTGAATAAGTGCCAGAGGGACGGACCTTTTTGGCACTCAGATCCAACACTAAGCAAGGCGTATGAGCAAATCTTGATGATAAGCTCATACGCCTTTGGTTTTTCTTGATTTTAGAGTGACGGTGTGCCAAAAAGGTCCGTCCCTCTGGCACCCGTTAACTACATATTTGAAATGGTTTCGAGAATATACTCTGAGTATTCAGCGCTGGTAGCACCGTCGGAACGTCCGGTAAGGACAACCTTCTTCTCTGTCTGGCTGCAGATTTCAAGAGCCTTGAAGAGTTTATCGGCTTTGTCGTTGTAACCGATATGTGCCAGCAGCATTGCGCCTGCGCGGATGATGCTTGAAGGATCAGCATAGATATCCCTTCCTTCTTGAACCATTCTTGGCGCTGAACCGTGAATCGCCTCGAACATGGAGTAACGCTTTCCGAGATTGGCTGATCCGGCTGTACCGACACCACCTTGGAACTCGGCAGCTTCATCAGTCAGGATATCACCGTAGAGGTTAGGAAGCACCATGACCTGGAACTGTGTACGACGCTTCTCGTCTACCAGTTTCGCAGTCATGATGTCGATGTACCAATCGTCCATCTCGATTTCAGGATACTCTTCTGCTATTTTCTTGCAGATATCCAGGAATTTACCGTCAGTCGTTTTGACGACATTGGCTTTTGTAACAACAGTGACTTTCTTCTTGCCGTTCTTTCGAGCAAAGTCGAAGGCAGCACGCGCAATACGCTCGACACCTTGTGTAGTGATGACCTTGAAGTCGAACGCTACATCTTCATCGATGTGGATACCTCTGCTTCCAAGCACGTAAGCACCTTCCGTATTCTCACGGAAGAACGTCCAGTCGATTCCCTTTTCAGGCACTTTGACAGGTCTTACGTTTGCAAAAAGATCCAGTTCTTTTCTCATTGCCCACATTGGCACTTTCGATATTCGGCCATGGATCGCCTGCTCTAGGTGTTGTTGTTGGCCCTTTAAGAATGACGTGGCATTTCTTAAGTTCTTCCAGTACATCATCAGGGATGGCTTTGCCGACTTCAGCCCTGCGCTCGATTGTCAGTCCATCGATGACACGGAATTCGACTTTTCCTGCAGCCACATCATCAGCCAGAAGTTTTTCCAGAACGTGCTGTGCCTGTGCAGTGATAGCCGGTCCGATACCGTCTCCGCCGACGACGCCGATAATGATTGTGTCAAGAGATGCATAATCAAGGAAATCTTTCTGCTCCTTCATCTTTGCGACACGTGCCAGCTGTTCTTTTACGAGTTGATCAAAATGTGCTAAATAATCCATTAGTATTCCCTCCGTTACTTGACTACTATGTTGATAATGCGTCCAGGAACATAGATTTCCTTGACGACATTCTTTCCTTCTATCTGCTTTGTCACAGCGGCTTTCGCCTTCTCGAGCACCGACTCCTTGGCTTCATCTGCACCGATGTCGATTTTGCCTTTGACTTTTCCGTTAACCTGGACAGCCATATTGATGGTGTCATCCTTCATCTTCTCTTTATCATACACCGGCCATGTTTGAGCGAAGACACTGCCTTCATTGCCCAAAGTGCCCCACAGCTCTTCAGCCATATGGGGTGCAAAAGGAGCAAGGAGAACTGTCAGCGTTTCAAGCGTAGCTTTGTCGACGCCACCTTTGTTCCTGGAGAAGTCCTGCAGTTTGTTCGTAAATTCCATAAACGCACTGACGACCGTGTTCATATGGAAACTTTCCATTCTCTCAGTGATTTCGTAGATCATCTTGTGTCTTGTCTTCTCTAGTTCAAGCGTTTCGGTCCACGTTTCTAGCGGCATTGTCATTGATAAGGTTCCATGCCTTGTTGATGAACCTGTAGACGCCTTCGATACCTCTGTCATCCCACTCGGAATCCAGTTCTGGCGGTCCTACGAACAGCTCGTAGATTCTCAGCGAATCACAGCCGTAGTTTTCGACAAGCTCATCCGGAGAGACGACATTGCCTTTGGATTTGCTCATCTTGGCGCCGTTCTTGCAGATCATGCCTTGGTTGAACAGCTTCGTGAATGGCTCGCTGAACTCAACGACACCGATATCATTCAGGAATTTTGTATAGAAACGTGAATAAAGTAGATGGAGTACCGCATGCTCAATACCGCCCACATACATGTCAACAGGCAGCCATTTTTTCATCGCTTCCTTGGAAATTAGTCTCCTCGCTGTTGTTCACATCTGCATAGCGAAGGAAGTACCAGGAAGATCCTGCCCATTGAGGCATTGTATTTGTTTCTCTTTTGGCTGGCTCACCACATTCCGGGCATGTTGTCTCAACCCAGTCAGTGATTGCTGCAAGCGGCGACTCGCCTGTACCTGTCGGTTCATAGGATTCAACGTCTGGAAGTACAACCGGCAATTGTTCTTCAGGTACGGCAACCGCACCGCATTTGTCGCAATGAACAATCGGAATCGGCTCGCCCCAGTAACGTTGACGTGAGAACACCCAGTCGCGCAGTTTATAATTTGTTGTTTTCTTTCCAAGCCCCTTTTCTTCAAGGTAGTCTGAAACAACTTCCTTGGCAGCATTGGAGTCGATACCGTTGAATTTATCGGAATTGACCATGACGCCTGCATCAGTATAAGCTTCAGTCAGTTCACCCGCAACGCCGTCCTTGGCAATAACCTGGATAATCGGCAATTCGAATTTCGTTGCGAACTCGAAGTCTCTCTCGTCATGGGCCGGTACGCACATGATGGCACCTGTTCCGTAATCCGCTAGAACGTAATCGGAAATCCAAAATCGGCACCTTGGCTCCGTTAAGCGGATTGATGGCATAGGCACCAGTGAACTCACCTGTCTTCTCCTTCTCTTGAAGCCTGTCGACCGATGATTTCATCGATGCCGCATGCACATAAGCTTCGATTGCCGCTTTGTGCTCTTCTGTCGCCAGCTCCATGGACGCGGCGCATGTTCGGGAGCAAGCACCATGAACGTCGCACCGTACAGTGTATCCGGACGTGTTGTATAAACCCTGATCGCTTCGTCGTGGCCTTCCACTTCGAAATCCACTTCAGCGCCATGGGATTTGCCAATCCAGTCGGACTGCATCTTCTTAACCTTCTCAGGCCAGTCAAGACCATCCAGATCCGCCAAAAGCCTGTCAGCATAAGCGGTGATCTTAAGCAATCCACTGTCTCCAGGTTCTTCTTTGTCACATCAGCGCCGCAACGGTCGCAGGAACCGTTGACTACCTCTTCGTTGGCAAGTCCAGTCTTGCAGCTCGGGCACCAATTGATCGGCATTTCCTTCTCATAGGCAAGGCGCTTCCTTGAACATTTTGACGAAAATCCACTGCGTCCACTTGTAGTAATCAGGGTCTGTCGTATTGATTTCAAGGTCCCAATCATAAACAGCGCTGATTTCCTTCAGCTGACGTTTGAAATTTTCAACGTTTTCAGCAGTTGCCTTCGCAGGGTGAACACCCATCTGAATGGCATAGTTCTCAGCCGGCAGACCGAATGCATCCCATCCCATCGGGTGCATGACATAATGTCCCTGCAAAATCTTGTAGCGGCTCCAAACGTCGCTCAAGACATAGCCTCTCCAGTGTCCCACGTGCAGTCCGCTTCCGGACGGATATGGGAACATGTCCAGGCAATAGTAGTTCTTCTTATCGGGCGATGGTACATTGATGGGGTTCTTCTCCCATGCTTCGCGCCACTTTTTTTCTACAGCCTTATGGTTGTAGGTTGTTGCCATTGTGGTTTACCTCCTATTGTTCTTCTGCCGGCTGCGTATCCCCACCGGCATCCAACTCTTTATATTTTATCAACACTGGCATATCGCCTTCACGCTGTTCAAAAAACAGCTTCGAACTGCTTTACCGATTCAGCGTCTTTTACCACGTTGAATATGATGCTTATATTGCTTTCGTCATTAATTTGGGCACTTTCAAGTGCCAGTTCGCATTCGGAATCCCAGGTGCTTTTTTGCATCGGCACCGTATAGACCTTACCGTTGAACAAAATGTTGGACCATGGTTTTTCAACCTCGGGATCGTCTTCACTTTCACCTTCAGCCTCAACCAACTGATAAGACTCTACTGTTGTTCCGAAAAATCTAGAGACCACATGGTCCACATGGTCTTTTGGTATTTCTATCATGAAATTCGTTGTATCCTTTTTCAGTTCCTGATACTCATACTGGGCAATATAGGACAATGCGAACAACACCCTGTCCATATTGGTCACTGTAACCTGTCGCCTCTCCGGCATGAAGTAGAAAGTTAAAGTAAAAATCTGTCGGCCAACTGCATGAGTTCTTCGATTGCATCGTTATCAAGTATTTCAATGTCTGGGGCATCCGCTTGATTCTGATCCAGTCCATTCTCTGTATCTGCGCCCGTCTTGTCCATGTCGCTGCTGGATACCTCAATCGATGCATCCGATGTATTATTTATATCTGCAGATGTTTCTGTCTGCATAGTGGCTGTTTCCGTATTTGTTTGTTCTCGACTGCATCCTGTCGCCAGAGCAAGTAGAAGAACAAGTACGATAAATGAATACCGCATCCTTCGTTTTCCTCCGTTTCGTTCGAGTCTGTGGACAATTATAACACAAGAATGCCGTGAAGTCTGTTATTTTTTCACATAAAATGCCGCCAGAACGCCAGGGCCTGCATGGGTTCCGATTACAGCGCCAATCTCTGTCACAATTATCGGCTTTGACCATGCCAGTTCCTTCTTGATGTTTTCTTCAAATTCGTCCGCAAAAGGCTTGATCCTGTGCATGGGCTATTGCAATGAACGGCGAGCCATCGGCATCTAGATCCTGTTTCATTTTATTTATGAAATAGGGTATGACTTTTTTTCTTCCACGAACCTTGTGTATTGGCTTGGTTACCGCGTCTTCCACATTCAGAATGGGCTTGATGTTAAGCAGACCCGGCAACAAAAGCCTGGCTCGCCTTGATACGCCCGCCTTTTTTAAGATATTCAAGCGTATCAACACAAAAAAGATGTTCGATACGATTTTTCTGCAAGACGCGTAAGTTCAGACAGCACTGCCGCTTTCCCCTTGCCGGTCTTCCAGCATCATGGCCGCAACAACAGCCAAATAGCCCGTTCCCATGCAAAGGCCGTTGGAATCGACAATATCGACTCGCCCTTCGCCTTCCAGTTCATCCTTGGCAATATGAGCAGACTGACATGTCCCGCTGGCGGCGGAACCGATTGTAATGCAGATGACATCGTCGCCTTCTTTTAATGCAGTTTCAAAGACATCCTTGAATTGCTCCGGAGCAACTTGACTCGTTGTCGGCACCTCATCGCTGCTTACGAGTTTCTCATAGAATTCATGAGAATCAATTTCGAACTTGTCAAGACTAGGTCTCTTCGCCAAAATGCACACTTAACGGCACGACGACAATGCTGTAACGTTCCACGATTTCCTTGGGCAAATCTGCCGAGCTGTCGACAATAAGTCTGATTCCCATTAACACCATCTCCTGTTTTTTCAACTACTATAACATGTTTCTTGGTTTTTTATCAATAAATGCCTGTATGTTAAGCGCTACTTCGTCGATGACCCGTTGCCTTGCCTCGATGGCAGCCCATGCCACATGCGGTGTGATCAGGACATTGGGGTGGTCCATAATGGCGGTCAAAGGCGATGTCTTTGCCATCGGCTCTCCATCAATGACATCAAGCCCAACGCCACCGAACTTACCCGCCAGAACCCTGTCTGCCAGATCCTTTTCGTTGATGATAAGACCACGGCCTGTATTGACCAGCACCACGCCATCTTTCATGCTGTCCATCAGCTTGCCGTCCACCATTCCGATCGTCCGTTCATTGGCAGGTGCATGGATGGTGATGATGTCCGATTGTGAAGCAAGGCCTTCCAGTGTGGTTCTTTCAAACTCCCCATCGTCGTTCTTTTCTGATGTGGAGTAATAGACAACCGAGCACTCAAATGCTTTCGCAAGCCGGCCCACTGCTTTCCCAATCTCCCCAAGGCCGATGATACCCCATTGTTTTCCTTTGAGCTCGCTGAATTTAGTGCTGTAGTGTGAGAAGGCATGGTCTTCGATATAGGCGCCTGAAGCTGTATATTCTCTGTAGAAACCCATATGGCCGAATAGATACAGGACCATCGAAAGCGTATGCTGAGCGACACTGTCGGTGCAGTAGCCCTTGACATTCGTGACCGCTATATTCCTAGATCTACAGTAGGCAACATCTATATGGTTCGTGCCTGTGCCGGTCATACAGATCAGTTTCAGCTTCTTAGCGTTTTTCAATGTTTCTTTATTCATCGGCACCTTGTTAAGCACGAGAATATCAGAATCTTTAATTCGCTCCTCTATCTCCATCTCAAGCGTCTGGGGATAGACGATGCATTCTCCAAGCCTGCCGATGGGTTCAAGGCTAATACCTTCCCCGAGCGACTTGGCATCCAGTATTGCAATTTTCAATTTGCTCACCCTTTCTGACTTTTAATTATACATGACCGCTTAAACCTTGAAAAGTATGCACCATGTGATAGAATGATAAGATACTACTTTTTTGGAGACTGATTTTTATGAATAACAGAAATAAATACGTGAGCCGGGTAGCTTTGGCAGGAATCGCCGGGAACATGATTCTGCTCGGCAGGCAAATTAAGCATAGGCTTTTCGACAGGCAACCAAACAATGATTGCCGACGGACTCAACAGTGCAGGTGATGTATTCTCGTCGCTGATGACTCTGATTGGCAGCCGCCTTTCATCAAAGCCAGGCGATGAAGACCACCCATATGGCCACGGCAAGGCTGAATCTGTCTTCTCCCTTGTCATCAGCATGTCCCTTCTCGTTGTGGCCTACGTTATTTTCAGAAATGGCTTCAATGCCTTGACCCTGCACCAGACTTTCCTTTTCTCTCCATGGCTGGTCGTTGTGCGCTTTGGGTACTATAATAATGAAGCTCGGCCTCTTCCTGTACGCCGACAAAGTAGGCAAGACCTATAACAGTCTGCTGGCCATCGCCAATGCGCAGGACCATCGCAATGACGTCTTCGTCACTACGCTTACACTGGTATCGATCGTCACCGGTTATTACAAGCTGTTCTTCATCGACGCCATTGGTGGTATGCTGATCGGTCTTTGGATCGCCTATACCGGTTTCGACATTTTCACCCATGCCTACAAAGTTCTTATGGACAAGAACAGTCGACCCTACAATCCACGCTGAAATGTCCGCTCACGTGGAAAGTCTTGATGCTGTAGACCACGTGGATTCCATCACGGCAAAACCTGTCGGACTTGAGTTCCTTCTCATGGTCAAGGTATCCATCGATGCCAATCTGACCGTCTATGAGGGCCACGAGGTAGCGACCCTTATCAAAAACGACCTGATGGGATTCCCCAACATCGCCGATGTCATCGTCCACATCAACCCGGCCCAGTTCCATCCGCAAAGAGGGTAGTGCCAGGGAGTGCCAGGGGGACGGACCTTTTTGGCACCGATAACAGCATAGAAAAACCGAAAAAGCCCGAAGAACAGTAAGATGAGGTGAACAACACCTCGCAGACTGCATCTTAGGGCTTTTATTATTGTATGCAGTTTTAATAATGCCAGAAAGTCTGACCCACTGACACGGACAACCCGTGCCAAAAAGGTCCGTCCCCCTGGCCACTCCTTGGCTCTAAATCTTAAGGAAAGCCGCGATGACGTCTTTCCATTTCTTCTTTCTTGCAGATGTCGCTGTGCCTTACAGGTGCATCCAGGATCTCTGTAATCGCTGCAGGTACCGCAACGCCAGTCATCTCGTGCATTTCATTGATTAAAGCGAAATCTTCCATCGCTTCGAACTTTTCATCCACTGCAGACATTGTACTGCGGGTGAATTTGTACGGGCTTGCAGTCGATGCAATGACCGTTTTGGCCTTGTCGCCGCTCTCTTCAAGATATTTTCCGTAAACACATCTGGCAACAGCCGTATGTGGATCGATCAAATAGCCTGTTTCATCATAGACGGTTTTGATTGTATCCATCGTTTCCTTTTCGGTAGCATAATTGCCATAGAAGTCGGACAGGCCTTTTTTCATCACATCCGTTATGGAATAATTGCCTGCATGAACCAGCGATTCCATCAATTCCTTGGTCTGAGCAGTGTCTTTGCCGGCTATCTGATAGATCAATCTTTCCAGGTTGCTTGAAATCAGAATATCCATGGAAGGTGAAATGGTCAGGTGGAAATCCCTGTTCCTGTCATATTCGCCATTCTTCATGAAATCGTAAAGGACCTTGTTGTCATTGGACGCACAAAGCAGCTTGCCGATTGGAAGGCCCATTTCCTTCGCATAGTAGGCAGCAAGGATATTCCCGAAGTTGCCCGTTGGTACTGTCGCATTGATGGTTTCGCCCTCTTCTATCTCGCCTATAGCCAGAAGCTGTGCATAGGCATAGTAGTAATAGACCACCTGCGGAATAAGCCTTCCTATATTAATGGAATTGGCCGAAGAGAAAACGAATCCTGCATCCGGCCAGCTGCTGTTTGAACGCCTCATCTGCAAAAATGGCCTTCACACCATTCTGTGCATCGTCGAAATTACCCTCTATACCGACAACATAAGTGTTTTCACCTTTTTGAGTAACCATTTGGTGTTTCTGAATCGGGCTAACGCCGTCTTTAGGATAAAAGACAACAATCTTGATCCCTTCGACATCAGCAAAACCGGCAAGGGCAGCCTTGCCAGTATCTCCGGAAGTCGCTGTGAGTATGACAATCTCCTGGGACATACCGATCTTCTTCGCCGCTGTAGTCATTAAATATGGAAGAATCGAGAGCGCCATATCCTTGAAGGCAATCGTCGAACCGTGGAATAGTTCAAGATAGTAGGCATCGCCTTCCTTGACGACAGGTGCAATCGCCGGTGTGTCGAACTTGCTGTCATATGCACCTTCAATGCAATACATCAGTTCGTCTTTGGTGAAATCCGTATAAAACCTGGACATGACTTCATAAGCCACTTCCTGGTACGTCATCTTGGCCAGTTCTGCCAGTGGCAGCTGCATGGCTGGGATCTGGTCGGGTACAAACAACCCTCCGTCAGACGCCAGGCCTTTGACGATTGCCTCGGCCGCAGCTACGCCAGATTCGCCGCCTCTTGTGCTGTTATATAAGATATTAGACATATTCCGTCCGTCCTTCGTAATTTTTTTAGATTATATCATACCACATACAAAAAAGACAAAAAGAATTCTTTGCAAACAAGGCATTTTACGGTATAATGCCCTTGGAGCAACAATTCTGTTAAGTAGGAGGATTTAATATGTTAGTTTCAGCAACTGAAATGCTTAAAAAAGCACATGCGGGCAAATATGCTGTAGGTCAATTCAACATCAACAACCTTGAGTGGACAAAAGCAATTCTTTTGACTGCACAAGAGAACAATTCCCCTGTTATCCTGGGTGTTTCCGAAGGCGCAGGAAAGTACATGGGCGGCTATACTACAATCATGGGTATGGTCAACGGTATGATCAACGAACTGAACATCACAGTACCTGTTGCAGTTCACCTTGATCACGGCAGCTTTGAAGGTGCAAAGAAATGCATCGAAGCTGGTTTCTCATCAGTCATGTTCGACGGTTCCCACTACCCAATCGATGAGAACATCGCCAAGACAACTGAGATCATTGAGTACGCTCATTCCAAAGGTATCTCCGTTGAAGCCGAAGTCGGTTCCATCGGTGGTGAAGAAGACGGCGTTGTAGGTACAGGCGAAATCGCTGATCCACAAGAGTGCGCTTCCATCGCTTCTTTGGGCGTAGATATGCTTGCTGCAGGTATCGGTAACATCCACGGTAAGTACCCTGAGAATTGGCAAGGACTTAGCCTTGACGCTTTGAAGAACATCCAGGACGCTACTTCCGGTGTACCTCTTGTACTTCACGGCGGAAGACTGGTATCCCTGCTGATCAGGTAAAAACTGCCATCTCTCTGGGTGTTGCAAAAATCAACGTAAACACTGAGTGCCAGCTTACTTTCGCAGCAGCAACAAGAAAATACATCGAAGAGGGCAAAGACCTTCAAGGCAAAGGTTTCGATCCACGTAAACTTCTTGCTCCAGGTTTTTAAGCAATCAACAGCGACTGTCAAAGAAAAAATGGAGCTTTTTGGTTCAATCGGCCAAGCATAATTGCTTAAATATAACGCATAAAAAAGTGGCTGTCTCATTACTGAGACAGCCGCTTTTCTATGCACATGTAATCATTTTAATAATCGAAGAATTCGTGGCAACCATGCTCGGCCACCTTCCTCAGGCTTGAATCAAACCAGGTGATATTATTATGATGATGAGAGGGACCTTTGCATGAAGAACAGTGCACCTTTGGCATAATCCTCACCTTTAAGGGCCCTCTCAACCGCTTCATATGTTGAATCGGTTATTGGCACGCTATAGTACCTGCCGTCGCTTATTGGCGAGAACTGTGCCTTGCCATTGATTTTCTGATGTATGACATCATAGATTTCATCCGGGAAGCCATCACTGGCAACACGGTTGAATATAACGTTGACAATCAATAATCTTGCCTTTGACATCTTCCCCAGTCGCTTCAGCTTCAACAATCCGAATCAGAGCATCATAATCTTTTTCGGAAAGGATAACCGCTGTCTCTTCTTCAACGTTCTCGACAGAAGTCCTCATTGTTCTTTCAGTTTCATCATGTGATCTTTGCAGTTTTACGAGTCCATCATAATAGGCTTTATCTTTTGAATCTTCCCTATCCGTATCAGCCGTTTCTTCAACCTGTTCCATCGAAACGGTTGCCGCTGCTGCAGCTTCCGTATTCATTTGTGTTGCTTATGGCCAATGCGGAAATACCTAGCATGATCGCCGCGATGGATATAATTACCGAAAGGGTAACGTAACCCGTCGCATAGATTTTGTTCAGCATATCGGTACTCTCCTTTTTTGTGTTTGTAAAATCTCCGTAATTATAGATTGCCTGCGGTATAAAGTCAATATGAATACTGACCTTTCTACGTTATGCCATAATATTCTGAATTTTCTGACAATTAGATTGTGCATATTGTTTGTGAACGGCGATATTTCTCGTAATTGTTTTGTCACTAATGACGACGCTTTATTTTTTATGGTAAAAATGCACAATTAAGCTTCTAGCGATAATTTATCCTTAAACATATTGAATATTGTATTTTTTTAGTACATAGTAGTACTATTAAACAGGAAATGCTATACAAAAATGCAATTCAAGGAGGAAAACATGTCAAAGTACAAAGAATATAAATGCACCCGCTGCGGTTATGTATATAGAGAAGGCCGTGGTGAATCAAGGCAGGACATCCCCCCCGGCACCAAGTTTGAAGACCTTCGCCGACAGCTTCAGGTGCCCCACATGCAACGAACCCAAGATGGCATTCGAACTGCGGCGAGACTGAATAAAGGATTACACTAAGGAAGGCACCCCATTACGGATGCCTTCCAATTATTATATCTTCAATTACTTCAGTATATTGACATCTTCGCCTTTCAGCGTCTTGTTGACCGTCCTGACAGCGCACATCTTGCCGCACATTGAGCATGGTACTGTTGTCTTCAAGCTCCGCACCCTCCCTATAGGCCCTCGCCTTCTTTTCGTCAATGGCAAGCTTGAACATCCCTTCCCAGTCCAGGTTGACCCGTGCCATGCTCATCGCATCGTCCCAGTCCCTTGCCCCTTCAACACCTTTGGCAATATCCCCGGCATGGGCTGCGATTTTCGATGCGATGATACCTTCCTTCATATCCTCCAGATCAGGAAGCCTCAAATGCTCCGCAGGTGTCAGATAGCACAGGAAGTCGGCACCTTTCGCAGCAGCGAGCGCGCCACCGATTGCACCTGTAATATGGTCGTATCCCGGTGCCACATCCGTCACCAAAGGCCCCAGTACATAGAAAGGTGCTCCATGACATAGTTTTTTCTCCATGATGACGTTCGCTTCTATCTCATCCAGCGACATATGGCCTGGCCCTTCTATCATGACCTGAACATCTTTCTCCCACGCCCGCTTTGTCAGTTCACCCAGGGTAATCAGTTCCTGAATCTGCCCAGCATCCGAAGCATCCTTTATGGAGCCAGGTCTCAAGGCATCGCCAAGGCTTAGTGTCATGTCATACTCGCGGCATATTTCAAGCAGATCGTTAAAGTACTCATAGAAAGGATTCTCATTGCCAGTCAGCTGCATCCACGCAAACAGGAGCGACCCTCCCCTTGATACGATATTGGTCAGACGTTTGTTCCTTATGAAACGGCCTGCACATTCCCTGTTGATACCGGCATGGATCGTGATGAAGTCTACACCGTCTTCACCATGGGTCCTGACCACATCCAGAAACTCCTCTGCCTTGATGTCCTTCAGCTCTTTTTCATAGAACCCAATGGCGTCATAGACCGGCACCGTCCCGATCATGACAGGCGATACATCCAGCAGCTGCCTTCTAAAGCCCTTCGTATCCCCGTAGTTGCTGAGATCCATAATCGCATGGGTGTCCATCTCAACGGCGGTCTTCGCCTTCTCAAGCTCCATTTCGAAATCGCAGCAGTCTTTGGATATACCCAGGTTGACATTGATTTTGGTCTTCAGCCCTTTACCGATTGCTATCGCTTTCTGATTCCTATGGTTTTTATTTGCTGGGATGACAATCTGCCCCTTCGCAATCTGCTCCATCATATAGTCGACAGAGACACGTTCATCCCGCGCCGCCTGCTTAATTCTTATCTGTCACTATGCCTTTTCTTGCAGCTTCCATTTGTGTGCTGTATTCTCTCATTTTTAAATTCCTCTCAAAGTTTGATTGATTTTTTTTCTGCAGTTTTTTCAAATTATCTGTATTTTCATAGAGTTCGGATGACAACACCACGCCATCCACAGCCAAGATAAGCTCCCTGCTTATATTCCCGTGGGTCAGTCCTCCAATAGCGTACACCGGAATAGTCGAGAACCATTTTATCCGTTCCAACATAGCAATCGTCATGGGAATTGCATCGGGCTTGGTAGTGGAAGGGAACATCGCTCCCAATCCGAGATAGGTCGCACCATTCATCTCAGCATTAAGGGCTTCCTCCACCGTTTTCGCTGTGGCTCCAATAATGAAGCCATCCTCTGTTCTGTTTGCGAAATCTTCAATGCCGCAGTCCTCCCGACCTACGTGGACACCATCACACCCTAATTTCAGAGCCAGATCCACATGGTCATTGACAATCAAAGGGACATTGTAAAGGTCGCATAGCTTCTTAAGACCTTCAATTTCTTTCACCATAACCGCCAGCCCTTTGTGCTTTGCCCTGTACTGCAATATATTCAATCCCTCACCTAGCAGGCGTTCCGTTTTTTCCATCAAAGTTCCAAAAGCTTCTTCTTCTGGTGTTATGCCATAGATATTTCTTCATCTTCTCACCTGCTTCCCATTCTTGTTCTGTATCCATCACGCTGCCTTCCTGTGACAACCGACAGGATCAGCATGTAGCATCCCTCCCGCAGTCACATTGACAGGTCCTTTTCCATTGCCTATGTCGTAACCTGTCGATATTGCCTTGCGCACGAACCCCTTGCCATGACGTATCGCTTCAG
>CAXXGE010000017.1:0-11973 GCA_963677915.2 Vallitaleaceae bacterium | reverse complement strand
CTTGCCTTTTCCAATAGCAGCCATATCCTCATCCTTGTAATGGAAAATCATTAGGAACGCAAACAGAATGGATGAGCATACTACGTAGATGTCCGCCACATTGAAGACCGGGAAATCGATCAGCGAGAAATAGAAGAAATCCACGACATAGTTCAGCCGGATTCTGTCGATAAGGTTGCCAACTGCACCAGCCATCAAAAAGATCAGACAGATTCTAAGTGGCAAATAGTGCTTTTTCACTGGGAGTTTCCATGCAAAATAGGCAATGGCCAAAACAATCAGACCAGTGAAAATCGCCAGATAGATCACTTTGTTCTGGAATATCCCGAAAGCAGCGCCCCTGTTCTCCACATAGGTCAATTCGAAAACCTTGTTGATCAGGACTATGGGTTCCTTTCCCTGCAGATTGGCGACAGCAAGCTGCTTTGTCATCTGATCGAATGCAATCAGAAGTGCCACAGCAACAAGCTGTATCACCACGATCATTGCCCGACTCCATTTTCATTGATTCCTTCAATGCCGATATCAATGATGCTTCTTTCCACATCTTTGCTGATGTAACAGCTTCCGATACCGTCAAGCAGTACGAAGTTGAGTTTGTTGTGCTGTGTTTTTTTGTCATGGAAGAGCTCGTTGAATATCTCATCATTTTTCAAATCAGCAACTGACATGGGCAGGCCATACAGCGCTATGGCACGCTTGCCTCTTTCGGCCTCATCGCCGCTTAGAGTGCCTTTTGCCACCGACATATCAAGTGCTGCAACCATTCCAATGGCAACACACTCCCCGTGAATCAGCGTCAGTTCTTTCAGCCTTTCAACAGCATGGCCGATGGTATGGCCGAAATTCAGGATGGCCCTCAGGCCGGCCTCTTTTTCATCTGCTGAAACAACGGCCGCTTTAATATCACATGATTGCATGATCATTTTTGTAATGGCTTTGTGGTCCAGGGACTTTATAGCATCCACATTGTTCTCAAGGAATGTCAGGTAGTCAGCGCTGCGTATCAAGCCGTGTTTCACCACCTCAGCCATTCCTGCATTGAATTCCCTTTCAGGCAGCGTTTTGAGTGTGGCCGTATTGATATACACCAGTTGCGGCTGATAGAAAGCGCCTATGATGTTCTTATAACCTTTGTAATCCATTCCTGTCTTTCCGCCTATGCTGGAGTCGACCTGTGCCAGAACCGTCGTCGGGACCTGGACAAAATCAACCCCACGCATGTAAGTTGCAGCCGCAAAGCCGGTCATATCGCCGACGACACCGCCGCCAAGTGCAATCAAAAGTGACTTTCTGTCGAATTTGGATTCAATCAGAAAATCATAGATGCCGTTCAGCGTTTCGAAATTTTTACTTTTCTCGCCCGGTGTGAATGAATAGAAATGAATGTTCTTCTTCAGCGGCGAAAGCGCCGCACCGATTTCTTCCAGGTAAACAGCACCGACATTGTCATCGGTAATGATTCCGATGCGGCTGTACTGATTGCCCGTTTGCATGATACTTGCCGCAAGCTTGTCAAAGGATGATTCAAAAAGAATCGGATATGTTTGTTGGGGTGTCTTCACTTCAAGAACTTGCATATTATTGATCCTCTTTCTTCTCTATCGGTCCTGTCTGTTCAATCCAAGTCAGCTGGTTTTTCAGGAATTGTGTGATCTGAAGTTTGGACGCTTCAAACTGCCTGAGCAGGTTTTCTTTTTGCTGGTAGACGTCGTCCACTTCCCGATGAGCATTCTGTATGATTTCTTTTGCATTCAGCTCGGCTTCCTTGACAATCTGCTCAGCTTTTTTCCTTGCTGCAGAGCGTGTTTCCTCTCCTGTTTTTTCCGCAAGAATAAGGGCATTCTGCAACGTCTCCTCCATGGTTTTATAGTACTGAATCCCGTCATTCAAAAGGGAAATCTTGTCCTTTAATTCAATATTATCCTTATATAGTCTCTCGTAATTGGCTATGACTTCACGCATGAACATCTTAACTTCATGTGCATTGTAGCCAAAGCCTTTGGAAAACGATTTTGATTCCAAATCCAACGGTGTCAGCATAGCAGCCTCCTATCAAATGTACTTGTGAAATTTAATGGCAATACGCCCTTTTTTTGTGGTTTGGGACGCTTCGGCCAATATGAATTTACCTACGCCTCTAACAGACAGTACTTTCCCTTCCTCTACCGCACAGTCCACCTTAAGGCATTCCCGTCCGTTAATGAACACTCTGCCGCCTTTTATTGCGTCGGACGCCTGTTTTCTTCCCATATGGGCTGCAGCTTTGACAATATTGTCAAGCCTGTTGGATGCGACGGTAGCCGTAATCGCCTCAAACTTACGAGTCACTTCGACATCCAGGCATTCAGCAATATAGGCCGAAACCTTGCTCCTGCCAACCTGCACAAGGTTTTCAGCTATAAAAACTGCAATGTCAAGCACACAAAATACCCATGCGCCTTTATTATCTACTAAGATATCGCCCAGCTTTTCCCTTGAAAGCCCCAGGCCAACCAAGGCACCAAGATAATCCCGGTGCGAGGGTGCTTTGCCATCTCTGCCGGTCTCATCGATACGTATGGCTTTTATCGGAAGCATGGCATATAGATCCGATTCTGAAAAAACGTCAGGGACGAAAATCGCCATCTGACGTTCTGATTCCGGATAACCTCCCTGCAGCATTGCTGTTATGCCTTGAGGCAGGGCGAGTCTTTCCTGGACCAATGATTGTTCATGCAGATCAAGGAATCCGGTATGTGTGAAATAACCGTACTTGTCTGCAGCTCTTGCCTTGTCTTCACATTTCCTGATCAGCAAACCGTCATCCCGGTTATGCATTATAGGCCTACCATCAACTGACGGATATGATTTGAGAGCGCATCCAGTATCAGGAACGCTACCAAAGGTGCGTAGTCGAGTCTCAGACCATTGCCCGATCCGCCCAGCACTGATTTTTTGATGATGCTCCGGATCGGCTGCAGCAGCGTTTCTGTTACAGTCACTATAAATTGGACAAGAGAACGCCCTTTATTCATTGCAGGAAGCCATGACAGGATTACCCTCGCAAAAACAAGGGCCTCCAGTACGTAAATGAAATACAGCAGCGTCTTTAATATCAACATCACGGCACCTTAGTCGTTATTCCACGGAAGAATAATGCCGTTCGTCTTGAGTTCTTCCCTAAAGTCGCCGGCAACATCGATATTCTCAGGAGCGATGATGAATATGTTGTTGGTGACCCTTTGCACGTTGCCGTTCAAAGTATAAATCGATCCGCTTACAAAATCCATAATTCTCTGAGCTATGGATCTTTCCAGGTTTTCAAGATTGATGATGACCGGCCTCTGGCTCTTGATATGGTCACAGATGTCCTGCGCTTCATCATAACTTTCAGGCTGAATGACAACAACTTCCATCTTGACGCTGGTCTGGAAATTCACTACATTCGCTGAATGGTTGCCTTGCTGCCTGCCGCCAGCAAAGCTTTTGAAAGTCTTGCTGCTTCTCTGACTTTCCTCTGCTGGAGGGTTTTCTTCAAGATGGATATCGATTTCTTCTTCATCCTCATAGTCATTGAGTTTCATCATATCCATCATTTTATCCATGAATTTTGCCATATTTTTCACTCCTTGGAATAGTCTCTTTCTCCGAATAAGGCAGTTCCGATCCGGACCATCGTGGCCCCTTCTTCAATAGCGACCTCGAAATCGCCGGTCATGCCCATCGAAAGTTCAGTCATAGTAATATTATCGAGCTTTTTATTAGCCATGTCAACAGAAAGTTCCCTCAAAGCCTTGAAGACAGGCCTGTTCAGTTCCGGATTTTCTACGTAGGGTGCGACTGTCATCAGGCCCCTCACTTTCACTCTGTCTAGAACGGACATTTCCTTTAACAAAGTTTCTAGGTCTCGCGGCAGCACACCGAATTTACTCTCTTCGCCTGCCATATTCACTTCAATCAGCACACCGACTTCATCTACGGATTTTTTCTCAGCCTCTGACTGTATCTTCATTGCCAGTTTCAAAGAGTCCACACTGTGAATGCACGTGACCTTGTCAACGATGTACTTTACCTTGTTGGTCTGCAAGTGACCGATCATGTGGAACTGGGTGTCGTCCCCGAACGATTCGAATTTCTCCCGTATTTCCTGAACCTTGTTCTCGCCAAAAAGTCGAATCCCTGCGTCGTACGCTTCTTTCAGGACTTCGATAGGCTTTGTTTTCGAAACCGCCACCAGTGTCACATCTTCAGGTTGTCTTCCAGCCCTAACTGCAGCTGCATCAATTCTGCTGCGTATACCCTTTAAATTTTCCTGTATCATTTCATCATCCCTGTCTATTGTAAAATCTGAGCTTCATTTACCGACGCACCCACAGTGGCGATTCTATCAAAAGCCCTAACGCCATAGGGTGTGTCATCCTTGACAATTCTGTAATCATCCTGCATGTACACTGTTTCAACAATCTTGAAAGCTGCATACCCTTTGTTAATCTCATAAACCCCCTCTAAAGTCGTGGGGCTTCCCAGGACAAGCTTTGTCAGTTCCGACTCTCCCTCTTGTAAATAGCATATTTCAAGCCCGGGAACAACTTCATCCGTAACAGGTATATACGCCATGCCGTCCTCTACATAATAATAGGGAATCCTTATGAAAACCTGCGTCATGTTTCCAACTGCATCCGCACTTTGTACCAGTCTTGCTATGCCGGCGTTTTTTCCGCTGATAACAAGGCCTTCTTCAGGTATCTCGATGAATTTCCTGTCTACGACGGATGTATTCGGCAGTTTTATACCGCTGTATTCCTGATAGATGATCTTGAAATCTGCAAACCTTACTTGAAGGAACTCGCTCATTAGCCGGTCAACAACGAAAACGCAATAAAAATTGCCGTTTTCAATCCACACCCTGTCAATTTTGACATCCAGCTGTTTTTCTGAGTCAAGCAATTGAATCCTTACATAATCCATTCCTTCATCCTGCTTGCTTTTCAAATATTCATAGCCGTTGCTGTCAATTTCGGCTGCAATATGCCACAGATAATTGTCCGTCAATTTATACAGAAGGTCTCCCGAGTTGATTTCCTGCTGTCTCAGCCCATCTTTGAACTGCTGCTTCCTGTCCAGGTCTCTGACCCCGAAGGAATCGTATGTAATATCTTCCATACCGTCGAAACGATATGACACGAGGCCGCTGACAGGTGCACGTACGACTTTCAGGTTGCTTGCCAGCGCATCTTCATAAGTGGACAGATTGCCAACCAACGTTTCCACAACCGGATTTTCGTCCAACAGGGCTGAACGCTGAATGTCAACAACAGCCTGTTCTACATTTCTTTTGGCCGTATAGACCGTGTCGAATCCACGATCGTTTGCGTTCATGACATAATTCTTGAGTGTTGCGAGCAGATAGGCATTGTTGCCTTTCCCAATGGTAGCATCACTGTCAATGGAACGGGTTGTGTTTTTCATGCTTTCCTCAAGAAGGCTGCTCATCGCATTGTCTTTGTCAACAACACAGACCGCCTGGTTAAGTTTGACTTTAGCACCTTCAGGCATCAGGTAATTGAGTGAACCTGTTCCAGGACTGACTACAACCGTCTCTTTCTTGATCATTAAGCCTTCAAAAATATTCGATGACAGCAGAACACCAGGATCGGCAGTCGTATAGGTTACGTTTTCCTTAACTCCGAAAAGTACAATCATAAAAATCAGATAGGCGAAAATCAGAAAAAACATAACAAAGCCGAAATGGATGTGCCTTGATGCCTTTTTCCTGCTATTCACCCGTTCCCGGGCCTTTATATATCTATTACCCTCATTCGTATTCTTCAACGTTCCTTCCTCCACCCACAAGGCAACCTTGAACCCATTGCCTTTCTCTCATATATTCTATAATGGCATCCTGTATAACCCACCAGCTCCGGCCCCAATTGCTGAACACCGAGTCCTGCGCAGGTATCCTGGAGACAAGTCTGGCAACCGCAATCCTGGCTTCAAGCAGCGCAAGAAATCGTGCAACTCTGGCTACATACGCATCCATAGTAATCATATCAAACTCCCTGGCTTCAAATTGATCCGCCATTACCGTTCCCTTGGCAATATACAAGCTGTGCAGCTTAACAACCTCACTGCCGCAACGGTTCATAAGGCGGGCCATATCCTCCACATCGTCCGTTGTATCCCAGGGGAAATTAAGGATAAGATGCGTTGTGACCGGTATTCTGAATTCCCTTGCCAATTCCATGGCACGGACATACGCTTCAACATCATGGCCACGGTTGATTTTTTTCAGTGTCTCTTCATTGGTCGTCTGAAGTCCGAATTCCAAGGAAACCTCCAACCCTGAACTTTCCCTGAACGCCGACATGGCTTCCATATAGCCGGTGTCAATGCAGTCCGGCCGTGTCGATATGCAGACTTCAACAATACGGTCGTCACAGACCGACTCAACCAGCATCTTTCTGAAATCGCTTAATGGCAGATAGGTATTAGTATAGTTTTGGAAATAGATGATAAAGGCGTCTGCGCCATAGCGTTTCCCTATTTTCCCTGTCAAAGCCGACACCTGTTCAGCAATAGAACGGTTTTTTGTCTCAGTTTCAAAAGCCGTTCCCTTCTCACTGCAGAAGGTACAGCCGCCAAGACCTTTACTGCCGTCTCTGTTGGGGCATCCGAGGGGCATATGGACAGGTATCTTGTAGACTTTCCTGCCGTATTTCTTTTTCAAATAATCAGAATAGCTGAAATAGAGCTTATTCACATCAACACGCCCTCCATCCGCATCAATTTTATCACAATTGCCAAATAAAAAAAAGGATTGGCGATAGCATTATAGAATATATTAAGTATAGCTTTTTGACAACAGTTGATTATCCAATCAAGGAGGAGATTGCCATGATAAGATTAGTGACAGGCGATATTGGAGAAGGCAAGACCAAGGAACTGATTGCCCTGGCCAATGCAAGCCTAAAAACAACAAAGGGACATATCGTTTACGTTGATTTGGATTCAAGCCATATGTATGATTTAAGACACGAGATCCGTTATATTAACATTTCCGATTATATGATTGACGAACCTCATGAATTTTTTGGTTTCATGTGCGGCATACTCTCCGAAGACAATGACATTAGCGAAATATACGCTGACGGCATCCTGAAGCAAGCCCATATAGATACAATTACAGAATCCGGCGAACTTTTCAAGAAGCTCAAAGTATTATCCGATAAATTTGATGTGCGTTTTGTGTTCAGCATTAACGCCGATGCTAACGCACTCCCGGCTTTCTTGCAGGATTTTATGGTTAAAGCGTGAATATAAAGTATTGAACTAGAAATCAAGGGACATTTCCAGCGAAATGTCCCTTTAATAATGCCCAATATTATCTCGAATCAAATCAGATTACGCCATTCAAGATCGCCGCGCTCTAGTGCTTTGATCAGCAGCTCGGCAGTTGCCAGATTGGTCGCGATCGGTATGTTGTGAATGTCGCAGAGCCTGATGACCGATGCCGGCTCAGGTTCGTGCTCCTTGGCAGTCAAAGGGTCCCTCAGGAAAATCACCATATCAATTTGATTATGGGCTATCTGTGATCCCAGTTGCTGCTGGCCGCCGACGTGTCCAGCCAAATACTTATTGATATCCAAATTGGTCACTTCTTCTATCAATCTTCCTGTCGTACCTGTTGCGTACAAATCATGCTTGCTCAATATGTTTCTGTAAGCAATACAGAAATTCTGCATTAACTTCTTTTTGTTATCATGCGCTACCAAACCAATATTCATCTGGCTGCCCCCTTTTTTCATTTTTCGTTTTTCTATGCATGCCAATATTCAAGACGATGCCGATGCCTGTCAGGTTTGTTACCAATGCACTAAGCCCGTAGCTGACAAAAGGAAGTGGTATGCCGGTGTTGGGAAGAATACCTGTTGCTACGCCAATATTGATAAATGTCTGCATTCCCAAAACAGTTGCCATGCCTGTTGCTATCAACCTGCCAAGTCTATCTTCAGATCGGAAAGCAATCCAGAGCAATCTCGTGATGAGCAGAAACATCAAAACTATTATTGTCACGCAGCCAACAAACCCAAACTCTTCTCCAATAATTGAAAATATAAAATCCGTCTGCGGTTCTGGCAGGTAATCGTACTGGTTGATCTTCCCCATATACAGCCCTTTGCCGGAAAACTGCCCTGAACCTATCGCCTGAATTGAATTGTTCGTTTGCCACAGAACATTGCTGTCATAGTCTTCCGGCCTTATCAGGGACATGATTCTCGTCTTCTGATAGTCCTCAAGCAGGGTTTGATCCGGCTGCTGTATGTACCAGAATCCATAAAGCGAGGTCGGTATTGTAATAATCAATAATGCAATAATATATTTATAGCTTAATCCCCCTACATAAAGCAGGATAGCGATGAGTCCCAATACTACCAAACTGGTGGATAAATCCGGCTGCAATACAATAAAAACAATCGGCATCGCCAGTACAGCAAGCATAGGCAGGAGAATAAACGGCTTATTGATGCGTTCCTTGAACATATCCATCAACTTCGCCATGACAATGATCGTGAACAGCTTGGCAAACTCACTTGGCTGGACCGTGAATGATCCGATTTGAATCCATCTTGTGGAGTTGTTTGTTGTAACCCCTGCGAAAAGGACAGCTACAAGTAGAACGATATTCAAAATATAGATGGCCCAAAAAAACTTTCCAATCAATCTGTAGTCTATGACCGAAACGATCAACATCGATACGAATCCAATGATCAAGCCAATCGTCTGCTTGTTGGCAAAGAAATCCGTACCGCTTGGGCTGTTTATTCTTGTAGCGCTGCCTATTGCAACAATGCCTGCTATTCCCAAAGCTATAACCAGCAAGACTGTCAGCAAGTCGAAATAGCGCAGCCTGATGTCCTTAAACATTTTTTATCTTCCAGACCTTTTCATATTCTTTATTGGAATGTTCGCATAAAGCGCAGGGACCGTTCCATTGTCACAGTCTGAGTTGGCTGTCCCGATATTGATATCAATTCCGGATTCATCCACTTCCATATATCTGTTAATGACTGCAATTATGTCCTTCCTCATCCTGTCCAGCAATTCTGACGAACAGTTGGCTCTATCGTGAACAAGCACCAGTTTCAACCGGTCCTTTGCTACAGATTTCGATTTCGTTCTTCTTGAAAATATTCCCATGTCCAGTCTCCCTTCTACTCTGCAAATCCCATGATGCTTTTCAGTTTCACAAGGAAATTGTTGTTGTTTGCATCTTCAAAAGGTACATCCTCACCCGTTATCCGTTTGCAGATGTCCATGAAATATTTTCCGGTAGGCACTGCCTGGTTTGCCACAAGCGGTTCGCCGTTATTCGTGGAGATGACAATCTTTTCATCATCCGGGATGATACCAATCAGGTCTACCGCCAGAATATCCAGCACATCATCCGAAGACATCATATCCCCTCTCTTTACCATATCTTTTCTGATTCGGTTGACAATCAGCTTTGGATGCCTGAGATCGTTGGCCTCCAACAGTCCGATGATTCTGTCTGCATCACGTACAGCTGAAACTTCAGGTGTTGTTACGACAATCGCCCTGTCTGCACCCGCAATCGCATTCTTGAAACCCTGTTCAATTCCCGCCGGGCAATCGACAATAACATAATCAAACTCTTCCCTGAGCATATTGGTCAGGTCCTTCATTTGTTCAGGTGTAACAGCATCCTTGTCTTTTGTCTGCGCTGCCGGCAAAAGATACAGTCCAGGATTCTTCTTATCCCTTATTAGTGCCTGCTTCAGTCTGCAGTTTTCTTCAATGACATCCACCAGATTGTAGACGATTCTGTTTTCAAGCCCCATGACGACGTCCAGATTCCTAAGGCCTATGTCACCATCAAGCAGAACGACTTTCTTGCCCAGCATTGCCAGTCCTGTTCCGATATTAGCAGTGGCAGTCGTTTTGCCGACGCCGCCTTTTCCTGAAGTAATTACGATAACTTCACTCATGTCTTTACCCCTTTTCAATATGAAATGTGTCTATTAATTGTTTATAGATGTAAAAATGTTGGTCTTGTATGGTTCGAGCACAATGGCTTCTTCTTCAACAAATGCCACGTGAGGCACTGTCTTTTTCTTGTCAATCTTGTCCGGTGACCTGGCTATCACGTTGCCGATTCTAATCTGGGTCGGCTTCATGTCCAGTGCGAACACGACAGCATCAGCTGCCCCGCCGAATCCGGCATGCACCTGACCTTTAAGGCTGCCTAGAATAATGATATTGCCGCCAGCGGAGACTTTCGCTCCGGGATTCACATCGCCAAACACCACAATATCTTTTTTTGCGTGGATCTCCTGACCCGAACGCAAAGTGCCTTTTATCAATTTGGAATCGTCCGTGAAGACCACTTTTTCGATCGTCTTTTCAACTGTCTTTTCGATTTCCCTTACAGCAGGAACGCTGTCATCGACAACACAGAATATTTCGAGATCTGAGGTTTCACGTATGATTTCAGTTAATATGTCCTTGTCATCAGCGGCAAGTTCACGTCCTTTAAAGCTGACGGATACCTTGGCGTTCCCGAAGAAACCTTTACCATCCTCCAGTTTCTTCTGCAATGATGCCTTGATCTCTTCCATGGATGCCTTGCGGTCCATCTGAATGCTCAATCCATGCTTATTGCCTTTGATGAGTACGCAGTCTGTCATAAATTGCTCCTTCTAGTTTTTATGCAACTACATCTATTTAATTATACATAAATAGAGTAGTAAAGTATACACCTATTCTAATTAGTCTACTCAAGTATATAGCCTGATGAATAGGATGCCTTTTCCCTGCTAAATCCGTAATAGGTCGTGTATACCTTCTCCGCCATCTTTACAGCATATGATGATGAGTGGGAAAACTGAAGCACGACAATAACAGATACTTCCGGATCATCATAGGGTGCATAGGATGCGAATAATGCATGTTCAGGCCTATTGGGATTTTCCTGTGCCGTCCCGGTCTTGCCTGCAATAACCACCGGATATTTGCCGAACGTACTTGTACCCGAACCGTTTGGCCCGTGTGTCACAAGGTACATGCCTTCTTTCACGGCATCCAGGTTCTTCTGGTTGAAGTTATTGTCACGAAGTAAAGCAGGTGTGCGTTCTTCAACGACCACGCCTTCTTTATCCATCACCTTGTCAACCAGATTCAGTTCCCGGAGTTCTCCGTCGTTTGCCAGCGTATTGATATACCTCGCTATCTGAACCGGTGTAAACGTGGTGGCTCCCTGACCGATTGCTGCTCTGGATGAGTCGTTGTCGGCAAGTGTCGATTCGCTTTCCGGAATCTCGAGTCCGGTCTTAGAATCCAGACCGAAACGTCCGGCATATTCCTGCAGAATCGCTATGCCTTTATTGTCATCCCTTGTCCCATCTTCAAGCTGACTGAGCCGGTAACCCATTTCATAGAAGAAATAGTTGCAGGAATCCATGATTGCCTCTTTTATATTGATCAGACCATGAACAGAACCATAAGCGACAATCCAGCATTTTGCAGGAGGCCAAATCTTTGTATATGTGCCAAGCGTCATGTATTTTTCGTTGATGCCCACCACACCCTCTTCCAATGCCGCTGTTGCAGAGACCATTTTGAATGTCGATCCCGGCGCCGTCCTGCTTTGCGTAGCACGGGGATACAACGGTTTCGTCGGGTCATTCAGAAGGCTGTAATAGTAACTGTAGTCCTTGTTGGCAAAATCATTGACCAGTCTGTTGTTGTCATAGGAAGGATAGCTTACAAGCGCCCTCACCTCGCCTGTTTTTACATCGGTCACTACAACCGAAGCAGCGGAAGGATCAAGGGCGACTTCCTGTGGTGTCAAGTCCCTGCTGGCAATCTTGCTTTTAATGAAATCCAGTGGCTTGAGTCTGCCCGATGCAACGGCGGCCATCTCTTCCTCATCCGTAGTCACCACACCCTGTTTGCCCGCAAGCAATGAAAGGT
>CAXXGE010000016.1:0-65794 GCA_963677915.2 Vallitaleaceae bacterium | reverse complement strand
TTTTATCTACAATCAGATCTACCAACTGTTCCTTAGGTAGTGACACCAATACTTCTTCCCATTTATGTTGATCTTCTACCGTTTCAATATATGTACTTATATCCATCACGATCTCCACTTTCTTTCATTATGGTCCCACTCTGCACTATTAAAGTTGTCATTTCTAATCCCTTCGATTATAGAGCTCAAAAAGGTATGGATACCATCAATAACCTCTGATAACTCCATCTGTATCATCGCACGCTTTTTACCCACAAAGGATCTCCATCTTGAGTTATGTGTTCTATCTTCCGAGAAACCCTCTTCAAAGATGACAATATCATCGAAAGATGTATTTCTATGTTTAAAGGTTTCTACGATCGCTGTACTTAATTCCAATCCATTAAAGTCAAATTGATGGCTAATGATTCTTTTTTGTACTTGATGGCATCATCCGATTCAATTGCAAATATGTCTTCAAAAACCTTTGTCATAACTTCAACCTCATTATTCAAGGCCCTTGCCAATAAATCAATATCTCTAGTTGCTCTTGAAAATTCACCACCAAAAATCGCATATAAGAAAATGCCACCTTATAAGGTAAAATTCTCATTGTACTTGGATATTGAAATTCTATAAATTGTACGTTCTAGGCAATATGCTACCAATTCATCCTGAAATAGCCTGTCATTTTTCTTAGCCTGATTTTTCAACTTTGCCTTTATTGAATCTGCACTAATCAAATCAGTACCTCCAAATATGTATTTAATATATCGTAACATTTCAGCATTTTACTATATCTAATCAATTGATTAATATTACGATCTGGTCGCAATAAATAATTAGTTAGAATTTCCTTCGTTTCTTCGATTCCTATTTTATTCCTATAGTAGACAATATCGATTACTGTTTTCTCTATATCGAATATTTGAAATTGATTCTTTCCTTCTTCAACTAGGCTAATCCCAAAATTGTAACGGTAGTCATCAAAATAATATAGATTTAGAGCAGGCCACTCCGGAAGTGTTGTTATATTCTTTTTCTTTGGAATCGCTACATCAATTGAGTCCGGCCTATAATTAGTTAAGCCATAATAAACTGCAGCACTTAGTAAACATACAACTCCAGTTTTAGTATATGCCATAACATAATAAAAATCATTTTCTTCACCTTCATACACTAGATTTTCATAATGACTCTTGTTCAATCTCTCTAGCATGCCATCTAGTACCATTTTGTTGATTTTATAATAACTTAATCCAAGTTCTTTTAACTCATCTGTATGAAATATTTTCTGATCTTTTGGAATTACAGCATTCTCTTTCATATTTGATACATACCTCCATACAAATAATTATATACTCTTGTATGAGAAATACAATAGAAATTTAAAAGAAATGCGGCCAAATATAGTATTGGCCGCATTTCTTTTAAATTTCGTGGTATGTCCTAATGTTTCACAATCCTCGTTATACACATCCACCGAAAAGATGACTTTGATCTCATTAGCCATCAATTTCCGATGGGCACTGATACGCAGATCATGGTCGATCGCCTCCGGAAGTCTCATTTCACTGGCGATGCGGTCATCAAAATGCTCCAGTATTTTCTTGCCGTCCATTCTCTCAGGTGTAGCCGTAAGCCCCAGGAGCACTGCGGTCTGTAATAATCCAGCATCGCCTGATAGGAATTGGCTGCAGCAGGATCTCCTCACGGTGGGCCCCAAAAAGCAGCTTAGCGTGCGGTCTCTCCCTGTAAAACCGTTTAAAATCGAAGGCAGCAATCACTGTTTACCCGACACCCGTAGGGGCCTTTCCTTTCACGCATAATCGCGTTTTTCAGTTTATTCCTGTCGTCCTCGTTAGCCAGTTGGCGCACCAGCCAGTTGACAGCAAAACGTGCCACGGGGTCAGACCTTTTAGCACCACCTATCGACTCAACAGAAACTCTCATTCAAGGAAAAAATCCAAGACATTCTTTCTTCGCACGCCCATATAGTCTCCCGGCGGATCTTCATCCAGCGTCAGCAGGTATTTTGGATAGTGGTCCTTTATATTTAGCAGGGGTTTCAGTTCTCTCTCCAATGTCCTTTCATCCCTGACAGTGGCAGCAACCTGAAAATACTCGATACCTTTTTCGTTCATTGCGACAAAATCGACCTCCAGATCTCCATACTGTCCAACATAGACTTCATAGCCTCTGCGCAGCAATTCCAGATATACAATATTTTCCAGAATATGTCCCACATCTTGATCACTTGACGCCAAGAGCATGTTTCGCAGTCCGATGTCTACAATATAGTACTTCTCTAGTGTCTTGAGATATTGTTTGCCCTTGATGTTGTACCTTTTGGCTTTATACACAATCAGGCTGTCCGTCAATGCTTTCATGTACTTTTCTACTGTCTTGGGGTCTATTTTTCTGCCGTTCGAAGTCATCGTGTTCGCAATTTCACTTGTTGATGTCTGGTTTCCAATATTATGGAATATGAATTTCACTACATGCTCAAGCATCATTACATCTGCGATATTATTTCTCGCGACAACATCCTTAAGAACGTACCATGGGGTCAGACTTTCTGGCACCGATCAACTCTTCAACGATGTATTCCTGATAACCCGCTTTCTTGTACTTTTCCAACTTCTCCGCAACCATAATAAGCGCCGGATGCGAAAGCTCCCGCAGCTGAATCAGTCTTCTTTCGGATATTTTTTTGTCTGACATACACTTTTCATACGCCTCGCAATTGTAATACCATGGTGAAACATTGCCGAATCTATTGCATAAACGCTGTGCAATCATCAGACCTTCCGGATCATAGTCTCCGTTGTACAGAACAGGTACGTTGCATTTTTCAAGTATACCCAGAAGTGCCAAAGCGGTCTGGTTCACCTGGCCAGATGTGCAGACAGCCGAGCAGCTCGGCAGCATCTGAATGAATGTATGGAAAACGGAAGGATTTTCAAAAGCAAACACCGGCCCTGCGGAACTTGCTTGAATACTTGCAGCTTCTCTCAGATTGGCTCTTGTCAGTATCAGAGGCTCATGTCTTTGAAAAAAAACGTCCCAGCCCAATGAGACTGCATGTTCATCGAAACCTTCCAGCCCGTAAGTGTCCACAGACAGTTGGCTGCCGTCTGCAATGATACCGAATTGCTCCAGCAAAACAGACCGCTCATAGGCGTTCTCTGGAATAGAAGAACCGGATACCGCACTCAAGTAAAGCAGCATGAACTTGAACAGAGCCTCGTCATCGTCCAATGCATGAGGATCTTTCGTCGCCTTTGCGGCCAGAACCGGCCTCGCCCAGAAATCCGTCCCGCCTGCCAGCAGCGACGCAATCTTGTCCAACCTGTGGATCAACAGAACCAACTTTTCCGGGTCTGACTCATACTGCTTGTTCAGCCAGTTCCCGCCTTTGCTCTTGCTATTCCAAGCGGTTTCCGTCAGCCATGCATGGAACCGGGGATTTTCGGCCTTCTTCAGAACATCACGCCAAAAAGCCTCCTTCATCCTGGAAGCTCTATGCTTCATATCCTTCTTCGATACGATTTCTTCACGGAAATAGGCACTCAAGACCTCGACCAGACTGATGCCCTCGTACTTCGTTCCATCAAAGGCCCGTTCGAATTTTTTCAAGGATATACTGATCTGTTTAACATCGCTGTAGTCTTTTCTGAACAGACCACGGAGAAACCGCTTTTCAGCCTCCGAAGGATTCTTTAAAACATAGTTGCCGGCAACGTCATTAAGGCTCTCGTATTTATTACGCAAACCTCTTGCAATCCGCTCAATGCCCTCCAGATTTTTCAGATAGGCAGCACAGCTTTCATTGATATCGGATTCAGTCATCATGATCCACCACCAGACTTCTCACCTTGCCGTTCCATTTATAGTGGATCAGGGTGACAAAAGTGGCATTCTTCGGCCTGATCAGCTCATAAACCGCAAGAGATGGCACCGTCTCGTAATCACCGAACAGGATCTGGGAATTGGCAACAAAATCAAGATCCAGCTCAACCACCAGCCTGAACATATCCTGGATATTCTCTTCATCGACTCCGGCAAAGGCTTCATCCAGTGAAATGACCTTCGGACAGTCACTTCTGCCACCCTGGTATTTGGCATAGACAGATGAGAATAGAGGCACATACATCGCCATCGCTTTTTCCCCGCCGCTGAATGTGAAGAAGGCATTGTTGGTCATCTCCTTCTTCCTGTCGCCTGACTTGGTGAAGTACAGCTGGAATTCGAACCACTTCCGGTAATCAAGCACCTCTTTCATAATGGCGAGGTGACTTCTCTTTTCCTGCTCATCTTCCATCCTCATCCGTACCTGGTTTATTTTCGACTTGAAATGGGCAATCAGACGCTCTTTCTTTTCCCTTGAAAGAAGACTGGGTTCACCTTTTAGAATCTCCACAAGCTCATCCGTGGCGAGCTGCTCCTCGGTTTCAGCTTTCCTGGTCACCCATCTCAGATTGAATTTGAGTCCCATGGACGTGTCCATGCTGACCATCAGCTCGTCTATCTTCTTGACCCACTTCTCGCTATGGTAAATCTTGCTGCTGATTTTACGTCCAATGGTGTTGATCAGTGTCTCTTCGAAGAGCTGCCGGTCTCTTTCCTCAAGCAGAGAGCTCTGCTCCTGTATCTGCCTTTCAACCAGCGTCTGCATTTCATGGAATCTTACTGATTTCCCTTGAATGCGTCCCTCGATATCGCTTCTCTGGATATGGATTTTATCATCCTCTTCAACCGTTTTATGCGGAACAACGCTAAACAGGCTGATAAACTTCAGATTGTACTCGACGAGCTCACCCTGCTCGCGATGGAATTTTTCGTTTAGACTGTTGCTGTAATCAAGCAATGTCTTGCCTTCGCCAAAGATATTGCCGTAAAGCTCCAGTACCCGATGTGCGTTGGCTTTTGAATCTGCCTCAATTTCTTCACCGGTCTGCTCAACCACATATCCCAGTTTCCATTCCTCTTCGAATGCCCACCGGAACAATGTCAAATGGTCATCGACGCTCTGGCGCCTTAGGCCCAGGCGTTCAGCCACCTCGGCAAATTGTTCCACTTCCGACTTGAGCTTCGATCTGGAATCCATCAGACTCTGAAGCAAGCCGGGCAGGGCCGCCAGCCTGTCTGCGCAGTCCTTTAATTCCTTTTCTATCTTTTCATAATCATGAAGCTTCAGTTCTTCGACAATATGATGCAACTTGTGAAGCAAGGCGTCTCTGTCCCTTTCCAGCCTGGTCAAATCGTAAAGGATATCCTCAAGCTTTTGTTCATTGCTGTCAAGCTGGTCTTCAATAGCCTTTGCTTCAGCCTTTTTATGCATCAGATTCTGGTCCGTAATCTGGAATTTCTGCAGTAAATCCCGATAACTGTCGATGGCCTCCAAGGCATCCTTGTAATCCTCGATCCTGGCCGGAAGGTTGATCTGCCTTGTCGCATCGATTTTCCTGGCGCTCACTTCTTTCAGCTGTTCGAGCAGGGCTTCACATTCTACCGTCAGACGCAGCACCGTTTTCTGCATTGCTTCATAGTCCAGCTTCTGGACTTTCATTTCATCAAAGGCAATATCCAGATCCTCCTGTCCGGGCAGTTTTTCCCAGGCTTCCTTATGCGCCGAAAGTGTTTTCTCATAGGCACCGATAGCTTCTTCCAGCCCCCGGACCTGCTCCTTGATGCCGTCTATTTCTGACCGGATTGCAGAAAGCAGCTCATCCTTGTACCTTTTTCTTGACAGATAGCCGATAAACCTGGAGGACAGAATGCCGCTGCTTTTCCCTTTGATGATGCCCATGCCGTAATTGCCTTGTTCATCAATGAAAAGTTCTCTGTCACCCGGATTCAGGAGCATGCTTTCTATGACATCCACTATGCTTCCAGGTTCAAGTTCCTGTTCCTCGCTATCCGGTCGGAGATACATGCCCAGATTATGGCTGAGCATGATTGGATCTGCGAAAATGTACTTGTCAGCCATGCCTTCATCCATCGCCAGAGCCTTGTCCCTGTCCTCAGGTGAAATGATCAGGGCATCCAGAATGCCGATGTCAAGCAGCGCTTCTTCAATCCTCCCTTTGAGCGACTCATCCGTTTCCTTTACAAAATCGATGGCTTTGTAGAGAGGCAAATGTTTGATGCCCGACGCTTTCAGCCTGTTCCTGTTGCGGATGACAGCCTCTGTTCTTTCCGGCTCCGCTTCCGGCTGGTCGGAGAGTCGCTGCCATTCCTCCTCTTTTGCGCGAATCTCCTTTTCAAGATTCCTCATTTCTCCACTGAGGGTACTGATATTGTCCCTGACCAGCTGTCTTTCCTTCTCATAAGCTTCCTTAATGGGATCTAGAATCTGATCGAAACGGTAGGGATCCCTGTATCGGTAGGCCATTTCCACAGCTTTTTGGAGGTTGTGCCTGTCTATCTCCAGCTCTTTGTGCTCCATCTGCCAGGCGAACACCTGCTGCGCAAATTCCTCCTTGATGTCAGACAACTGCTTTTCTGCCAGCTGCACCTGCTGTCTCTGACGTTCCGTTTTCCTGCTTTCTTCGTCGCGTTTTTCCGTAGATCTGTCATAGCTCTTCTGGATCTGTTCCTGTTCTCTGATCAGCTGGAGGGCGACATCGAGTTTTCCCCTGTACTTTTGTGCATCCTGGCTATAATAGTCGAACTTGAATGACGTCTCAGTTTTCTTCTCATACTCATCTCTGAAAAAGGCGTATTCATCATACTGGCAGTCCTCAGCATACCCGGCCATGTCCTGCATTATTCCACTTGTCTCTTTCTCAAGCAGATAACACTCATCTTCATTTTTCTTCAAGCGTTCTCTGAAGGCTGCCTCATCCTGCCTGCCCTTTTCCATCTGCTTTTCCTTCATATCAATATCGGCGTTCAGTCGTTCGCCGGATTTCTCAAGATTGATCTTCTCTTCTGCCAACCTGGCAAGATCATGTGCCTGAAGCCGGTTTTTCTTTTCTTCAAGCTGGCTTTGCTCTTCCTTCCGGTCTTCAATGTCCTGACTCGTTTGAATCAACAGGGTTTTGCTTTTATCCTCCCGGGCAGCCATGTCTTCAATTTCTTTGTCGCATCTTTCCAGATCCGATGAAAGGTCCAGAAATTTCTTGGCTTTTGTAGAGATTACATATTGGTTGTATTTTGAATAGGCACTGTCGATTCTTGCCATCGCCTTTTTTGCTTCAGTGAGTGTGTCGATTTTGACACGTATCTCATCCATGTTTTCAATGGCTTCGGACATGGGCCTCAGATCTTCTTCCGTCAGCGTCACGAGTGAATTCTGCATGATTTCATACATGGTGGTCGGTTTGAATTCCTTCGAAAGCTTTGGGCTTCTGATTTGAACCAGTAGTTCGATAAGCTCATCAAAATCAGACAGATCCTCATAGCCGAACAGATGGTCGTTGACCGCCTCCTTATAGTCCCTCTGCTTTGTAAAGACTTTGCCGCCTTCTCCGATTCTGTTCGTCAATTCCCTTTCTGTCAGCGGAATGCGTTCTCCGATATCCTTGTAGAGGGACAGGTCGTATTTTGCTCCAATCCGGCGATTGTCGAACAGGATGAAATACCAGGTACTCAGCGTCATGTTCTTTCTTGCCTTAAGTCCCATACCGATTGTCATATACCGGTCACTCTCCGGTTTTGTGAACTCCATGAACAGATAGCCTGTCCTCTCCTCAAGGTCAAGACCGTCGCTCAGCAGGTAGCTGTCCATTTTCCGGGCTCTGGAGCCAAAAGGATCGAGTCGTTCCGGGCTTCTGTTACCATCGAAAAGCAGCGGAATAAAACTCTGCATCGTAACCGACTTTCCGGAACCGTTCGCTCCTCTAAGCAGCAACCTGCCATCGTCAAACAGAAACTCCTCATCATCGTAATACCAGAAATTGACAATCCCGGTTCTGTTAATCTTCCATGGTTTCATCGTTTGGTTCCCTCTTTCTCCAATAGTCTGCCGAATAGTCGCCTGTCAATTTGCCGCATGCAGGCATCAAACTGACTTCCACCCTATCCTTATCGATTTCAATCATGCCGAAGTCTGTCATCAGCTCTTCAATCTCTTTCTGCAGCTGATGCAGCATAGCTTCCCGGTATGTCTTGCTCCAACCCTGGCTGTATTTTTCCCTTACAACCTCAACCATTTGCGTCCATTTGAGGTGGGGAATCAGTATGATATCCTTCCGGTTACGCTGTAAAACACCTGAAACTGCCATGCTTCTAATTTCATTACATATCTGAAGCACGATATCGGCAATGTTCTTTCTGTTCGGCATATGCAAAGCTCCGCCGTCGCTTTCCTTCATCATGACCATAGCTCCGTTCTGATGCAGATGGAAGGCGCTGTCCAGATTCTTCTCAATATCATGGGTGATAACACTGCGCTGGTTCTTGATATATAGATAATCCTGGTCATCATCAGACTCCTCGTATACAACAGGTTCCATGACCAGCCTCCTGTATATTCTGTGGCGCCGGACCAGACCGCGGTCCAGATCTTCCGTCCGCCATTCAAGGCCTTCAAAATCATCTATACTCTGCACTTCACTGATATCAACGGCGAATCTGCGCATGAAGTATTTCGACGCGCCTGTGTTTTCATACAACACAGCGACCGATTCAGCGGATCCGGCAAAACCGTTTTCATCACCGTCGTTGACGATGATCATCCCTGTATCCGAGAAATATCTGAGTACCTTGATCAGTGTTTTCCTTTGGGTAAACGATGTCCAGTCGACAGTCTCCCCTTTTTTGTAATTGGCCTGGATGTAGTCGGTCACCTGCGACAATACAAACTGCTCTCCCTGATCAAGCTCCTCCAGGTACATCAGCACAAGACAGAAGAAAACATACGCCATCTTCGTATCAAAATCACGGATTCCCATCCACGGTTTGGCCTTTCCGGGTATTTTCTCCACCTTGACCATCAGCGGATTTACGATAATGCTATATCCAAGTTTTTCCCTAAAAAACGATTTGTATTGCTGCAGGTTGTCTTTGAGCTTGAAATACAGGTCCGCATCCTGACGTTTCAGTACCCATCTGTTCCCCAGCAGTGTATGGATTTCTTTCATTGTTCCACCTCGAATTCAAGTATGTAGGCCGGCATTTCCATGTCTCCGTCCTCGCAGCGCAGCAGGCATCTTCTTTTCTCCTCGGGATTGCCGACCCTGTAACGGTGTCCATATTCAGTCGTTGTATGTCCGCCCTTTTCACGCAGACCCTTGACGAGCCACCGCATGACTGTTCTTCTCACTTTCGCTGGTACTTTGTCCAGTGCTCCGAACGCGATTCTTCCGTTCAACAGATAACTTTCAAGGATTCTTTTTTCCTCGTCCCTTTCCTGCAGTACCTTGCTCAGCATGGCCGCCTTCGCAGAAGCGTTATCAGGAATTGCCGTTTTTTCAAGCCGCTCCCTATAGGTCCTCACTCTCGGAACCAGCACTACTTCCGTATGGTCTTCCTCGTAAACCGATGATTGAATATTTTCTGTTTCCCTCTCCTGAACACCGCAGTAATGCCTGTAGCTGTCTATACCGAACACCTGGGCCGACAACCTGTGTGCCTCCTCTATGGTTTCGGTTTTCAAGAACAGATCCATGACCTTCATGTATTCTTCCCGTCTGCTGGAATACTGGGTACTAAGCTCCAGAATGCTTGCTGCATACCTTGTGAGTTTTCGGATAATCTCACTGGTCATGGAGAGTATGATTTCCACCTCACTGTCAGCCCCGCAGAAAAAATGTCTAAGGCTGTCATATTTACCGGTAATATTGGCATGGATGTCTTCTCGTCTTATTTTTTCCATGTCCACTCTTGGAATGTCCATCTCATAATCTGTTATGCGGCTGAACAGGGCTTCCAGTTTATCTTCGGGTATCCCGACAAGCAACCGTTCTATCACCGCCGCATGGGACTGAAGTTCCTTTATGAAGTAACGCAGGTACTCTGTCAGCTTTTCCTTGTAGACGAGGAAGTGCTTCGTTTTCATCAGTTCATCCATCTTGATGCTGTTCCAGTCACGTATATAATCCTGATAGTTCTGGTTGAGTCTTTGGAAATCCCCTATCAGCTGGCTCCACCATCCCCCCAGGATTTTAAGGTCTGCACTTGTCATTTTTTCCGTTTTTTCCAGTGATTCCTTGATCCTTTCAAGCAGGGTCGGCTCCAGTGAACCACCCTCTATAAAAAGATTCTCCAGGCGGACCGTCATGCGTTCAATCTCAATGGCATATTCGGTCATCTGATACCTGAATTGCTTATTGACGAACTGCTCGTAGGTCGTAACTCTGGAAGTATCCTGAACAGCGCTCAGATTCCCCCACTCGCGAAGCACATCCAGATCCTGTTTGCACATATCCATCGTGTAGTCTGAGAATCTTTCGTCGCTTGCCAGTGTCTCATAAACATCTTCCTTGTTCAGCCAGTGTCTGAACTTCTGGTCGTACATATAAAAAATACGCATGATAGCCCGGTAGCGCCATGCGTTCTCTGTTGACAGATATTTTGTTTCCTGCAGTGGTTTCAATGATTGAAGTTTCATAAATATACCGCTTTCCTTGGTGTTTATTTTGCATGTCTCATTTTATCATGTATGCCGCATATAGAGGGATACTTTTCACTCCATTGGATACATTGAAATTATTAGCTGATAATTTTATAGCAAATTCCGGAGAATATTGTTCCCGGTATACTTTTAATGATTTTGACTTGGTATTGGTTGACGCCTTCACTTCAACCGGTACTACGTGTCCATCAATTGAAATAAGGAAATCTATCTCTGCATTGTATTTCGATCTCCAATAATACAAAGGAATTTGATTGAATGCCAATGCTTGAGCAACGTAGTTTTCAGTAAGCATGCCTCTATACAAATTAGCCTCATTGCTAATCAAATCAGCTGCACTCATTCCAGCTAGACTCATCAGCAATCCAGTATCATCCACGTACAGCTTGAACATTGATTCTTTTTCATAAACGTTTAAAGGGATCCTTGGCATCTCAACCAAAGTACACTTGCTAACAATACGACTATTTGTCAACTAATCTATTGATGATTCATATTTACGTTTGCTCCCATTATCATCAATGAATTTATAGTTGAATCGGGATTCTTGTCCTAGTTGTCTCGGGATGGATCGAAAGACTTTGTTGATTTTTTGTTGCTCTGCTGATGTCGTATATTTGCTCATGTCGGCCATATAGTCGTCCAGTATTCTTCGCTTTACCGTTTCATCATATAAGTTCAGTTTTCTACCTTTTTCAATGTATTCCAGTATTGAAGCTGGCATACCACCAACATACAGATAATCCTTATAAAGCATCAAGCATTTTCTGTGTATTGGTTCCATCAACGGATCGCTGTTCAAATACGCTTTTTGGATAACTTCATCGATTCCTTCTTCACTTAATGCCCACAGAAATTCCTGGAAATTCATGGGATATAAATAATTCCGATATACTTTCCCTACAGGAAAGGAGCCTTTGAATCGATTCAATGCCACTCCCAGAAGACTGCCTGCGCACATGATGTTGTAATGCACATTCGATTCATTGAAATATTTGAGAGAAGTAATCGCCCGCTCGGATACCTGTATCTCATCAAAAAAAATCACGGTCTCCTCTGGAATTATCTTTACCCCTTTAATTAAGCCTATAGCATTGACGATTTCCTCCGGTTTTAAGCTGGCCTCAAATACAGCCTGAATATCTTCGTCGTATTCCAGATTTATATACAAATAGTTCTCATAATTAACTTTGCAGAAATGGTACCAAAAAGCTGCATTGTATGCAACTTTTTCAATTGAATAACTTGCATATAATGGAGCTTTTATGTAGGGGAGTGCCATGAGGATTTTCCTTTGTTATGATAACGGCTTACAGAAAACTCCCCAGAATATCAGAAGTGCTGCGCCTATCATAATCAGTATCTTCACCTATTTCCTATATACTATAGCCAGGCCTTTCAGAAAGCCTCTCGCGTACATATCCATACATACACGGTAGTTTTTGTGTTCTTCATTTCTGAAAAAGGCGCCCAGTTCAGACTTGCCGATCTTGATGTCCGCTTTTGCGAATATGTCAAGCACATCCTCGCTGCTCAGGCTCAAGGCGATCTTGACCTTCTTCAGGAGGGTGTTGTTGGGAACCATGCCTTCCTTTAAATCGAGCGTACCTTTTACCACTTCACCTGTTTTAGATTTCAATACGCCCCGCTTCTCGACAATCAACCCGTTTAAAAAGGATTCCAGGAAAAAGTTTGAGCATTCCATTACAGCTTTGCCATCATCATTTCTTGTCAACATCTTCGAAACTTCCTCCAGCGATATGTCTATATCACCCTTTTTGAAGATTCTGACCATATCACGGTCTGGTATATCAAGCGCATATCGCAGCCGGATAAGAATATCATTATTGTCCATATCATTTCCCTTTCAGTTCTGTGATTTATTTTTTACGGTCAGTTTCGTCCCTTGAAGCGCCTCGATCCTTTTCAGAAACGGCTCTTCCACCTTGCTGCAATAGGAGATCGATATCCCTGCTTCACCCGCTCTGCCGGTCCTTCCTATCCTATGTACGTAGGTCTCGGCGACGTTCGGCACATTGAAGTTGATGACATGGGACAGCCGGTCGATATCGATGCCGCGGGACGCAACATCAGTAGCAATCAACACGCTGATCTCCTTGTTTTTGAACATGGTGAGAACTTTGACTCTTTCAGACTGGTTTAGATCTCCATGCAACGCTCTTGTCCTGATATTGCTGATATTGATTGTTTTCGCCAGTCTGTCCGCCTTGCCTTTCGTTCTGACAAAAACCAGCACCGACTCGTATGTCTCGAATTTGAGAAAGTCGATCAACCGTTCAGCCTTATGTGTTTCTTCGACAAAATAGACATACTGGGTTATTTTCGGCAAGTTCTTTTTCTCGCCTTTGACGACAATCGTCTCAGGGTCTTTACATATCGATTTTGCAAGCTCTTTTACCGGACCTGACATCGTCGCTGAAAACAGGAGATTCTGACGTTGTTTCGGCAGCTGCCTTATAATCGCTTTTACATCCTCAAGCATACCAAGTTCAAGCATCCGGTCTGCTTCATCAAGCACAAGCAGCTCCACATCACTCAGCTCGATGACATCCTGCTGGATGAAATCAAGCAGGCGTCCAGGTGTAGCGACGATAACTCTCGGTTCTCTTTTCAATACCTTCATATGGCGTTTCGGTGTGACGCCGCCAAATATGACACCAGTGCCGACTGAAGTATATCTGCCATAATTATGGAAACTCTCACCGATCTGGAGGGCAAGCTCCCTTGTAGGTGCCAGAACGATCGCTTTCACCTTGTTGTAGCTATCCGGTTCTGGAGCGATTTTACATAGCCTGTTAAGGATAGGAATCGCAAATGCGGCCGTTTTTCCCGAGCCGGTCTGTGCCTGGCCAATCAGGTCCTTTCCCCGCTCGATAATGGGTATGGCTTTCTCCTGTATCGGCGTCGGTTTATCATAGGCTTCTTCTTTAATGGCCGCAATCAATGCCGGATCCAAATTCATTGAATCGAAGGTAATCATATTTTCTTTGTCTCCTTGTATTCCGGATGATCAGGATCCATTATAATTTCACGAAATCGTAAAGGTGGTAATTTCTCCAGTCGAAAATTACCTGCAACACCCTGTGCAGTTGAGTCAGGTGTCTACCGCTGTTTCTTTCTCTTTTCAACTTCATTCCTAATGTCCACCAAGTCCTCAGTGAAAGCTTTAACCATGGATTTGGCTATCGGCTTTGCAAATACCGCATACATGATTTTTGCTGAAACGCTGACCGGATTGGCTATGAATTTCATCTTCAAAATACAGCTTCCGTCTTTTTCCATGATTTCAGTCCTGCTCAAATAAACGGCCCCATGGCTTTCCGCTCTTGTATCATAATACACATAGGGCTTACTCTTTGTCACAACCATTGTTTCAGATGCTTCTTTCCCATACATGGTTCTGGTTTCTTTCCATTCGAAGCCAACAAAGTCCTTGTCACCTGAATTCAATATTTTCACCCTGTCAATTCCAGATATGAACGACTCAGCATGCTCAATATCCGTAATGACCTCCCAGATTTTTTCCTTCGTACTTCTTATTTCCATACTTGTTTCAGCTTTCATATTCCGCTCCTTTCGACTAATATACTGCATCAAGACAGGGTTCATACTTTTCAGTAACTCTTGCGGATGCACCGATCAACTCTTCGACGATATATTCCTGATAACCCGCCTTCTTGTGCTTTTCCATCTCCTCGACAACCAGTTTGAGCGCCGGATGCGAAAGCTCCCGGAGCTGAATCAGTCTTCTTTCGAATATTTTTCTGTCCGACATGCACTTTCCATACGCCTCGCAATGGTAATACCACGGTGAAACATTGCCGAATCTATTGCATAAACGCTGTGCAATCATAAGACCTTCCGGATCATAGTCGCCGTTGTACAGCACAGGCACGTTGCATTTTTCCAATATCCTCAGAAGTGCCAATGCAGTCTGATTCACCTGGCCTGATGTACAGATGGCCGAGCAGCCTGGCAGCACCTGAATGAATGTATGGAATATAGATGGATTTTAAATGAAAAAATACGCAATTTATGAAACACTATGTCAATTCGATTGTCAAAAACAAGGCAGAACACAGCAAGAAGAATTTGAAGACCTACTTGCTAGACATGATCATCTCTTCGAAAGGACAGGTGAAGATCAAAGACCTTGCAGCTGAAACGGGTTATTCGGAAAGGTACATCAACATGAAATTCAAACGGCAGTTATCTTTCCGAAGACAGGGATCTGCTATAAGAAAGAAATTATGCAAGCCGTGTTGTTAAAGTATGAGCGTGCCATGGGGTCCTTCCCCAGCTTATGCCGCCCTGTTGTACTGTATAAGATATCTTATAATATCGACGACAAATACAATGACCACTGCGGCAAAGCCCATCCTCAACGATGCTGTAAATGGAATTGCCCATTCTCCAGCACTTTCCATAATTCCGGAATCGCCAAACATTGTCCAAAGCGTTGCAAAAACACCTATTAAAGCTACCGATTCGAGTATTTTAGGTTTCAGCGTTCTCTTTCCTTTAATCAGTACGTATACGTTAACCACAACAGCCAAAAACCACAGTGGATTCAGTATGATCAAGTACGGCCCCATGTTCTCTGCAGTCAGCAGTGATTCGAATACATAAGGCCCACTGTCAACCTTGTAGAAAACACCAATCATGTCCGGGTAGAAATTGAATATGAAAATGAATATAACCATTGCAATGATTCCAATAATCCTGCCTGTTCTGCTTATTATTTCAGCCTTCTTAGGCAATTCCGGCAGATTGTCCGGATTCCATGCTTCATCAGAAAAGGCATCCTGAGGGATGTACTTTTGTATAATGTAAAATACAATAGTTACTGCACCAATAGCGCTCAGCGCTGCTGTCATTATCTGTCCAAGCAATCTCATTATGGCAAGCCCGACATTCATGCCAGGATCAAAACTCAACTGTATAATCATCGTTGTCGCAAACCCTATCGAAATGCCTAGAATCGAAAAGCCTACTATTATCCTGTAAAGCTTGAATAATTTGGGCCCTATTATATAGCCTAGTCCCGGGTCGTATTTTCGTGCAAGATCAAGTGGCGAACCCATTTCAACCAGCGATGCTCTAAGAGCCTCCGCCTCCGCTGTTCCCTTGCTTGTCTTTTCATCTGTCAATACCATCACAGAAGATTTGATATCATTGAGAACCTCATCCTTGCCTTTCTTGCCAAGGTATTTCTCAACTTCATACAAGTACCTATCCAGAATTTCCATTATATCACCCCTTCGCTACAATTATATTATACCACTTTACAAAGGCCCCCTCACCTTTCAAACACATTCAGTTGAACCGCTTTTCCGGCCTCATCGCTGTAAGCAGGTAAATTGCCAAGCCGCCAGTAGGAAAAACTGCTGACACCGAACATGTTGGCCAGCTGCATTTTGGCTGCAACACTCCTTGCGTCCTCATACCAGATTATGTAATCCAGGTTGCTTGATGCGTTGTAATAGGTCGCATAGGGACTCTGGCTTTTTGAATCAAAGACGATGCTTGTACCGTCCTGGACCAGCCGGTTGTATATCTGGTCATACCCAGGTGTATATGGTTTGGCATTCACCACCGAACCTGCGCTGTCGACACCCCACTGAGCCGATGCAAAGGAAATCTGCAGCGCCACTTTGGATTTGTCCGCAACTGCATCCTCACCGCTGAATATCCCGGCCAACGCCTCATACACCTGTCCGATGGGTGCTAACGGCGTATAGGTATAACCTGATGACATCTGCTCGGCCGTCAGTTTCTTGGCATTGAAATCATGGGCCATCAAAATAAGCTTGTCAGCCGCTTCAGCCAGACTGCCATAGTCATAGGCCTTGTAATAGAGGTTCGGCTGCACAGCCACCATCAGCCCCTTGCCATTGGACCTCATGAGACTGGCCATGTTTTCAACGAAATCCGTCAAAGCGGGTTTCAGTTCCTCGGAGATCATACCTTCGAAATCGATCACCACACCGTCAAAGGCATCATTTGCCATCATCAGTGCAATATCATCCTGCAGCGACACCATGCGCGCATGATCGGTCAGGGCCATCTCGATGATGCCCTTCCCTGTCTCTCCCACGCGGACTGTGTCATCGGCGTATATATTCAGATACGTCAGGCATCCGCCTTCTTCAGCAAGGTCCAGAGGCTCTTCATAACCTTCAGGCATGTCGAGAGTCACGCCGATTCTGTCCTCTTCCGGAAAGTATTCCAGTGTGCTCCACCCAAAACCGATACGGTCAAACGAGCCCATCATGTCTTTCTGGCTGTAGCTGCTAACTGCATAGAAAGCTGTGACGTCCTCCGTCACCATGTTGAGTTTTGTGTGCAAGCGAATAAGAATGGCAGCAGCCTCTTCCCTTTTTGCCGTTGCATCAGGTGCGAACAGCCCGCCGCCTATACCGTTTACGATGCCGAAGTCAGCCAGCAGTGTTATGTATCCCACGTGGTCTTTCACATCTTCAAAAGGACTTTGCTCGCTGTTCTTTCCTTCTGCCAGCTGCTCATACCCCAGTGTATTGATAATCATGACTGCCATTTCTTTGCGGGTAATGTTTTCCGTCGGCCTGAAGCTGCTACCTTCGAAAGCGGTTCCCAAAACGCCTCGGGAAGCTGCCGTCTCCACATAACTGTAATACCAGCTTTCAGGCAGCACATCCTGAAAAATGCCCGTTTCAGGATCAGCCAGTTCCCACTGCCTCAGCCTCACCAGAAAAGTGACGAATTCGCCGCGGGTAATCGTCCTGCCAAGGCCGAACAAACCGCCACCGATGCCGTTGGTAATACCCAGATCCCGCAGGTCATGGACCACACCATAGGACCAGTGGCTTTCAGGCACATCGGAAAACGGCTCCATTTCCGCACTGTAGGAAACAGACGAGCCCAGACCGAACAATAAAACGGTCACCATTGCATAAACCATGAATTTTCGTTCGTTATGTTTGCGAATATATCTTATTATACCAAGTAGAATATTTATTCTCGGTATGCTTTGCATATACTGTTCATATTCTTTTCCAAAGCGTTGTTTGTTTTGTTTTTCTTCAAAAGGAATACTAAAATATGTACAAAACATTCCAACCAAAGAACCAATAATGACCAACCAAAATTGACTGAAAAACATATGGGAGAAAAACATCAACATGAAGCTAAAATACATCGGATTTCGGATTAATCCATATACACCATAAGTAGTAATCTTTGTACTTCGTTTTCTTCTTTGTGCATATATTGATAAGACAAAAAGTAAAATGCCTGTTGCTAATATTACATAACCAATATAAACAAGAAATATGAATACCGGTGGTACTATACAAATACATATGAAATTCGATATAAGTGCAACTCCTGAAATAATCATTAATAAGTTTTCAATAATTTTCTTCATACGATCGACTCCAATTATTCTTGTGTCGGTGGTTGACGAAAACTGTACCGGTGGCTGAAAGCGCTGTCCGGCAAAATACAGGTTATCGATAGTTTCTGGTTTGCAAGGGTAGTCTTCGATTAGAGGAGGGGGAATGCGTTTTTTTTGCTTCAATTCATTGAAGCAAAAAGCACCTCAAGATAAACTTGGGGTGCGAAAAAACATTCCAAAAACTTAAAAACGATATGAACTTTCTCTCTCACCTTGGTAAAATTATACTGCTAAAGTTAAAACATAACAACCTTATCAGCATTCAATATCACCCTTCAAATGCATTCAGATCATTTTACAAGGGAACTTATTATTTGTATAATGATTCAAAGAATACAATGAAACTCCCAAGGAGATGACTATGAAAAAAGCAGTGCGACACAGCCAAATTCTGAAGTTGCTTCAAGAAAAATCAGCAATGACAACGAACGAAATCGCAAGAAACTTTGATATTTCACTTGCTACAATACGACGTGACATAATTGAGTTAACAGAAACCGAACCGATAAGGAGTTCCCACGGGCTGGTAAGTTATATCAACCCACAGGAAGTGCTCGGCATTAATGACAGGGTAAAAATCGATCAGATCGAAAAGCAACGCATTGCCCTTTTGGCGCATGGACTCATAGCGCCTGGAAGTTCGATTATCCTCGACTCAGGTACAACAACACTTGCCTTGGCATCTCTGCTCAAATCAAAACCATTAGAGGATCTCAGAGTCGTCACCAATTCAATCCCTGCTGCAAAAACGCTGGCTGAAGCCACTCAGGTAATCGTGCCTTGCGGCGTAACGGAACCTGAGCAAATGGCACTCATAGGTCCTGATGCCGATGACTATTTCAATCATATCACTGCCGATATACTCTTTCTTGGGACGACGGGTGTACGTGGCTCTATGGGTTTGACATCTTCATCAACTTTTCAGCTTTCTATAAAAAGACAAATGATTCAATCCGCCAATAAAGTGGTCGCGCTCGTTGATTCATCCAAATTCACAACCAACAGTCTAAACATGTTTTGTTCCTTTGAAGACATAGATGTGATTATATCAACGAAAACAGAACAAACCGAAGCGGTCCTTGCCCAAATCGCAGCAAAGGGTGTTGAAGTCCTTTATACTAACGACATTGCGCCTCCAGCTGTTTGACAACTGCATCTCCAACGTCTTGTGTCGAAGCGGTCCCCCCTAAATCAGGCGTCAAAGCCTCTGCTTTCTTCAGTACCTTTTCCAATGCGATGATGACTTCTTTCCCCCAGTCTTCATGCCCTAGAAAGTCCAGCATCTGACTAGCCGACCAAATGGACGCCATCGGGTTGGCTATGCCTTGTCCCGAGATATCCGGAGCCGATCCATGAATAGGTTCGAACATTGATGGGAATTTCTTTTCAGGATTGATATTTGCTCCTGCAGCAAGCCCCATACCGCCAGCGATAGCCGCTCCAAGGTCCGTTATAATGTCACCGAACAGATTTGACGTGACGACTATCTCGAATCTTTTTGGATCTTTAACGAAGAACATCGCTGCTGCATCGACAAGATAGGAATACGTTTCAACTTCGGGATATTCCTTCCCGACTTCATCAAAAACTTCATCCCAGAACACCATCGAATAGTTCAAGGCGTTTGCTTTGCTTATGCTGGTCAGCGTCTTGCCTTCCTTCTTTGCCAATTCATATGCATATCGGATGACCCGTTCAGTGCCAATTCTCGAAAACACACCTGTCTAAAGGACGACCTCCTGTTCTTTTCCTTTATAAAGCCAGTCTCCGGCCCCGGCGTACTCCCCTTCAACATTTTCCCGCACCACAATCATGTCAATCTCTTCTCTGCTTACGTCTGCCAATGGGCAAGGCGCTCCTTCGAGCAGTTTGATAGGTCTAAGATTGATATATTGATCGAAGCCTTTTCTGATTCTAAGAAGCAGATCCCATAAGGATATGTGATCCGGGACACCTTTAAATCCTACGGCGCCGAGATAAATACAGTCAAATTGGCTCAAAACATCCATCCCATCGTCATCCATCATTTTTCCATGTTTCAGGTAATATTCACATCCCCACGGAAAATGTTTGAATTCAAAATTGACACGCTCATCGAGTTCTTCGATCTTCTTCAGTACCTTGATACCTTCGTCCAATACTTCTGGACCGACACCATCGCCTGCAATAACCGCTATTTTATACATTTATTAAGCATCCCTTCTACTGTCACGCTTTTTTGCTGCATTTCTTCATCGCTTCAACCAGCGGCAGTTCTTTTCCTGACAAGAACTGGACCATCGCACCACCGGCAGTACAAACATAATCCAGTTTGCCTAGTTGAACGAATTTGGCTGCAGCGCTTACTGTGTCGCCACCGCCAATAACTGAATAACCTTTAGCATCAGCAATACATTCCCACAATGCTGCTGTACTGTTTTGGAAAAGTTTGTTCTCGTATGCACCCGATGGTCCGTTGACAAAAATCGTACCTGCTTCTTCGATTATTTCCTTGAACAAATCCGTTGTCTTCGCACCGATGTCCATATACATTTCATCGGGCATCTGTTCTCGCACGTCAATTTCCGTCCTCTTGCCATCCTGTTCAAAAGCCAGGTCGATAGGCACAACAATTTTGTGCCTATAGTCCTTCAGATATTCTTTGGCTGCCGGAACAAACGCATCCAAGTTTCGATCCTTGATGAATTTCTCTTTTTTGGATCCAATATCTATGCCCGATGCCATCAGCATCACTTCACCGACAACGCCGCCGACAAGTATCTTGTCGGCTGTCCCATTTTCCAGAACCTGTTTCATCATGCCAAAAGCATCCGATATCTTCGCACCGCCAAGTACAAAAACGGAAGGTTTTTCTGGCTGCTCAATGACTCTGACCAATGCATTGATCTCAGCTACCATGAGTATGCCGCCCACCGATGGCAATATTTCTTGGAAAGCGACCATTGAAGGACAGTTTCTATGCGCTGCAGCAAATGCGTCATTCACATATAAATCCATTAGGGGAGCTAGACTTCGCACAAGATACGTATCAAGCATCTCCTCAGGTTTGAGCTTGACTGCATCTTCAAATGTGGAGATTTCCTCACACAGATACCTAAGGTTCCCAAGCAGTATCGCTTCGCCTGCCTTCAGCTCCATAACGGCTCTTTGCGCTGCAGGGCCACATACATCATCAATGTATGCGACCTGTATTCCCAATAATGCCGTTAACTTCTCAGCGTGTTCTTTCATTGGTATCAGGTTTTGGTAATCAAGAGTATCCCCCTGATGAGCAATAATGGCTAGTTTTGCTCCATGGTCAAGCAAATATTCAATCGTCGGTATGCTCTTAACAATTCTGTTTTCGTTGACAATCCTTTTAGACTTAGGATCAATTGGGGAATTAATGTCCACTCTAAGCAGCACATATTTGTCTTTGTAATCATAAGATTTCAAATCAATAATGCCCGATGTGTTGTTTACATCCATTTTCCCATCCCCAAATACTTATTTGTAGCACCTACGGCGCCCAGTCTATCTGTATCCATCTCCATGGAAGCACGGATGGCATCCATAGTCTCTGGTATCGTAACCGATTCCTGAGGGATATTGATAGCAAACATGATGTCATCGCCGCTGTTGACGATTGATTCTTCAAAAACAGCTATCTCATACATATCTCCTCTTGGATTGCCCAGTTCTCTGGCATACTTGAACAGCGACGCATTTCCCAGAAAGCCATCTTTCATACGCACGACTCTGATTCTAGGATGATTGCTGAAATATTCAAGCAGCTTTTCTTTCGTTACTTTTTCCTTGGTCTTTGCGAGCACAGTTATAATATGGCCATGTGTGACCGGCGTATGCACCAGTATACCCGTTGCATCTACATGAGGCATAATAGTCATCAGATCGATTGCCTGATGGCTAGGTGCTTTCTCCATTTGCAAGGCATTTGTCAGACCCCGGTGATAGTCCCCGGATCTGCAACGCGTCTAATGATTGTGATCGCAACGCCATCAACACCTGCATTTCTGTCAATACAATCAACCGCCCGAATGAGTCCTGTCGTATTGCACGAAGTCAATTTCAGGAATTGTTTTCCAAGCCCCTTTTCATAATTTGCATATCCGTGGAAAAACACATCTGCAACTTCGTTCTTTTCGCCGCCTTGGAAAATTGCTTTCTTGTTGTATTTCATGTACAATTCTTTATTTTTTGCACCAACACCCGCACTGGTAGAATCCAGCATCACATCACACTTCTGAATCAACTCTTCCAAAGTACCTGTAATCGGTATGCCCGCCTCTGATAAAACCGCTTCATTCTCAGGTAAAGCATTGTAAAAATCATAGGGCATGCCTTTTTCCTTTAGTGCTCTAACAGTAAGCGTTGGTGATACATCCGCGATACCCACCAATTCCATATCTTCCTGAAGTGCCACACCATCCGCCAATCTCTGACCGATGACGCCATATCCTACTACACCTACTTTTACCTTCTTCATAATTTACCTCCGTGGTCTAATGATACTGATTTGGTTTTCTCGATATGTTCATTGCTATGTGTATATTAGCACATTTAGTGTTCGTTTACAAGCATTATATCATGGTTTTCGCTCATTGTTGCATAATAAAAGCGCGCTATTACAATATTTTTAAGACAACTCGAACATTTCCCTGTACATTCGAACACATTCTTTATATAATAACGTCAAGGAGGTGCATCGATGAAAAAGGAAGAACGCCAACAACTAATCATCAACCTGTTGGAGACGCATAATTCTTACACAACTTCACAACTAGCCGAGGAACTGGGTGTATCTCCAATGACTATTCGCAGGGATCTTGCTTATTTGGAGGATAAAAATCTAATCAAACGTACACACGGTCTTGCTTATACCGCGAATATTCAGGATACACTCGATGTAGACACCAGACACCATCTGAATCCGGATGAAAAGCTCGCCATTGCACAGAAAGCTTTATCACTGATCCAGCCAAATCAGTCGATCATTCTGGATTCAGGTTCTACCATCTATTTTCTGGCTAAATTATTGAAACAGCATCAGCTGCAGCGTCTTGTCGTGCTAACGAATTCACTTACTAACGCAGAAGAACTTTCGGACAGTTATCAGACGCTGTTATGCGGCGGCATACTCCAGGCAACCAACATGTCATTGATTGGACCGGAAGCTGAAAATTTTTTCGCCACAAAAACCGCCGACATACTTTTTTTGGGAGCTACAGGCATACGCAGTTCCTTTGGATTGACGACTTCAGATCCTTTCCAGTATTCCATAAAAAAGAAGATGATTCATTCAGCCCAACGTGTTGTTGCGCTTGTCGATTCATATAAATTTCAAGTTAATAGTCTGAATATGTTCTGTGAATACCACGAGATAGATACACTCATAACGCGCAGGACCGAGCAGAATGAACAGGAGCTAGACACAATCGCATCACATGGTGTCAATGTTCTGCTGATCAACGATTAATATCCGGTACGAAGTAACAAAAAAACACCTCAAGATAGACTTGAGGCGCCAAAAACATTGGTATAGCAGCCTGATATAGGCTCATATTATTCTACAACAAGTCCCATCAGGTAACCGTAGCCTTCAGCCTCCATCTCCTCAAGAGGAATGAACCTGAGTGAAGCGCTGTTGATGCAGAAGCGATTGCCGCCTCTGTCCTGAGGGCCGTCGGAGAAAACATGTCCCAGATGACTGTCGCCGCTTCGGCTTCTGATTTCCGTGCGAACCATGTTGAAGGTTGTATCGTCGCTATAGGTGACAACCTGTTTGTCGATCGCTTGGGTGAAGCTCGGCCATCCGGTTCCGGAATCGTATTTGTCCCTGGATGAGAAGAGCGGCTCGCCGGTCGCTACGTCAACGTATAGTCCTTGATCATGGTTGTCAAAATATTCATTGAGATATGGTTGTTCCGTTGCATCGTTCTGGGTTACATCATATTGCTTTGGTGTCAGCATTTCTTTCAGCACGTCATCGCTCGGCTTCGGATACCTGTCCGGATCGATGATGATGTCTTCCACAACGCTGAGGTCGATATGACAGTAACCGTTCGGGTTCTTTTCCAGATAATCCTGATGGTATTCCTCTGCCAGGAAATAGTGTACCAGCGGCTCCACTTCAACGGCTAGCGGCTCGTCGTAGTCCGCCTGGACTTCTGCCATCTTGGCTTCGATCACCGGGAGGTCCGCTTCGTCCGTATAGTAGATGCCCGTCCTGTACTGAGTACCCGCATCGTTGCCCTGCTTGTTGACACTGACAGGATTAATGACCTTGAAATAGTAGCTGAGCAATGTGTTCAGGTCTACTTTTGTAGGGTCGTACTGGACGTGGACCGTTTCCGCATGGCCCGTGTTCATCCAACTGACCTGTTCATAGGTTGGGTTTTCCGTCTTGCCGTTGGCATAGCCGGATGTGACGTCATAGACGCCGTAGATCCGCTCCATGTAGGCTTCAACGCCCCAGAAGCAGCCGCCTGCCAGATAGATGTCCCGAAGTTCTGACATGCTGTAGTCAACACCTTCATTCGGATTGTCAGGCAGTGTGCCAGCCGTGTTGGTCGGCGAATATCTGTGGGTCTCTTTCAGCATAAGGTCGGCCTGTTGCTCTTCGATGAGCATCGCTGTCAGTTCGCTCAGATCTGAAACGTCTGTATCGTTTGAGACGATTCTGTTTCCGGTGCTGCAGGCTGATACGATCAGTACCAACGCAAGCAGTGCAGCCAACAGCATCGCGACTCTTTTCCTGTATGTCATGATCATGTCTGCACCTCCTTCTACTATATTATATAATGCAGATATGAGAATTGGTATCAATTATACAGTGGAGAATCTTGATTATAACAAGGAAGAGCTGAGTAGTGATAATTGTTTGACAAAAAATGTCAGTTTACATTTGCTCGCAAAGGGCTGTTTTCTAAGTTATTATCACTTTCTTCCATCATCATAGCATAGCAAGAGTTACACCAACAGGCAGAAATCGTTAATTGATTATCAATCTCATTTAGCTTGTAGATTCACTGTAATTATGCTATAATCAAACCTAACTTGAATCCCGCATAGTATACCAGGAGGTACTCATATGACTTATAATGATGTAATCAAAGAATTGGAATCAGTCGGTCTTGAAATTGATTATACTGCAATCAGTGTAGATGATCTCAATGCTGAATGCGAAGACGTGGATGCTTTCAAAGAAGAGTTGCATCCGACAAAATAACAGCTTAATAGCAAATTAAGGGGCATTGATATCACTGTATCAATGCCCCTTGCTTGTTTGGATGTGTTTTATTGCGTCTTTCCCCTCCCAAGCGCAAGCAGGTTAACCAGCAGCATGGAAATGCCGATCCCGACGAACAGCAGGCTCAGGGACCAGGTGTCGGCTATGAAGCCAAAGAGCGGGGCCATCACGACCATCAGCATCGCACGCAGCTGGCTTTCAACGGACAGCACCGTCACCCGCTGCTCCTTGCGCATATGGTCGCTGACGACATCCAGAAACACAGGCCGCCTTGCATCCAGTGCAAGATACAGCAGGAAGTAAACGGTGATCGTAGGTACGAGCCAGGACCTGCTGATGAAAACGGACAGCAGGACGAACAGAAGCCCCATCAGGTTGTACATGTGGTTGAAGACATTGACGGCCTTGAACCGGTCCATGGCCCTGAAGATGTTTTTTGTAACGATAGAACTCATGATGTAAAACAAACCGTAGATGATGCCCAGATAGATCTTAAGGCTCTGCTCGCCGTCGAAGCTGGCAAGGCTGCCGAGGCCGGCGCTGATGACCAGCAGGCTGAGAATCGGCTGGACGTAGTCTTTTATGGACTTGAAAATGCCGGCATACGATGCCTCGCTGAACACGATTTTGACGAGGCTTATGTTTTTCGCAACGCTCTTCAGCTGGTCCATGCCGAAGGACCACAGGTCTTTAAAGCGCGGCCTCAGACCGCTTGATTCGTTCAGGTAGTCAGGATACGAGGCAATCAGCAGGAAGTCGGCCAGGTAAGGCACGACACTCAATAGGAAAATCCATTTCATGGCAGGCAGCTGCAGGACGAAGAGGATGGACAGAAAAGCCGACAGCGAGGAGCCAAGCAGTGAGGTTGAACGCGTTTTCCCGTAGACAAAGCCCCGCTGGTCGTACCACCCCATCCTTTCCAGATAGCTCAGGATCATCGCTTTATGGGTGCCCGAACGGAAGGCCTCGCCCAATCCATAGAAAACCATCCCCAGAGCGACTATGGCGAAGTTCGTTCCGAAAAACAGCAGCACAAAGGAGACGATATAGAATCCGAAGCATACAAGCAGCTCGTTCTTCTTACCGTAGAAGTCCGCCAGGACGGCACTCGGCACCTCGAAGAGATAGGTAAAGGCCGCCCGTATCGAAATGAACACGCCTATCTGAAACAGATTATAGCCAAGGGCATTCAAATAGATAAGCAGGTAGGGTTCGAAGAATCTGGAATTCTTGAAAAACCCATACAGACGGAATTTCTTTATTTGTCTATCTTTAAGAATCGTCGCTCTATCCATGATAGAATTATACTGCTTTGGATAAAATGTAACAACCTCTTATCATTTGGTTTACGAACTTACTAGAATGTCACTTTTTCATTGGCCTCGACTTCAATCCACTTTCTTTGTTTTGCAGATTCAACTATCTTGCCCACAATCGTCATCTCTCTAAGTCCATCCACAAACGCCGGATATTTCGGTATGCCACCATTGATAAATTCTTTATTCCTTATATAATTATAGAATTCTTTGTAGAGTTGCTTTGAAGTGTCTGGAAAGCCTTCATTGTGACCTCCAGGATAATTAATATAGTTTCTTGCGTTACCAAGCACTAGAGATGGATCCTTTAACATAATATTGTTTGTACTATCTCTGTTTCCTATCCATAACTCATTTGGTCTTTCACCACACCACTCTACTGACTTTTTGGAACCATAAATCTCAAAGTATATTCTATTCTTTCTTCCTGCGGCAGTTTGGTTCACCGTTACAGATCCATGAGCACCTTTATTAAAATCAATGAGAATTGACGCATAGTCTTCTGTATCAATCGGAATTTCTTCATAATCTTCTGGTTTTAGCAGCTTTCCCGAATATGTTTCAATTGCTTTGAGTGGTTTTTTTCTGGTCTTATGGAATGTAGCAAAATCAGCACATACACTCTCTATCTTAAGCCCTGTAATGAACTCAATCATATCTACCCAATGAGAGCCAATATCCGCCATGGCTCTTGATTCCCCACCCATACTGGAATTGATTCGCCAGTTATAGTCGGTTTGATAAAACAACCAATCTTGTTGATAAGAACCGTTTACTGCAAAAATTTCTCCAAGTTCTCCACTATCTATCATTGCTTTTACCTGCTGTACTAAAGGATAGAATCTTAGATTGAATCCTACAGCATTAGCCAGTTTTTTCTCTGCAGCTAAACTAACTAACTCCTTTGCTTCTTTAACCGACGTTGCTAATGGTTTTTCACAAAGCACATGCTTGCCAGCAAGCAAGGCATCCTTAACGATACTAAAATGCAAAAAATTAGGAGTACAAATGTGCACTGCATCTATTTCTTTTGAATTCAATAAATCTCGATAATCGCCATAAGCTTCATCAACACCCAGTTCAGCCGCCTTAGCCGCCGCTACTTTCTTATCGACATCCGCCAATGCCTTTACTTCAACAAATGGAATTCTTCTAAGAGCTTCAATATGTGCAGGACCAATGAATCCTGTCCCAATAACACCTATTTGAATTTTCTCCATACCTACATCACCATTCCTTTATAGCAGAAACTGCTTAATATACTGTTTACTTCAAACTAGCCTCTATTGATTTTAGTGTTTCTAAAGACATTCTTGCAACAGAATCAGGATGTACGCCTCTAGAAGTAAATCCATTTTCCATAGTGACATACCCCTTGTAATCAACATCTTTTAACGCTTGCATAATTGAAACAAAGTCACATCCTGATGTACCAGGAGCAGTTCTGTTATAATCAGTAAGATGTATATGTTTTAATTTATCAGCCATTGTATAGATATAGTCAACTGGTGGTTCGCTTCTGTGAAATGCATGGGCAGTATCGAACATTACACCCACATTGTCAAGTCCGCTTTGCTCTGCCAACATGAGTGCATCATCTGCACTTTCAATCAAGTTGCTATCTTCCGCAGTTGGTTCAACACAAATTGTTACCCCCCTGTCCGCAGCATAAGCCCCAATCTCTTTCAAGCTATCTAAGGAATTTTGCCAAGCAACTTGCTTGCTCGTTCCAAAAATATACCACCCCGCTACATAGAGCATTGTTTTGCATCCCAGCTCAACACCAAGATCACATACATCTTTAAGATGCTGCACTGTCCACTTTCTTTCCGCTTCATCCGCTGAGGCAACATTCCCTCCAGGACCACCACCTGGCACAGCAAGAATTGAACTAATGACAATATTGTTATCCTCTAAGCATTTTCTAATATCATTCCTTCTTTGTTTATCTAGATATGCTGGCCACGCATGGGGTGATGTGCACCCCAACTCAATTCCGTCATAACCAATTCTTGCCAGTCTTTTTATTGTTTCTTCAAGCGGATATGCTGGAACCCAGCAAGGAAAACTACTATAAGCCCACGTATTAAATGCATACTTCATACTTTATCTCCTTTTCATTTCGTCTTTTTAGTTTTTATTTAAAACCTTTTTACCACCGATTGAGTTCAATGCAACCGCCACAATAATAATTGCTCCTCGAATAATCATCTGCTGACTTACGCTAAGCCCACCAATTATTAATCCATTATTAATCATTCCCATTAGCAATGATCCGATAATTGCACCAACGATGCTACCTTTACCTCCCGCCATACTTGTACCACCAAGTATGACTGCTGCGATAACTGTAAGTTCATCTCCTTCACCAAAAGTATATCTTGCTGACTGCATCCTTCCAGCGTATAACATACCAGCTAGACTTGCTGCGATACCTGACATCATAAGCGTTAAAACAATAATTGTTTTTACTTTAATACCTGTAAATTTAGCAGCAACAACATTTCCCCCAGTAGCCAGTACTTTTTTACCAAATGACAAGTGCCTCAATGTAAAATCACCTATCACTAATGCAACAACGGTCCATATTAACAGAATCGGAATAACTCCTCCAATTGTTCCAAGTCCGAATATTTGATTGAATTTTTCATTATCAATCGGCACTGTTGCTGTATTCGTTATCCACATTGCGGCTCCCTTGACCATACTTAACATACCTAGTGTTACTAAAAAGGATGGGATTCCCAAAGTAGCAACAAGCAATCCTGAAACTAATCCTAAAGCTGCTCCAATCATGATGCCTAATAGCACTGAAACAACCACACTTCCAGTAGTCTGTAATAATAATGCTACACATAAAGATGTGAAAGCTACAATAGAGCCTATAGACAAATCAATATTGCCTGAGGCAATAACAAAAGTCATTGCTACAGCCATAATTGAAATCATTGCCGTTTGTCTTGTAATGTTTAAAATATTATTAAGTGAAAAAAAACGCCCGCCTAACCATACCGCAAATAGTACTAAAATAAAGACAAATATAATGTAAACCATATAGTTGAGATAATTGATTTTCATTTTTTCTTTTTTTCTGTTTAATCCTTTAGTGTTGAATTGCATGCTGCAATACCTCCTCATTTTCTATTTCATGGCATTTCAATTCACCAACGATTGATCCTTTATGAAAAATAAGTATACGATCACAGACTGCTATAAGTTCAGTTAATTCTGATGATACAAATATTACGCTATACTGATTAAACACAAAGTCCCCGACAAGATCTATAATTTCTGATTTTGCACCAACATCTATCCCCGCTGTAGGCTCATCCATTAATAGTATCCTAGGAGATGTTTTCATCCACTTTGAAACAACAACTTTTTGCTGATTTCCACCAGAAAGATTTTCTAGAGGTGTATTAATACTGTCTGTCTTTATCCTAAAGTCTTTTATACACTGAGTTGCAAGCGCATCTGATAGTTTATTGCTGATACTAAACATATTTTTTACACGTTTTAAATTTGGAAGCATAATGTTCTCTTTAAGTGTATGCTCTAAGACTAAACCCTCTCTTCTTCGGTCTTCTGGAATTAATACAATTCCCAGATCGATTGCTTGCTGTACATTATCAATCTCTACGAGAGTGTCCTCTATATAGATCTTTCCTTTTTCATAATTACGAAGTCCAATGATTGATTCTAGAACCTCGGTACGTCCACTACCCAATAATCCGGCAAATCCTAAAACCTCACCTTTTTTGAGCTTGAAGGAAATATCATTCAATTTTCCATTCATAGTAAGCCCTTTAACTTCAAGCATATTTTCTTCACTGACTGTGGTGGACAATTTTTTCTTTTCTAAGGCCTTCTTTTCTTTACTTCCAATAATATCGCTAATCAATGAGTTCATTGTATACTCATCAACACTCTTCGTTGCTACCTTTTTACCATCTCTGAGAACTGTTATTTCATCAGCAACTTTGAATATCTCATTCATTCGGTGTGATATATAAACTATTGATACTCCTTTTGCCTTTAAATTTTCAATAATTCCAAATAACATTTCAGTTTCTTTTTCTGTAAGGGAAGCTGTCGGTTCATCCATTACAATAACTGATGCATTTACTGACAACGCTTTCGCTATTTCTATCATTTGGCATGTACCAACATCTAAATTGCATATAGCTTCAGCAACATCAACATCTAGATTGAGTTCTTTCATTAAGCTTTTTGTTATTTCATTCATCGCTCTATGGTTAAGCACATTATATTTTTTTATTTCTCTGTCCAGAAAAATATTCTCGACTATAGATAATGTTGGCACTAAACTCAACTCTTGAAATATAAAACTAATACCTGTGTTTCTAGCATCATCATATGTCTTAAATTCAGTTACTTCTCCATTAACTTTTATAACACCTTCATCTTTACTATAAACACCCGTTAATATTTTCATTAAAGTGGATTTTCCAGCGCCATTCCCACCAATCAACGCGTGTGTTGTTCCTCTTTTTAACTTGAAATCCACATTATCCAAAACCTTCACACCTCCGAAGGATTTGCATATAGCTTCTAAAGACAATACATAATCTGACATTTTCCCACCTCGTGTAAAGCTAATTATTGTCAGGGCGCATACATGTTATGACACCCTGACATGTGTCCATTCTAATTAAGCTTATTAAATACTTAGTTACCAGAGGCCTTAAGCAACCAATCTGGAGCTTCATCCAAATGGTAAGTTGTCTTATACGCTTCGATAACATTTTCTTTCATTGTTGGCAGTGTTGGCGGTGATACATATGATGAAGGTACTTCTTTACCAAGCAAACCATAGCATGCAAGCATTGCTTCTGCATAACCTTGATCATATGAACGCGGAGCAGCTGTTCCTCTAATAATTCCATCTGATGCAATCATTCTTGCGGTATTATCACCCAAGTCAACAGTTGTAATAATGATATCTTCTCGACCAACTGATTTTGCAGATGCAATGATACTTTCTGCTGGCATGTCCCAACTTGCATATATACCTTTAACATCAGGATAATTTGCAAATATTCCATCTGCTACTTCTCCAACTTTATTGGAATCAGCAAATCCCACTTCATCAACTATTGTGATATTAGGGTAATCATTCTCAATTGTTTCTTTAAATCCTCTGTCTCTCTCATTTGTAACAAAGAATGCTGCGTCGTAGTATACCATAGCAACCTCACCTTCGTATCCAAGTTGGTTTGCCATAATATCAGCAGCTGCTTTACCGTTGCCATAACTATCTGAGTTAACACAACCGATATAGTCAGTGCCAGCTTCCATGCCATTGGCAATATTTTCCATGAATACAATTTTAGTTCCTGCTGCAACAACATTTTTCAGTGTCTCTGAAGTAGCATCTGGGTCAACCGGCATCACAAATAATACATCTGGATTCAAGGCCATTGCAGTTTCAATATCTGCGATTTGCTTTTCAACTTTAAAGTTTGCATCTGTCACTGAGAGAACTTCAATTCCTACTGAATTCAGTAATTCTGTTGCTGCCCCGAGTTTAGTTTGGTTACATTGGTCACTTTGAATGTGGTAAGCAAATGCAACTGAGTAATTTCCTGCTCTTAGTTGTTCTTTTTCTTCCTCTGTCAATGAAAACTCTGATGGCGAAGCGGCTCTTTCACCATTCGGGCCCCCTCCCAATACCTCTGTTGGATCAAGATTAATTTCTGGATATACCACAGTTTCATCTACAACAGTCTCATTTGTCTCTTCATTCTGAGCAACTTCATTTTGTACTTCAGGTACGTCTGCTGTCCCAGAAGACTTACACCCACCAAGAGAAAACGCTAATGTAAAGATGACAATTAGTACAGTAGAAATTTTTGAAAATTTGTTCATTTATAAATCCTCCTTTTTATATAGCTGCCTAAACAGGCAGATTGCTACCTCAGCTGATTACTTCAATCCCATATGAATACAACTTTTTGCGTTTGACCAGAATCAAATAGTCTGAAAGCTACTTCTGCGTCTTTTATAGGAAAGGAATGTGTTGATATTTTTTCAAGTTTAATATCCTTGTTTATGATAAATCTTGATATTTCATCCCAATCCGCACGGTTGAAATACCAACAGCCTTTCAATGTTGTCAACTTCCTTATGAACTGGTTGCTTGGATCGATATCACATGAATTTGATTCCGCTATTACACCCACTTCTCCATACTTTTTAGCACAATCCAAAGCATCTTTAAGTGCAGTTCCTCCCGCACAAACAATACAAACGTCAGCACCCACATGATCCGTCAAGTCAGATATTCTCTTGACAACATCTGTCCCTCTTGCATTAATTACTACATCTGCACCTAATTCCTCTGCAAGCGTTAGTCGATTGTCATCAATATCCACCGCAATAACTTTCCCACCAAAAGCTTTTGCCATAAGTACCCCTCCGCACCCCATAGGTCCGACACCGAATACTACGACATTTTTGGTTCCGTCAACACCCAACCGTTTACATGCTGTATACAAAGTACCTCCCACATCAGTTGCTAATGCTCCTGTTATGAAACTCATTTCATCCGGTAGTAATAAGCAGTTTTCTTCGGGAATCACTATATAATCAGCATGTGCACCTTCTTCTTGAAATCCTATACATCTAAATGAATTGCAGAGAATTACGTCTCCCGCCAAGCAGTGCTCACAGACACCACATCCTAGCCCCAAAAACAAAGCCACACGATCCCCAATTTTTACTTTATCAACATTTTCTCCTAATTTCTCAACTACACCGCAAGGCTCATGACCTGGTGTAATATTGTTCTCACTATCTTCATCAAATAACGTTTCACCATGATACCTATGCAAATCACTTCGGCACAGGGCTGAAGCTTTAAGTTTTACTAACACTTCTCCTTTCCCCGGAGTAGGTATAGGTGTTTCGACAATTTCAACACACTCTTTCCCTGTAATTTTCACTGCTAACATTCTTGCTTCCTCCTATTTGCTTTTTTCAATATTTTATCTTTATCGGAACGCATAACAATAATAAGACTAAAAACGCCAAGAAGAAATCCAACCGAAAACCATTCATGAGGATTCCTCCATTTTCGAACGGCAATATACTCTGTGGCACTTCCAAACGCAATCCCACATAACAGAAGGCCAAGGAACAGCCCCCCTGTGAACTCCATACTCTTTGCTCATTATCAGACCGCTACTCCATCTTCCTGAAAACACCCTCCAAGGCATAATAGCAATCTTCAAAAAGTGCCTTGGACGAGCAGTAGGCTTCTGCAGCATCCGGATTGGCAAGATGTATAGCATTGATGTCGATGAAGCGCTCGATGACACTGAAATCATCAAAAAGGCTTACTCCCATGTCGCTCTGGCCGCCTTTAAAACTCAAGCTTTTAGTTTACAACCGGTTTAATCCATTTCCCTTCATCGGAAGAACGAAGGATTGCGTCACAGATCAATTCAGTCTTGTAGACGTCTTCAAAATCGGGGGCTACCGGCGTACCATCGACGATCGCCTTCACAAAGTCATGGCATTCAATGACTTTTGTTTCCGCATAGCCTATGCCAAGAGCCGGAATCGGCCACAACGCCTCGCCGTTCGGGTGCGCCGGTCCGGTGTCCTTCGGTAGTTGAATGCCAACATGTTGCTGACGCCTGATTTTTGTACTGCATCCCGCATGGCTCTGGCTTCTTCCACTGTCCTTGCTATCGGCTTCTCACAGAAAACATGCTTTCCCGCATTGGCCGCTGCAATAGCGATTTCGGCATGGCTGTCGTTGGGCGTGGCGATGTCCACAATATCGATTTCCGGATCATTGATGATATCCATCCACTTCGTGGTATAGCCCTCAAAACCATAACGCTCAGCGGCAATCCTGGCACCTTCTGCCGTCAAATCACAGATTGTTTTTTTCACCAGCACAGCCAGCGAGGGCCAGTAGTGCATAGGCATTGTCGCGTATGCGACAGAATGCGCTTTGGCCATGAATCCGGCACCGATCAGACCTATTTTCAATATTCTTTTCATCAGCTTACATTCTTTCCTGGATGTCATTAAATGACATATTGTTCCATATATTTCCTACTGAGTATCAGGCTTTTCATGACCGCTTCTTCCGATCCTTCAAAGGCCTTGTCTTCGATTTCAATGCAAGAGTTTCCGTTATAACCGATATCGCTCAATGCGCTCACATACCGGCCCCAGTCGACATCTCCGAGTCCTGGCAGCTTTGGTGACATGAACTCAAGAGGGTAAGCCATCACACCGACTTCATCGAGCTTATCTTTATAAAGCTTGATATCCTTGTAATGAACATGGAAAATCTTGTCCTTGAATTCATAGATCGGTTTGATGTAGTCGACCATCTGCCATACGAAATGTGATGGATCGTAATTCAATCCGAAATAGTCGCTGTCGATGATTTCAAACATCCTTTTCCATATTCTAGGCGTGGTAGCCAGATTCTGGCCGCCAGGCCACTGGTCTGGGCCGAACAGCATCGGGCAGTTTTCAATGGCTACTTTCACCTTATTCTCTTCTGCCAACGCGATGATGTCAGTCCAGACCTTGCTGAACAGCTCGAGGTTCTCTTCCACTGTCTTGTTCTGGTCCCTGCCTATAAACGTCGTGACCATACCGATTTGCAGCCTGCCTGCAGCCACAATGAGTTTCCTGATATGACTGATGGCGGCTTCGCTTTTCAACGGATTCGCATCCAAAGCATTCGGGTAATAGCCCAGTGATGAAATTTCCACATCTCTTTCTTTGCAGTAGTTGAGGATATAATCGATTTTCTGGTCATCCAGGCTATCCACGTCTATATGGCTGACGCCTGCATACCTTCTTTCAGCTTTGCCTTGAGGCCAGCAGCACATCTCTACACACTGGTATCCCAACTCGGACGCTGTATCGATGACTTCCTCGAATGTTTTATTTTCCAGTATCGCACTTACAAATCCAAGTTTCATATCCTATTGCACCGTCTCCCATTTGCCTGACTCTGATGATTTCATGACTGCAGAACACACCTTGTCCACCAGGTATCCGATTCTTTTCTTTTCTATCTTGACACTGAAGCCAATTCTTCATAATGGTCAATTTTTATTTCTTCTCCTAAAAGACTGTCCAGCTTTTCCAGAAGGCGCTTCATGTAAAGTGTGGAATCGTGAAACTCCCATGCCTTTTGATCAACGTATTTTTCATAGAAGAAAAATCTCTCAGGGAATTCCTTGGACCTGTGCAAAACATATGCCAGTGCGCCTTCTTCGCTTTCTACGCTCTCCACCATGTCGACAAGTGCTCTTTCAAGTTCTTTTTCCTTTCCAGGCTTTGCTGTCAGTGTGGCAGTAAATACAATCATATATCCCTCCTTGTTGTTTGCCGTTGGTCTGTTTAAGTAGCTTTATTATAGCAAGCACCGCCTGAACTCTAAATGAACACAACCATTAATATGTTCACTTTTTTTACCTCTTTTATTAAAGTTCATTGCCATATTGGGCATATCTTTTATATTCTAGAAATCATGTTCACTATTTTTACTTTTGATGCACATTCTTGTCATGAATGCGATAATATAAAAAGGCTGCCCCAGCGATGGGACAACCTTTCATTCGTATATATATCCTATTCCGTATTCAACAAATCATTGATTGAGCTTTCAGCCAGGTCCAATGCTTCGTCGATGCTTTGCTCACCATAAAAATAGCTGCTTATTTCCTCCTGGATGATTTCCGAATATTCCACATAGTCTACTATCCTTGGCCTTTCATAGCCGATCTGCAGGCTTTCATAGAAAGCAGGCCAGTATTCTGGACGTGTGGCAATCACTTCCGGATCATTGTAATAGGAAATCCTGCTTGAATGGAACAGGTATCTCGAATATTCCTTTTGCCATTCGGGACTTACCACTTTCAGGATGAAATCATATGCCGACTCACTCTTATTGGAGTACTTGTTGATTGCGAGTATATAGGATCCCTGATGTGGCGCACGTGTGATCGTGCCATCATCTTGCCTTTTCCCAGGGACAAGCGCAAATCCCACTTCTCCACCTTGCTTTTCTATTTCAGGATCAAGCAGCATCCGGTGATAGTTCATAGCCATGGCCGTTCCTCCAGCCGCGAAAACATCCGTTACCTGGTCCCAGGTATAAGCAAGGACATCCGTTGGCGTTACATGATAAACATTTATCAGATCATTGTAGAAAACCGTCGCTTCTTTGGCCGCTTCGGTATTGAATTCCGGTTGCATGTCCGGACCCAATTCGACAACTCCGAAGGTTCTTGCCAATGTTCTCCAGTCGCAATAGAGTGATTCGTGTTTTCTCGGCATCAAAGTCGTGCCGAACTCGCTTGGTGACTCAGGATTATAGGATCGGGTAAAGAATTGCGCCGTTTCCAGGAATTGGCTCCAGTCCAGCGGTGGTTTAAGCTCCCTGCCATATTTTTCTTCAAACAGTTCTTTCAATGCTGGATTATCAAAATAGTCTTTTCTATATGCCAGCGTCAGCACATTCGGATGCAACGGTAAGCCAATCAGTTCAAATCTGGATTCGTCGAGTTCATCCAAATCGAAGGGGCGCTGCCAGATGAAATCCGGCAGCTGATAGTCCATAGGCGGGTTCGACGGCTCCTCTTGATCATAGATGCATTGGGCCAGGATAGAAGGAATAAAGTCATCGATAGCGAGTTCCTCCAGATCAGTCATCGCCGCATCCCCAACAAACGGCATCAGATCCAGAAGATCGGGTGCAATCCTTGCTATCCATGGCATATCTACCAGGTAGACATCATAGTATGATTTCTGTGTTACAACCTCTGAAAACAGCTTATCTCTCATGGCTGACATGGGAAACGATTCTATCACTACCTTGATATCTGTCTCGGCTTCATATTTCTCTGCTGCATATTTCATCGAGTCGATATTCGCTTCAACACCAGCGTAAAGCACCCTTATCTCCTCTTTTATCGGCACCGCCTCTTCCTGAACCAGTGGCTCACTCTCCTGCACACACGCCGTTGAGATAATGACTGTACAAATAACGGCAGCCAGTATCTTTTGATAGGATTTCATATTCATACTGTACCCCCCTTATGACTCCTGAATTCATACGGAGACAAGCCTGTCTCCTTTTTGAAGACCCTGCTGAAATAATTCGGATTGTCGTACCCAACCATATAGGAAATCTCATAGACCTTAAGATTGGTTTGACTTAAGAGTTCTTTGGCCTTTTCAATCCGTATGTCTGTCAGATAGGCAACAAAACCGTCGCCTACCTCCTCACTGAAAAGCCTGCTGAAATAGGAGGATGACAAGCCCAGGTAATTTGCAATATCATCCAGCGAAATAGCTGTACGGAAATTCTCTCCAACATACTGTTTAGCCTTGAGAATGATAGCTCTGCTGTCACCTATTTCCTTCGCGAGCCCGACAAGAGAGGCCTTGATCCTTCCGATCCATTCAAGATATTCATCCATCACTGTCATGGACCCGACCTCTTGAAACGGGTCGTTCTCTTTGCCCCACAATTCCTCCGGTTTGAATCCGTTTTCCTTTATGAAGAGATTCGCTTCGAAAATTATGATTTGGCAGATGCCATTGATTGATTTTCTCGAGGTCAATCCTGCCTTCCTTAATTTCTCCGTAATTGACTCGAAGGCAGTCTCAATCTTTTTAAAATTGCAGTTTTTAAGTGCCGTCTCCAACTCTTTTAGCTCATTTTCCATCGGTATCTGGCCGTTCAGTCCCAAAGACGCTTCCATGTCTTCCATGGTCACAATGCCATTTTTTGGGAATGCGAATTTCTTTTCCAGAAGTCCTTTCGCCGTTTTATAGCTTTGGCTAATGTCTTCAACTTTGCCGCACACAGAACCAATAGAGACAAACAGATCAACGTTCAGTGCATCCTTGACGTACTCTACAATATCCTGGGAAATTCTTTTAGACAACCTGAGCAGTTCGTCTTCGCCTGCATTTTTCTTGGATTCAATGATTGCCAGTTCGTTGCTTTCCATGAAAAAAACCGTTCCGAAACCCTTATGATTCTGGACAATTTCATCTATGATGCCTCTTAGGGTTTCCTCGTACATGGAGCCGCCATTTGAGGCTGCCATATTGTTTTCTTTCTTTTGGACCTCCAAGAGAATAACGATTGAGCTGTCATCTGCGATTTCAAGATCATGAAGTTCAAGCTGCTGGTCTATCTCGTCACGATCGGTCCACTTTCCCCTTATCAGCTCTCTTAAAAAGCCAAGCTTCAAGGTTTGCATGTTGTCTGTTATCTGTTTTTCCTTTGTCAGCTGAATATCCTTTTCTACCCTTTCACTCTCTATTTTTTCGCATACTGATTCCAATGTTTTCATCAAGGTGTCTGCTTCAAGTTCGAGTTTCCTCATATAGTCTTCTGCGCCCAGTCTCATGCTCTCCTTTACCAGATTGAAGTCATCAAAAGCGCTTAAAACTATGAATTTAGCAGGCAGGTCTTTCTCTTTTGCTGCCTTGATCAGTTCAACACCGTTCATTACAGGCATTTTCATATCTGTGATGATAATGTCCGGCGACAGCTCCTGGGCTAACGCCAATGCCTTTTCACCATTTTCGCATTCATATATGTCATATCCCAGATCATGCCATGGCAAAAGAGATTTTATCCCTACCCGGGCCAATACCTCATCATCGACAATCAAAATCTTATACACTTGATTCACCTTCTTCCATCGGAATGACAATAACCACGCTCGTTCCTTCGCCCGGCTTACTTTCGATTGTCATATTCGACTTTTCTTCATAGGTCATTTTGATTCTCTCATAGACATTGCTGATGCCAATACCGCTGAACTTCCTGCCTTCTTCTTGTTTACCATGCAGCAAGTCGTTGGCCTTTTTGCTGCTCATGCCTATACCGTCGTCCACGACTTCAATGACTATGCTTTGTTCTTTTCTTCGTACGGAAATACTGATTGTGCCCACGCCATCCTTTGGATCGATGCCATGGAAAATTGCATTTTCCACAACCGGCTGAAGGAAGAATTTTATACACCTGCAAGAAAGCGTCTCCTCGTCTACATCCCAAAAGACCTTGAACTTGTTTTTATAGGCGATCTTCTGGATATATATGTAATCCTTGAGATTGTTGATTTCGTCTCCTATGGTGATGAATTGACCGACTTTACTCGTCGTGTTGGCTAGCAGCCTTGAGAGGGCTTCTACCATCTTTTTGATATTATCTGCATTCTGAATAATTGCCATCCACCGTATCGTGTTGAGTGTGTTGTATAGGAAATGCGGATTGATCTGAGCCTGAAGTGCTCTATATTCGGCATCCTTCTTATGCGAATTCTCTTCAATCATCTGCTGGAGCAGATCCTCTATCTTCTCAGACATGAAGTTGAAGTTATTGGTCAGGATGCCTATTTCATCTTCGCTTCTGTAGTCCACTCTCACACCGAACTCTCCTTTTCGGATGGATCTCGCTGCCCTTGTCAGCTGTTTGACCGGACGAACGATACCTACAGATATCGCCCACCAAATGAACCCTGTGGCAATGAAACTCAAGCCAAAGGCCAACGCTGCGGCTCTCAGTATATTCCTGTTGTTCTTTGCGATTTCGCTCGTCGGTATAATACCGACTACCTTCCATCCAAATTCATCGATAAGGGATGTGAAATACATATGGTCGTCGAATTCGAATTGGTTCAGGCTATTATTTTGTAACGCACCCTCATACTCCAGTACCGCCTGTGCTCTTGCCATAAGCATCCTATCGATGCCTGCATTCCCGGTGTTGACTATTTCATTGTCATTATCGAAAATGAATATCTTGCTCTTCGTATTTCTATTCAGGTTTGACGTGAGTGCAGAAAAGGGTTCCGCGCTGAAACTCATATAGATGGCACCGATATTTTCATTGTAGTATTTGTCCCGAACCGCCCTGACAAAGGAAACAACCTCGTGTTTTCCGTCTGTTCTCACTTTTAAATATTCATCATGGATACCGTACCAGATAATCTTGCCCGTACTATGGACGGCCAGGTAATAATTGAGTGTCGTCTTGATTCTTTCATCATTAATATTGGTAAGGACACTGCTGTCTCCAAAGGATAGTTCATACCCACTGTTCCCATATACTTTCAGGGATTCGATGTTTCTGAATGTGTTCGTAATGACGTACTGCTCCAGCTTCTTGAGCAGTCTGTCTTCCGCAGCAATCGAGGTTTTCAGGTCCTGGTCCTTTTGGATTATGGCATCCTTCAGGTCTGTGTCCATGAAAATATAGTCAGCAATCTGCTTGATTTGATAGAGTTCCGTTTCAACGCTTTTTCTGGTATAGTCCACAGATTCTGCAAAAGAAACACTGACTTCTTTCTTGACAGTATCAATGGATATGAAATAGGCACTGAATCCAATGAAAAAGGAAGGCAGTATAATAAGAGCCATGACAGGCCAGAAGATTTTATTCTGTATGCTTTTTCGCGGGGAAGGAAATCGTTTGAGCATGTGCATACAACAACCTTTCCTTACAATAATACGCTGTCTTCAGTGAAATGTCTGAATCTTGCCACCGAATTTTTGAATTTATCAATTTGCTCGCATGTAATACATTTCTTGACTTGCAACATTCTGTATTGACATCTCAGAAGCCTCCAGATAGTGGACTGTTCTCTTTCCTGATCATCAATTTCTTCACACAGTTCATCCCATATTGATAACAACTTGCTTGCATTTATCATAGTATCAGTCATTTCATTCACCACCAATCAATTGCTTTGTTTCTTTTGATGGCTATATTATAGCAAGCAATACCACAAAACCGAATGAACAGAATCATCAATATATTAAGTATCTTTACCTCTTCTGAAAGTCATCCAGACTTGAAAGGCCTTCTGTTTTGAATCTATGAAATATGTTCACAATATTTGTATTTGATGTATTTTCTTGTCCTTGAAACAGATGTGAGAGTGCCAAAGGGACGGACCTTTTTGGCACTCTACTATCTATTGAATACAATACTCAGCTTCCCTTCATCGAACTTTGCGGAAGCGATATGCAGTCCCTTTAGGGTGTCCGGCAGGGCGAAGCAACGTTTCTCATTCCTGATGCTGATCTGGATCTCGCCGCCGGCCTGCCCCAGCTCCATCTCCGATTTGTCGGCAAAGGGGAGGTATATGTACATTTTCCGGATATCTCCATCGCTCTCGATTTCGAAAATGCGCCGAGTCGTGAGCACCTTGCAGGGGTCCGTCGTGCCGTAGAGGTCCGAAACCTCCATAAGGACGGGTATCCCTTTCAGCTCGCTCTTCTGCAGTTCAAGCATGAACATGGGGACGTCCCTGAAGCTGTCCCTAAGTTCGGCGATGCCCTCTTCCTGGAGCCGCACCCACGCGTTGAAGTATCCCTCCAGCGCTTCCCTGGGGTAGATCCTGTTGACGATGACGGCGTCCACATTGTAGTCGTAAAGATGCAGCCAGGTGAAGTTCCTTTTCGTCTCCTTGATGACCACCTTCTCCGGTGTCGTCACGATACGCAGGGAAACGGTCTCCTTGTCGAGCATCAGCGTCTGCAGCCGTTCGAGCCTGTCCATCATCCGCTCCACATCCTCGAACACGCTGTCATGGGGCATGGGCACCTTGCTGATTTTCTGTATGGCCGGTCCGACCGCCTTCACGGCCTTCCGTTTCATCGGGAGCACCTTGTCGACCAGCGTCCCGAACATTTCCGGAAACTTCAGCAGATACAGGGCCTCCCTGTCGGTGCGCAGTCGACAATCAGGACATCATATCGGTCCTCCTCGTAGACCTGCAGAATCTTGAACAGGGAGAAGAGCTCATCCAGCCCCGGAAAGACCAGCAGCTCGTCCACCACAAGTCCGCCTTCCGCCCGGCTGCTCAGTAACTCCTTCATGTAATCCCGCAGGTTGCCCCAGGATTTCTCCGTCTCTTTCAACGCATCGATCTCCAGTGCGAAAAGGTTCTCCATCACCGATGTCGGTTCGGTGCCGATCTTCATCTCGAAAGAGTCGCCGAGGCTGTGGGCCTGGTCTGTGCTCATGATCAGGACCTTCCGGCCTTCACTGGCCAGCCGGCAGGCTGTCGCTGCAGCGATGCTGGTCTTTCCGACGCCGCCTTTACCGGTATAAAGTATGATACGCATGTGCATTCCTCCTACTCGATGTCCACCTTGCTGACGCCGCTCTTGACTTTTTTCCCGGCCTTCTTCTTGCCGGCAGCCGGTTTCTCGTCTTCCTTCGACGCCTCCATCAGGCATTCTGCGAGCATCTCCATGACTTCCCGTCTGATGACATGCATGTGTTCTTTCGTCGTTTCAGGCAGGAGGGACATCAACGCATCCATCTCCATCTTCTTGGCTTCGATCATCTTGTCCATGAATTCATGAACTCTTTCATCGGTCATGTTCCACACCTTCTTTCTCAGCATAGCGTTCTTGAAAGGCGATATTCAGGGTCCCTTCCTCAAGTCTTGCTCCGGTAATACGGCAGTTCATCAATGTGCTCGGTTTCGGTATGTTCCTCTTGAAGTTTCCTATCTTGACGATGACATAGGTTTCCGACTCGTGAAGGTCCACTTCCCCTTTGTCGATACAAGGCAGAAAAAGTCTCATCTGGTATCCCGTCTCGGTTTTTTCGTAGGTCTCGCCGTGCAGGTCGTCCCGGACAGCGAAAACGTCCCCGCCTTCAAGCACAGCCCGTCTCAGCTTGTCCACGCCTTCCATCCCGTCCAGGTCCGTTTCAAACCAGGGGATCCGGTAGATGGGCAGTCCTGCGAACAGGTCCTCCAGCTCCCTGATGTACTTGTTCTGTATCAAGATCCATTCGTTAAAGAAGGGATTGTCCATGTCCTTCGGCAGGATCCGGTTTATGAAGACGCCGTCCACATGATAGTCGTACAGGTTCAGGTACATGAAGTTCCGCTTCGTCTCTTCCACCACCATCTTCTCAGGCATGGCTACCAGACGGACCGATGTCACACTCTTGTCCTTCAGAAGCGCCTGCAGCTGGATCAGCTTCGCATAGAGCATCTCCACATCTGTCAAGGCCCTCCTGTTCGGCAGCTGTATCTTGAATACCGCTTTGGACACTGGCGACAGGACCCTTACAGCGACCTTGCCCACGGGAAACATTTTCTCCATGTACCAGGACATGAGCTCCGGGAACTTGAGCAGTGCCAATGTCTCCCCAGTCGGCGCGCAGTCCACGATGATCCGGTCGTATGCGTCCTTTTCGTAGATATCCATGATCTTCAGCAGCGATAACAGCTCCGCCATACCGGGGAATAGGGACATCTGTTCCAGGTTCTCCCTCATCATCCCTCCCGAGTCGATCATGTCCGCGATGGCCTTCCTGATTTCGGTGAACTCATGCTCCAGTATATAGTTCGGGTCGATTTCAAGGGCATCCAGGTTCTCGTCCACCCGGCATACCGTCTTGCCCATCACCATCCCGAAAATGTCCCCCAGGTTGTGGGCCATGTCCGTGCTGACGATCAGCGTCCTCTTACCTTCCAGGGCCGAATGCCTTGCATGGGCCGCAGCCACGCTGGTCTTGCCGACACCGCCCTTTCCTGTAAATACGAGTATCCTTCCCATTTGCCGCACCTTCTTTTATCGCTTCTATTCTATGGGGATCTTCCTGATGCGCTGCTTCGCTTCTTCCGATCCGCCGGCATGCCTGTCCTGTTTCATGACCTGTGTCACTCTCTCGACCACCTTGTTCAGCAGAGCCATCTCCTCGCCAGACAGTGTCGCCAGGATCTCCCTGCCGTAGTGCATGAATGTGTCGGTGATGCTGCCGATCTCTTCCTTACCTTCCTCGGAAAGGACGATGTTGACGATCCGCTTGTCCTCCAGGCTGCGTTTCCGCTCGATGACACCCTTCTTCTCCATCCTCCCGACGATGCCCGTCACCGTGTTGAGCGGCGCATTTAGATACTCGGCGATCCGGGTCATGTTCACATCCTGTTCCCGGTATAGCAGAAGCAGTACCAGCATCTCGTTCTTGGTGCTGTTCAAGAGTACATTTTGCCAGGTTTCCTCGTGAAAGAGGACTTTCATCTGGTCGATGAGGTCGAAAACGACGCTTTCCAGGTTGTCCGCATTCAATTCCTTAACCATATTGATTCCTCCTTCGAACTAATTTAATTCTACTCTCGAAGTATTTATTTGTCAATAGGGTTTGATTGCTGAATATAATCCGCGAGGGCCTGTAATTGGGCGCTATCCATATTGCTGTGCTTATCCTGAAAGAATTCGAGAAAATCAAGATCCGACTGGCTCAAAGCATCAGGGTCAGATGCCTGCTTCTTCTTGAGAGATTTCGCCACTCCCCGTAGCATATGCCTCAGGGCGAAGTTGAGCTTATCAGGGTCAAATCCACCCTGCAGGTAAAAAAACGGATAACTGATATTGTTTGCCGCCATGTTCTTGCTGATAAGTGCCGCTGTATTCTCCTCTGAATTCCCGTTGGCACCAACAGCATAAACGATAACTTGTTGATTGGCTTTCTTTGAGAGTTGTTTGGTGAATGAACGCAACCCGACTATTTTAGATGCATGAACACACCCGCCATAAATCAACGTGTCATAATCCTCAACGTTGGCCTTCGACATCTGGTTAAGGGGGATCGCTTCGCAGCCAAGACTGCTGGAAAGCATCTCAGCGTATTCCTTCGTATGCCCAGTGACTGATTTGTATATGATTATTGCTTTCATGATGACTCCTTTCTTCTTTTCGTCGATAGGAAGTGCCAGAGGGACGGACCTTTTGGCACGCACCTTTCATCACCTTTAAGAATGACGGTATTGAACAATCCTTCCAGGGTGCCAACACAGTACTCCTTGAATGAAAAGTAAGCATTCGCAGGTGAATACTCCCACCACTTACGCCCACGGCGTTGAAGTGGGGGCTTCTTGGTTTGTTACCCACCAAGATTGCTCTTCCTCAGATACAGCAGGGACTCAGAAGCCTAGGCTGAAAGGAGCCCAAGGTCCGCATTATAGACCTTTCCGTTCTTGAATTCGCATAGGGCATAGTTCTCTTTGCTGCGTACCACTTCCCCTGAGCCGTCATAAGCCAGCTTGCTTGTGTATGCAGGATTGACCGTCCTGATGCGAATACCGTGTTTGTGGGCCTGTGATGTCACAATCCGAAGGATATACTTTTTCTTCCAAAGATGCAGCCGTTGCCGTCTGGAACCTCTTGGCCGCATATCGGACAGATGCTCAAGCACAATGACATCGCTCTTGTTGCGCAGAGCAAAATCCACAATATCTTTCGCTGTAGCTTCTGCTGTCTGCCGGTTGATGTTGTTTATCTGTGTCCACAACTTCTTGTTCCTGGCATAAGCGCCTCCTTGTGCCTGCTTCTTCCTGAGCCTGTTCAGCAAATGACCGAGACGGTCTTTATCCTTTGACTGGTTGCTGAAATACCGGTCATAGACAGTGCCGTCACTGCACATCGCTGCACAGACTGCGGATGAATTCAGCCCAAGATCCACAGCAGTGATCCGTTGGTCGACTGGTATTGCATCGCTCAGCTTGGTGTCAAGCTGAAAGCTGAACTGCAGGTAGAAGCTCTTCCCCTTTTTGATCAGTTTCGGAGATAACTGCTTTTGCAGGTCCGGATGGCTATAGATATGTTTCTCGAGATAGGCTAGATCCGTCTTTCTAAGGTCAACAGCTGTCCAGTCCCATGTGCTTCCGGTAAATACCTTGATTTTGTATTCGGTCACGCCATTTGAGACATCGGTTTTGAACTGCTCCTTGTTGTAGAAATTCGGAAACTCCCTATGCCTTATGCCCAATGTGTGCCTAGGATCCGTTTCCAGGTTCGACCGATAGGACATGACCTTTCCCATTGCCATGGCTGCGTTGTTTTCCCTTCAGGGTATTCCAGTTGTCGTATTCGTCATTGAAAACCGCAACACAATAAGACAGGGCTTCCCGGTAGATGTCCAAAGTCATGCTTAATATTTTGTTTATCTGCTTGTTTTTTATTTTGACTTTATATGCCAGCGTATACCTCACGGCAGCCCTTCCTCTCTAGTGTTATTGCACCACACCAGAACATATGTTCTTCTCTTATTATTGCACAGGTATTGGGCTGTTGGCTATGGCTATGCGCTGAAAAACTTGACCCCCACCTTCTCTTTGATTAGAGGAGGGGGAATGCGTTTTTATTTGGTTCAAGCGAAGGAGAAAACCAGGGCTCCTTGCTTTTGAAACCAAGATGAAACAGGGCGCTGTGTTTGTTTTTTCATTTTATGGATTCCTTTCTACTCATGACTTCAAGCCAGTCTCGTCCCAGTCCAGAAGCCAGTCGATTAAGTTCATATGAATGATGCCATCTTTATTCACGGTGTACTTATCCAGCGAAATAACATATTTTGGATAATTATCCTTTATATTTGCATATGCTCCAAATTCCCTATCTACAATACTTTCATCACTCAGCATATAGGTTGCTTGAACATAGAAACGTTCTTGGTCCTTCTCAGCGATAAAATCAACTTCACCCGAATATGTCTTTCCGATAAATACATGATAACCTCGTGCAATCAATTCATTATAACAAATCGTTTCAATGATATAGTTATACTCGTCTTTAAGCCTATTCATATTTAATCTAAAAAATCCCAGATCACAGACATACATTTTTTCTTCTTTTGACAATGCTTTTTTCCCTCGAATATCAAATCTCGAGACTTTGTCACAAATACATGCTTCTGTAATCAATCTCAAATAATCATAAACCGTTGGCGCTGAAACAGCATGTTTCCCTTTCTCCAATTCAGCGGCAATTTTATTTCCGGAAATTGTTAATGATGTGTTGGCAATAATATACTCAATCACTCTTTCCAATGCTATGGGCGAGGCAATTTTATTACGCATAATAATATCTTTCAATACAACCGAATCAAAGATATTAGATAGTACAACTGCTTTCGTACTATCAGTCGATTCTTTACAGACAAGCGGGAATCCACCCCAATTCATATATTCAGTCAACAGAACATCATTGCTTCTATCGTCTCCACTTTCTTTCTTGAATTGGCAGAACTCGTAAAAATTAAACGGCATTATACGAAATGAAATCGTTCGTCCAGCTAGATGGGTAGCTAATTCCCCGGACAATAACTTTGAATTTGATCCGGTAATAAAAATGCTGATATCATGAGTCGAGCGAAATGAATTGATAACTAATTCAAACCCATTGACATTTTGAATTTCATCGATGAACAGGTAATATTTTTCATTACCTGCAATTCTCTGTTCAATATAATCATACAGCGCTTCTGGCTCTTGAATATTTCTATACTTGAATTCCTCAAAGTTAATATAAATTATTCGCTCATCCTCAACATTCAGACCATTCAATTCACAAATGATCTGTTTCATAAGTGTTGATTTTCCACAACGTCTAACACCTGTCAGGACTTTAATCATCTCGGAATCGATAAACGGCATTATCCGCTGCAAGTATATTGTTCTCTTAACCATAAAAACACGTCCTTCCTGTTTTTATAGTATCACTGTATAAAGCACGCGTCAATTTAAATTAAATCCGTTTAATTTAGAATCGTATAATCGTTTTAAATTAATTGCATCTGATTCAAATCACAATTGTTCTTGATCGTCAATAGGATGACACATTCTTAAAGCGGGAGTATAATACAAATAGATTCCCAGCCCTGAAAGGAGACTGTTGTATGCTTACTGGACTAAGACAAAGAGGCTGGCGGGAACAGGTGGCCGTTTTTCTTGGCAGCCAGAACATCTCGCTTTTCGGTACTTCACTGGTGCAGTACGCCATTTTGTGGTATATCACTCTGGAAACGCAGTCCGGCGTACTCATTACCCTATCCATCATCTGTGGCTTCCTGCCGACATTTCTTCTATCGCCGTTTGCAGGTGTCTGGGCCGACCGGTACAACCGCAAAAGGCTTATTATCATCTCGGATTTTCTTGTTGCGGTCTCCACGCTGGTGCTTGCGCTGCTGATGCGCATGACTTCGGCGACGCTGTGGCCGCTTTTTGTCTTGTCTGCTGTCCGCTCTTTTGGACAAGGCATCCAGATGCCGGCCGTCAATGCTTTGCTACCACAGATTGTACCGGTGGAGAAACTGACACGGGTCAATGCCATCAACGGTACTGTCCAGTCGGTGATCATGATTGTTTCACCTCTTGCAAGCGCAGCCCTGATGAGCTTCACTACCCTATCGAACATCTTTTTGATTGATGTGGTCACGGCGATACCTGCCATTTTGCTGCTCCAGTTCTTTTTGAACGTGCCGCTCCACAAAAAAGCAGCCGGCGAGCAGACATCCGGATACCTCGAGGACATGCGCTCCGGCTTGCATTATGTCCGGCACCATCGCTTTCTGGTCTATTTCTTTATCTTTTATGCGTTCCTCTTTTTCCTCATTTCCCCATCCGCCTTTCTGTCGCCGCTGCAGGTGACACGCAGCTTCAGCGGTACCGTCTGGCATTTGACGGCTATCGAATTGGCCTTCTTTATAGGCATGACGCTTGGCGGCATCCTAATGGCTTCGTGGGGCGGCTTCCGGAACCGCGTCCATACCATGGCGCTTTCCGGTTTCATTCTCGGCCTGTGCACGAGCGGTCTGGGTCTTGTCCCCATCTTCTGGATCTATCTGGGTATCATGGGGCTGATCGGCTTTGCGATTCCGATCTTCAATACACCATCCCTGGTTATTCTGCAGGAAAAAGTGGATGAAAACTATCTGGGTCGGCTGTTCGGACTTTTCACCATGCTGTCGAGCTCGATGATGCCGCTGGGCCTTCTCATTTTTGGCCCCATGGCAGACCTCATGCCGATTGAATGGATGCTTATCGCCACCGGTGTATTGCTGTCCCTCCTCTCCCTCTGGCTTGTGAAAACCAGGGCTCTCGTTGAGGCGGGCGAACCGATAGATGAACCATCTGCTGTCACTCCTGAATGAAGGCAGTGATTTCAGATGCGACACGATCCGGATCCTCCAGGTAAAGCAGGTGTCCGACACCAGATCGTACGGCTATTCTTGAATGTTTGATGGCTTTAGCGAGATTCTCCTTGTCCTCGCGGCTGACAACCGTATCCTCTTCTCCCCATAAAAGCAATGTCTTTGCGCTGATTTTTCCAAGATCCCCCGGGAATGCTTCCTGCATGATCCCTTCAGTTGTTCCAATCCATACTCGAGCCGGAACTTTTTGGTTTTCTCTCAGCATCGTATTCATTACACCCTCCGGTATCTTCTTCGATGTCAGATTCTGAGCGAAACGTCGGATGAATTCGGGGTCTATCGGGTCGGTCAGCTTCGAGATGACAGTATCCCAGAGATCCTTGGCAAAGGGATTGTCTTGAAGAGACGACGGGGATCCCAGCAGAATGAGCCCTGAGACTCGGTCAGGGTAATTTATGGCGAATCGCCTTGCCGGGAATCCACCGCTTGATGCTCCCAGGACAAAGGCCTTGTCAATTTGCTGTCCGTCCATGAACAGGCGAAGGTCTTCTACAAAATCATCCGTGCCATAGCCGGTTTCGGGTCGGCTTGCATCACCATGTCCCCTCAATGTAACTGCATAGACGTGGATGGATTTAGGGATATAGGGCAACATCGGCTCAAATATCCGGCAGGAATCAGCAATGCCGTGCAGCATGATCAGGACATCTCCGCTGGCATCTCCCTGTTCGAGATAAGGGGACACAATTTCATTGTCAAGCTTAGCATATTTTTGTACCGGTATAGCAACTTTCGCCATAATATTGAGAAACCTGGTATTGCTGATAGGATGGTGGCTGATAATCTCCCCATTATAGATGATGCAGAAGGTTCCGAAAGGACAGGGCGATTGCTTGGCAGACGCTTCATCCTCCAGGTCAACGATTCTGGCTTCGATACCGAACTGCTCTCGCGCCGACGCCACTATGGCATTCACGTTCTTTTCAGTATAAGGGCACTGTGGCGATCTTAGGATGGTCAGCCCTTCTGAATACAAATCCAAATGTTCTTTCATATCCGTTCTGAACCTGGGGCTTTCTGCTCCTGAATCGAATTTTTTGACCATCAGGTGGAAATCAGGTTCCACCTTGTCAGCAACTTCAAAACCCAACTTGCTGAAGATGGCGTCTCCAGCCATGAACGACCCTTTTCTCGTGACCACAACTACACCCTTCATGTTCGCTTCCAACGCATCACTAAGGCAAGACTCGACCAGGGCGACTCCATAGCCTCTGCCTTTGTATTCCTTGGTAAATCCTACGAATATACAGTGGATGAATAGGTAACCATCCGCTTCGACCGGCCGGTGGGCATGCTCCCCCGGGATATACTCAATCATCCCCTGGTAGCTGCCGTCATCTGACAAAACGGCCTTGATTCTCAAACCCTTTGGATAGTATTTCTTGAACCACTCAATCTTCCTTCTAAGCTCAACGTGCTTTTTGACGTCTTTGTATCCGCAGACGCCGTAGTCGGCGATATTCTCAGGTGTCAAGTCTATGATTTTCATCTTGTCCTCCTTTGAGTTTCAGATACAACAGCCTATTTCGACAGTATCTCGTTCAGGTTTTCCAGGAGAAATCTTTTGTCTGTCTCATTGTATACAATCTGCTCATACTCTCGACTGTCCCTGAGATGTTTTTCATGCGTTCTTTATCAATAACCTCGTTCACGCATCTGCAAAAATCATTGATGCCCACTTCGCCTTCTGGTAATATCACTTCCTTTAATTGTTCTGGCGTGATTTCAAAAGGTGCCTTGCCTTTCTTACTGCTACTTCCTCTGTTAAGATTCTCCTGGACAACACCCGATAGAAAATGCAGAAACCGAATCATTTTGACTTCGTTCATGATACTTTCGTTTTCAAGTTCCTCGCCAGTAAATGGATTCTTGCCTTCGATTAGATCACCGATGATTTCTTGCGCCCTGATAAGTTTGTCCTTTTCATACATCACTATATGTTCCTTTCTATAGCTTATCGATTAATTGAATCTCTTATTGGCGGCATGTATACAGTTATAAGCGAAATCATATCACTATCTTCATCTTTTTTAATTTTTTCTACACGTGTTGCCATTGGAATATCATCCCCATCTTCTTCCAAGCCCCACAAATGGAGTCCTAACGCTTCTTCCGCGTTAATAAAAGCTTCCTTTGCCGTATCTGCTGCTGAATAACATCCTGGCAGATCTGGAAATTCAATAGATATGCCATCTTCATCAAAGCGAAAGACCACCGGATAGGAGTACCGCTCCTTATTCCCATTATTCATAGTATTTCCTTTACTCTCCCCACGATGCCGCTTTCGAGCATCACTTTGATTCCATGGGGATGATATTGTGATTTCGTCAGGATTTTCTGGACGACTCCCTCCGTCAGCTTTCCTGATTTTTGGTCCTGTTTCTGAACCACTTTTACTTTGCTCCCGATCTGAATATCATTTCTTGTTTTTCCACTCATTGTTTACCTCCCCTACTGATGACATAATAACTGTTCTTGCCCTTCCCCTTCTTCACAATCATATCCCGATTCTCAAGCTCTCGCAGCAATCCTCCGCTTTTTGTCTGCCCGAATCCATATTTCTCCTGTACTTCAAGCCGACTGATGTTCCCCTGCTCTTTGATTGTTTCCAGGATGTCCATCAATACTGCTTCTGTATCCTTCAGGTTAAGACCTGCCTGCGACTGGTAGGGAGCTGCCTGTTCCTTAATCCTATCACTTTGACTGTCATAGGCCATATTCGGCAGTCTGAGAATGAAAGCACCTGGCGTCACCTTGATTTCCGGCTTTATTTCCTTTTCCTTGTAGGCTCCCATTATCTTCATAATACCAGTACCGAAGGCTTCAATCAGCTGAAGTCTATAGAATACGCCTGCCAACTTCTCGTTTCTGGGTTTGGAAACACCTTCGTATATGTCTTCCAGCCTTATGCCTTTCGGCAAGCTGCCCAATGATATGAACTCGATACTGCTTCTAAACACATTGATAAAGATATTTCCGCTAATGCCATAATCCCTGTGAACGATTGCATTGAGCAGCCCTTCTCTAATCGCAGTCGGATTATAGTTATAAGCGTCAATACGTCTAAGTCCTTCATAGGTCGTCAACAAATGGTTCTGCATCTCAAGAAATTGATAGGCGTCATCCAATTGCTTCAAAATGCTTCCCGCAAACTCCTGCCTATGGGTGAAATCCATTTTGTCATCGCCTTTGAATACCGCCGCTTTGATAATATGGGGACATTGATCTGAAAGCAATAAGGCAAGATTATTGTATAGCCCATCTTCCTCATACAGTCCCAATGATTTCATCTGCAGTGGCTCAAACGTCAATTCCCTAAGCTTAAACTGATGAGCAGCATATTGAAAAGTCAGCTCCTGATTCAACGATCTGGTACCTTCATAAGTCATGCCATGATATTCCATAATCATGTCCCTGATATCGTTGTCGCTCACAGGCACACTCGTATTGCCCTGTCGTTTATAGACACCTGATGGTTTCATCCCTTTTTCTGTCAAATAATATGGCTTTCCATCGTCATTAACATCTATATATAGTTTCCCGCCAAGTGTATTTGCGAATGCGACAATTTCCTTCAGTATGGATTTGTTGACCACTAGTTTGAATTCAACGGTATTGGATTCTCTCATATAAATACCTCCGATATACCGTATTCTATCATTTTCTGTCGAATTCAGTCAAACAGTGCCAGAGGGACGGACCTTTTGGCACTGTGCTAGTACGTAAATTTCTGACATCATATTCGAATGACCTTAGCACGGCTTTTCCATTCGGTGAGCTCTGGTGTCCAATACCTTACCCACTCTTTCGTCCCCTCGTATTCCGGATGATCAGGATCCATCATAATTTCACGAAATCTTACAAACCCTCCAACGCCACCGACATCTTCAGGCGGTGTTTGTCCTCTTGCTTCCAGCAGATATGGCAATTCCTCTTTATATTCTTCAATCACACGAACCAGCTGAATTTCATGCTTCCAATTGTCTCCCATGTCATATGTATAGACCATCTGCTTATGTTCCGGCAAAAACTCTGACAAGGTGTGCCCTTCCATCAGAACGGCGTCTTCATCGTAGGCTAGATCCTCTTCAAACGGCACAATCCTAACAACCGGTTTTCTTGTTTTATCATCCAAGACCACAAAATCGTAGAGGTGGCAATTTCTCCAGTCGAAAATTTCCTGCAACACCCTGTGTAGTTGAGATAGTTTCATATCTGCAGGAACAATGAGCCTCCGCTCGGCTTTGTATACATCCAGATCAAGGGTGACCATCAATTCGAAAGCGCGGCATTTATAGGTCTGCAGACCCGTCAGCTCGGTCAGTGCATCGATCATCGCTTGATATGGCGTGTAACCTTCGTCGCTGCTGCCCGAATAATTGACGAACCTGTGATTTGCTGGAATCCCCACAGTATCACAGTACATCTTATCAACGCCGTTATATTCTCTTCCCACGTGAAAAGCGCATTCCAATCCCGCCTTTGTAACCCATGCTGCTGTCTGTCTGCTGCTGTTCCTCACAAATTCTACTTCACCCGCCATACGCATGTATTCAAGCACTAACTCCGGATTAAGATTAATGGAAAGCAGCGTGTTCAGAATAGCCGCCCGCATCTTTTCAGCAACGCTCTTCAGATCCTTTCGTTTTACCTGGTATATCGCGACAGTAAACCGTGTGGCATTGTTTACCAAGACAAGCATATCCTCTGCTCTGCGGTTATCCCATACCTTGGTCCAGTTCGCCGTCCATGAAAAAAGCGGATCGATGGTTTCATTGACAGCTGGCGGCTTCATTCCTATGGCCTCAGACAACTTTTTTGTTAATGCAATTTGCATAAGAAACATCCCCTTCTATATTACTCCAACAGTCAGTCGATTAATTGACTGGTGCCTGACACGTGAATTTTCTGATTATTCTTTGTTCCCATGTATGAGATACAAAGCCAGCAAGGGTCCCTGCTCATAGTCTTTGTCAGGGCGTTCTTTTTTAATCCTCTCATATTGTTCCAATAATAATGAAGTATAATCCACCCTTTTCCTCTCTCCGAATACTATACATATTACAGACCTCGCATAAGGATTTCTGATATAGTTGAAAATGTCAAATGCTTGTTCCACGTATTTCATATCTGCATTTGCCAGAATGATTGCGGCGTTTTCAAGAAACACATCTTGCCCTGAAGTCAAAAATCGCTTGAAAATCAAAGGCATGACGCTATCCTGCATGGAAAGAGCTTTTTCCACAATATGTTTTTTATTTTGCGGCTCCTTAACTTTTCTCATGAACTGTACAAAATCCTCGGCTGCATTGCACTTTAGAATATGCATTCTTTCTTGTTCACACGTCTCTCGTCTTGAGGCATCTAAAAGAGGCATTACTTGACTATCGATTTTTTTGTTGAATTCAGAGTTAAGGATCGTAACCATATGAAAATGTGTTAGTTTTGCCGCAGATAGTTCCTTCAAAGGATTATCAATTAAGAACTTGACGGGCAGTTTATTTCCATTCATGAAAACCTCCTAAGGATATAGTGAATTTCAGTTCGGTTTCATGTCCCACCGATTTCCCCAGAAATTCCTCTGTAAAATTGAAATACCCATTCGCTCCATAGCGTTTTGTCCATGATTCCGCCGATTCTCTGATTTTCAATACGCACATGATCGGCTCATGGTAGAATGCTTTCAGCTGGTCTCTGTCTGCTAAATCTATTGTTTCCTCCCTCTCGAGGATCACTCTTATCTCCTCATTTGTAAAGGGATCGAAGGCCATCAGCAATGCATGGGCAAGCCTTTCATTGTCCTCCGATTTGAATCCGTCCAAATCGTATTCCTCACCAGTCAAATGGCTCATTAGATGAAACAGAACCAACGGAATCGCCTCCAAAAGACGTCGGCTGTCAGATGACGGATGTGCGCGATGTGTTTTCAACAAATTCCCTTCCATAGAAAAAAACACCATCGCATGCTGCTCCTCTTCTCCTCTTTTGACTGCACCAAATTCTCTTTTCATTTGATCGCAGATTTTGTCGTACTGATATTTGTTTACTCTGATTGACATATATTTACTTCTCCATTCTATTAGTGCCTGACCCCTGAGTTCACATGAACCTAGTCAAGAATAATGATTAACATATTATTCATTATTCTTGACATTTTGTATAGTATATTATCCTAACGATAATACCACCTCAGGCAGCACAATCCGTATCTCTTCAATCTTCCTATCCTCATCCCCGCATTCCTTCTGCCAGTAAACCACTTGGTTCACCCTCGCTTCCAGAAGCTTGTACCCTTTTTCCTCCTGCTTCGCAATCTCCTCCTTGAACTTGCTCGAGAATCTCAGCATCCTCTCCCCGTCCGGAGCATAACAGCCGATTCCATCCACACCCAGCATATCCCCGCTCATCAGATTCCCGACAGCCCTCTGCGAGCTGAAAAAGTAGTCCAGGAATACATCACTGTGGGTCAGCTGGATTGCGATGTGGTTCGCCGGGCTGTATCTGCTGCTGTCGCTCACGTATTCAAGACCCTCAATACCGGCCAACCGCTCGTCCGAATGCTTTTCCAGATAGCTTCCGTTGTAGTGGACCGCCAGACTTTCCTTGGCTCTCGTCATGGCCACATACAGCTGCCTCTTCGCCTCATCGGTACCGACCTGGAAACGGTCAAGCATGATAACCACATGGTCGAACTCCTTGCCCTTCGCCTTGTGCATCGTGGAGACGCAAACCGCCGACTGGTTGTCGTCATAGAAGTCCTCTTCCTGGGATTCCCGTATGAAGATCATAAAGTCGGAGACATACTTGTACCTGTTGTTGACGGTCTCGAATTCCCTGAGCATCCGCCTGCACAGCGGCAGGTTCTCGCTCCTTGCATACCGGTTGAACAGGCGGCGTTTCGCCTCGTCCCACACCTCATCGCTGATGGTGTAGACGTCGTCCGTCAGGTCCAGCTGCCCGATAAAATACCGCACTTCATCCAGGTTGTATAGGTTGTAGGAGCCGTTCCCCTGGATCAGGTTGGCGCGGATACCCCTTTTTCTGAAAAGTGTCGTGATCTGAAGGGCCTCGTCGTTCGTTTTCGTCAGGATGCAGGTGGAACCCTTGATACCCTCTTCTATCATCTTGCCTACAACAGGCTCGATCAGATGCTCGCTCGAATATCGCGTCACACGTATGCGGCCCAGCTGTGTCTGTACAGGCATAATCGGCGTGCTTTTCATCCTGGCCGCCATTCTTTCAACGAAAAGGTTCGTAAATGCCACGAGGTTGGGCCTGCTCCTGTAGTTCTCCACCAGTTCGTAAAGGCATGCATTCCCGTTATCCATCAGCCTCTTCATGTGCTTCGAGTCGGATCCCCTGAAGGCATAGATGTTCTGGTCGTCGTCCCCGACGGCGATGACCCGCATGTCTTCGTTCTTCCCCACCAGGACCCGCACCAGCTCCGCGACGTCCTCGTCCATGTCTTGTGCCTCGTCGATGACAAGCACCGTCTTGGTGATTCTGGACATCTCAACGGCACCTTCCTCTATCGCCGCGGCGGCTTGCCTGACGATGTCTGAAGATTTCTCTATGTTGCCGACCCGTCCCAGCAAGTCGAAGCAGTAGGAGTGGAACGTCTTGATCTCCACGAAATGAGCCGCGTTGCCGATCAGCTTCTGGAGGCGGCTCTTGAACTCGGTGGCGGCGGCTCTTGAAAACGTGATCATCAGCAGCTGCTCATGTTTCACGTCCTCCATCAGCAGAAGGGAGGCCAGTTTGTGGACCAGAATTCGCGTCTTGCCGCTCCCCGGCCCTGCCGCGACGACGACGAACCGCGTCTCCTTGTCGTTGATGATCTTCAGCTGGGTCGGCGACAGCTCCCCGAACAGCTGCCTGAATTTCGCAGGCGTCAGGTTCCTGAGGATTTCGCCCCCTTTGGAACCCTTGAAGTACTTGCCCAGGAAAGCGCTGTACTCCAGTTGGAAGTAGTCCTCGACGAACTGCAGGGCGGACTGGTAGTCCTCCAGCATCTTTTTGGCATATTCCCCGACGATATGGATCATCTGGGTCTTCTGCTCGTAGTACTGCTTCAGCTTCCTGTAGTCGTCGTTCTTGTATTTTATCTTGTTGTCAAGCTCCAGACGCTCGATACTCATCCGGTTGTAAACCACGAGGAAGCCGCCGTCCATTTTCAAAGCGCCGATCCTTGACAGATACAGCAGCGCATCCTCCACTTCCCCCGTCGTTGCCAGCTCCTGGAACAGCCCCTTTTCCATGTTGTAGGCTTCCTTCAGTTCGAGCACGGAAAATTCGCAGGCTGAATCGCTGCCCGTGTGCACGCTGTCCAGATAGTTGAGGATGAATTCTGCCAGATCGCTCCGCTTCTCGAAAACCTCAAGGAGCTTGTCCTTAGGCGCCTTGAACGCCACCCGCATTCGGTTGTGGGAAAGCTTCGACGCCTCCCGCCGCATCATGTCCTTGATGACCCAGAAGTTGATGATCGTCCGGATCTTGTCCGGCCCAGGGTCCTTCAGCCCTTCCGTTTCTGCACGTTCGTTGAGTGCCTTCAGATGGATAATGGACAGCTCATCCGGAATCTCGCGGATCAGGAACCTTTCCAGATTGCTGAAAACCGCAAGGGTATTGAGGGAACGGTTCACCCTTCCCGTTTCCTGCATGTAGGCGACCAGGTCCTTCGCATCGGCCAGGACGCCCGCCTCCCTGAGGAGCTGGACAGCTCTGATGACTTCCTTTTTCTCGATGCCAAGGTCGTCGGAGATATAGTCTATCCGCGCCTCTCCCGTTTCCCCGTCAGCCCGGCTGCGGCTTCTGCTGGCGATGAGCTTCTTGATAATCCGAACGGCCTGCTCCTCTTCCTTTTCGCTAAACAGCCCCGATTGCTTGATCATTTCGATGGCGGACGTGGCGCTTCGTGCAAGGATGCTGTCGGCATAGACCCGGGGCTCGTTCTGTCCCCTTTTCACATAGCCCGCATCTTCAAGGGCGGCGATGGCTGTTCTGACCCGTGTCTCTATCTCCCTGACATTCTCGTCCCATCCAGCTTCCCGGGCTATTTCCAGTGCCGAATTTGACATCCTGTTCCTTGTTCTGGTCGTGTCCTTGATCGCCTTCCATACCTGCTGAATTTCCTGGATGCCGATCTTCGTCTGGTTCAGCAGCATGAAATGCTTGTTCAGGTCCTCGTCGTTGAACAGCACATAGCAGTCGGCGGAGATGCTTGCATCCCGACCGGCCCTGCCCGCTTCTTGTACGTAGTTCTCGAGGGAGTCGGAAATGTCATAATGGACGACCATACCCACATCCTTCTTGTCGACGCCCATGCCGAAGGCGGATGTGGCTACCATGATCCGTACGTCACCTTCTATGAAAAAGTCCTGGTTGCTGCTCTTGATGTTCTTGTCCATCCTGCCGTGGTAGGCCTTCGCCAGGTAGCCGTCCTTGGCCAGCCTGTCCGCAAGCTCCTCCGCCTTTTTCGTTCTCGATACGTAGACGATTGTCGGACAGTCTCTTGATTCGATCAGGTTCCTGAGCGTCTGGTACTTGTCGTTTTCATTGGCCGCGATGACCTTGTAGTGGAGGTTCTTCCTTGCCGAACTAGCGGTGAAGAGCTCGAGGTCCAGGTTCAGTTTCTCCTTGAAATAGGCCCTGATATCGTCGATGACGTTCTGTTTCGCTGTCGCCGTGAAGCAGGAAACGGGGATCATGTTGGTCAGGTTCTTCTGCTCGTACAGGCTGCGTATGAAATCCCCTATGTAGAGGTAGTCGACGCGGAAATCCTGTCCCCATGCCGAGAAGCAGTGGGCTTCGTCGATGACGAAACGGACGACCTTGCGGCCCAGCAGCAGCCTTTCGATCGTTTTCGACCGCAGCAGCTCCGGTGATATGTAGAGGATGGTCGCTTCCCCGCTTTTTACACGGCGGATGGACTCGGCACGCTCGATGGGATCCAGCAGTCCGTTGATGGTGACCGCGTCTGTGATGTCGTTTCTCTCTAGGTTGTCGACCTGGTCCTTCATCAGGGACTGGAGCGGCGAAATGATGACCGTCAGTCCTTTCATAGCCTTTCCTGCCATCAGTGCAGGCACCTGGAAGGTGATCGACTTGCCGCCGCCCGGTAGGGAAAACAGCCAGCAGAGACCCGTTGCCGATGGCGGCGTCCACAGCCCTTTTCTGGAGCGGTTCCCCGTCGTAGGTCCTGTAGCTGTCGTATCCGAAAAACCGCTTGAGCCCTTTCTCGCCGTCCAGCTGATCGTTGCAGTAGCCGCATCCTTCAAGGCATGGGACGCCGCGCAGCTGATGCATCATCCTGTCCACACCAGGATAGTTCCTAAGGATCCAGGGCGGTGTGACGGAGTAGTCGTCGTCCGTATTGATCAGCGCCAGACAGTAGGCCAGCTCGACAGGATGACTGACGATCATCCCTGCCAGGTCCGCATGGCTGCAGAACCGGTCATCGAAGTGACGTTGGATTTCATTTTTTATATCGAATGATGAAGCCGGAACTTCCAGATATTTGAAAAAACCCGAAAACGCCGGCTTGTCGTTCAGCAGCCCTGTGAAGATACATTTCATCGGTTCGGAAAGTGCATGGAAAGCAGCTGTTTCATCGCCGAACAGGTCCATGGCCTTCTTCGAATCGTTGACCGGGTTGTTGATCTCTTCGGTCTGGAGCTTGTCGTCCTTGACCAGTGCATGGTACGGCCTCTTGGGGAACAAAAGCGCGGACAGATGGAGGGTGTCGATGACAGGTATCTCTGCCAGTTTCCTGCCTTCCGGCGAGTCGCCCAGGATCCTGCCGATATGCTTCAGATCGTGCTCAACCACATTATGACCACATAAAAAAGCAGACTCCAAGACAAAATCCAGAAATGCCGGCAGCGAGTTGCCGCGCATCACGGACCCGTCGGGTCTGATTGCACCAATATCCAGTATTCTATTGCTCTCAATGGATACTTCCGTATCGAAGAATGTGATCTTTTTCATAAGTAAATAGTATACTTCTCAGGAGAGAATTACAAGTGGCAGTGCCACGGGGGTGGTATAATATAAGTAGGGAAAGGAAGCGATCATATATGAAAATTTATAGAATGATGGCTATCTCATTAGTAGTAATGGGCTGTCTGCTTTTTACCATGATTCAAGGAATAAGCGCAGTTCAAAATGAAATTGCTGCAGGGTCCGATCACACAGTGGCTCTGAAATCCGACGGCACGGTGGTTGCCTGGGGCCGCAACTATTACGGCCAGTGCAATTTTTCGTACTGAGGACGCTTAATTCTGTATCATCTTCATGCCCCTCAAACGATTGATGGCACAGGCCAATTCGAGTCCCCTGAAACCAGCGTAATGACCCGATATTTTGTCACTGATTATATCTAGACCCTTGCTGTCGATTTTCACTCATTATTATTCTTATTATCTCATCCAGTGTTTTGCACCCATCAACGTATTTATCGAAAAAGCTAAGCGAGGCCATGATGGCTTTTGTTTGCGACAGTTCAACGAGCTGCTCCACATCCCCAAGGTCAACGACCGTCTTCCCGAAATAGATTCGGTCAATCTCTTTGGCATATACACTTACTTTATTGTATTCGTTGTACGGATCAATGCTGTCAGGAAGAGGTATTCTGTCTTTGGGGGTGATGGGGTATGCTTCATCTTCAGGTGTGCGTTTTGATGGGGATTTCCTTGATATCTCGTGCGCTTTGTCAGTGACATCCACCGGTTCATATCCAATCATTTGGATCACCGTATCGGAAATGTCGAAATAATCACCGGCGCCTCCCAAGGCAAGCACTGTCGATACGCCCTTTTCAGAAAAAAGTCTTTGAGCCTTGTCAATGAACGTTGTAATCGGTTCATCTGACTTGCTGACAAGCTGCTGCATTTTTTTGTCACGGATCATGAAATTTGTGGCGCATGTATCTTCGTCCATGAGCAGGACCTCAGCGCCAACTTCAATGGCCTCCTGAATGCTTGCTGCCTGAGAAGTGCTGCCGCTTGCGTTGTCAGTTGAAAAGGCCAGAGTGTCTTTCTGCATCGGCAGATTCTTGATGAATGTCGATATGTCCACCTTCTCCACGTATCTGCCACTGTAGGCACGCACCTTTATGGTATTGATACTTGAACCAATCCCGCATGGGGTAATTCTATTTCCACTCTCAAACGTTCCGGTGAAATGAAAGGTACTGCCGATGCCTGATCGAGTGGCTGATCACTGGTGCCGCTTTCCCTCGGCAAGATCGCACCGTCCGCGATGAATGCGACCAATCCTCTTGATTTCAATTGTCCTCTGAGGTATTCTGCATCTTCCGCAGTCTCTATATGCCTGCTTAGGGTTTCCGTTTCAATATTCTCTTTAAAAAGCGCCTCCGCTACGATTTGAGGTAATTCTTCAAATAACATTTCTTCAGCGATGGTCGACCGGATATTCCTGCCGCTTGCCGGCAAGCCGATAAAGAACCGCACTTCAATAAAGTCATCATAAATGATGATGGTATTTCTCTGCATTATCGTCTGTCCGGGTTCAGCTATCGTTATGATGCCGCTGTAACCGGTGCCGCGCCTTTACCTTCGAAAACCGGGCGCTTGCCTGAAAAAACCTTCTGTTTAGGAAGTCAGCAAATGCGGTCTCTTTTATCTTGGATTCTTTCAGTCCTTCCGGCATCACCACATAGTCACAAGATATCTGGAATCCGGTAAATGCCCGTATGCGGCGGCGCATATGGATCCTTGGGAATCTGGTCGATAAGAAGCTTGAACTGAGGGTATGCATAGGCACCTATCAGTGATTGGTAAGCGCCATAATCCTTACCGTCAATTGACTGTAATTTTCCACGAAGGGCATGGGCATTTTGCATTTTATCTACTCCTCACTGTACCTGAATCATATACCAAGCAGAATTTCCGTCATAAGCTGGTCATCCGGCGTATCTTCAGGATCGTTCAGATAGGACTCATAAGCTGCACCTTTCATTTCCACTTGGTTTTCCGCCATGTACGCCATCATCTTCTCATAGGCTCCCCCGATACCGCTATAGGGGCCGGTGTATAGAACACTGATGTACTCGCCAGCAGGAATTTCGCTCATGACCACATCTTCAGTATCTGGCATATACGACGCCGTAGGAATGCCTATTTCCACTTTCAAATCATTCATGTCCTGATTGAAGTAGGCCACATAAGGCGCACCTGCAGGTATCGCTCCGTTTTGATTCATTACTGCCATGACTTTGCCATAGCTTTCACCGATGACAGTGGGCAGGTCCTGAACAGAACAACGGGTCCTTACCACCATGGTTTTCACGATATTACGCTTGATTTTTTTGATTTCTCCTATCATACTTTTCTCCTTTCAGTCAGAAAACTTCACTTACCGCTCAAGCAATTCAAGCGTCGTCAGATCCGGCAAACCTCCATAGAACTTGTCCAGCACTTTTTCGAAAACCAGTTCTTCAGGCGCCGCTTTCATGAATAGGGTCATGGAGGATCTTACCTTCATATCATCCGGTCTACCCAATATTTCAGTCGCATTGTCGGAATTTAGGTCGAGCAGCGCCTGGCTGATTTCAATCAGACGTTCTCTCAAAACAGGATGGTCCATGTATGCAATTGCTTCATCCAGTCCGTCTATTCCGTAAAACTCCGACGTACCGCTCATACCCAGGCCCTTGATCTGAGGAAATATATACCAGATCCAGTGGCTTCTTTTTCTTCCGTTCCGAATTTCCGACAGCGCAGTCTCGTTAGTCCCTGTCCTGTGCATTTAAAAACCTTGATAAGTCGTAAGTTTTCATAGTGCCTCCTTTATTTAGGATCGAGTGATGCTCTATCTCACATACGTTCTATGTTCTTCAGAATCCTGTCGCCGATGGCTGCATGGCCTTCTGCATTGGGATGCAAACCGTCCGCCGAGAGGTAGGCAGATGCGTTCAACTGAAACAGGTCGTAGGTAGGAATGAACAGGGATTTTTCAAATGACGCTACAAGCCTTTGCACAGCGCAGTTCCATTCCAGCAGATAACCGGTGTTCTCGGCATTACTAGCGCTGTAATCGAGGTTATACAGACCGATGAAAACAATGAATGCGTCCCCGTTCTCTTCTCTAATGATATGCAGAGTCTCGTCGAGCTGGTCCGTGAAGGCATTGAGTGCGTCGTCAAAATACCGGGGTTTTAGGCCGCTTTCCACGTCTTCAATCGGACGGATGTCATTGCCACCGATGGAAATCAGGATGAGGTCCGCACGGCGTATCCCTTCTGCAGTCTCGGGTTCCTTTACCTGCGACAGGAGCATGGATGTGCGGAGTCCTTCCTCGGCAATGTTGAAAAGGATTGCTGCTCCGCCTTCCCCGTTCAGCCCGGCTACCACATGGCCTGCGAATCCCATGCCCGTCAGGTCTCCAGTCCCTCTGGCAAGGGAATCCCCCATGGCAAGTACCGTTTCTATTGTCGCTGGCTCGGAGGACGCTTCTGTAATCTCTTGCATGACTGTTGGCGTCTGGTTGACCGCGATACCGATGGTCAGCGCCTTTGCGAATCCATAGATTGAAAAGCTAAGGCCTACTATGAAAATCGCGGCAACGGTGAACCAGATCAATTTTTTCATGATCCACACCCCCTATGCCAGAATGTCCTTGCGGGTGAAAACCGCGAACCCCACGATGATAGCTCCCAAGCTCCAGCCCAACAGCACCAAGGTTGAAAAGACCATATCCAGCCCTTCCACGATTTGGAAACTTCCGGTCAGGTAGGCGGTCAGGTTCAGGTTGACCGTGAACAGGTAGCGCGTGATTTTCCAGTCCGCGATAAAAAGGCTCAGAAAGCTGCCGCCGATCAAGGTGGACATCATGATGCCGATAGATGCGGAACTGCTTCTGACCAGGACGGAAACCATCAGCGACAACGCACCGATGACAAAGGCCACGAAGGCGCCGATGGCATAGGACATGAGCAGATACTGCCACTGTGGGATGGTCCTGACAGCCGACGTGTCCAGCTGGTCTGCGACCACCCGGAAGCCTGTGACCACGGGTTCGCTGAAACCCGAGTAACCGAAGACAATCCTCGCGATAACATAGGAAAAAAACGCCATCATGAAAATGACGAACATCTCCAGCATGGACAGTGCCAGGAGCTTCGCTAAAAGGATGCGCCAACGCCTGACAGGCCTTGTCAAAATCAGTTTGATGGTGCCAGTATTCATTTCACCGGAGACCATGTCGCCCGCCAGCAGGATGATCAGCAGCGGGAGAAAAAGAAAGATGGACTGCTCCATGAACTGGCTCATGAACCTGCCCGCACTGGAGCTGATCGGGCTCACGTCGTTGTCGAGATAGAATCTGAGCTGTTCGGCACGTACACGGATGGAGGCCTTCCCGTCATCAGGAATGTAGGGATTCTCAAGCCTCCGTTCCAGGTCCTGCAGCTGCTGTCCAATGATGTTTCTCCAGTCCTCGGCGTTTTCAATACCGAGCCGTTCAGCTACCCGGTCCTGCGTCCTTGTAAGCGTGTAGTGCTCGCCATAGGCGAAAAGTGCGATAAACACCAGCAGAATAGCCGCCACGACGTGGATCCTCTTCTTATAGAAAACCTTAAGAATTTCATTTTCAATGAGATTAGCCAATGGTTTCACCTCCTGTAAGTTCCATGAAAAGGTCCTCCAGGGACTTCTGCTGCCTGGATACAAACTTCAGACCGATTCCGGCAGCAGTCAGGGCGCTATTGATGGCCGCTAACCTGTTATCGCTGATAGAGGCGCTGAGGGTTTCGTCGGATTCCTGTATGGCGTCAATGTCGAATTCTTCTTGGAGCAGCGCGAGGGCCTTTTTGACATCGGAGACATGCCATGTGACCTTCTGGTCTGCGGAAAGGTGCTTCACCGAGGATGTCTTAATAATCTTGCCGTGCAGAATAACAGCGACTTCGTCGCACATCATCTGTATTTCGGAAAGCAGGTGACTGGACACAAAGATGGTGATGCCTTGTTCAGCGGCCAATGACCTGACAAGTTCGCGGAATTCCTTGATGCCAGCAGGATCAAGGCCGTTGGTAGGCTCATCGAGAATCAGCAGTTCGGGTGCTTTCATAAGTGCCTGTGCGATCCCGAGACGTTGTTTCATACCGAGGGAATACGTACCGACCTTGTCGTTAATCCGGTTAGAGAGGCCCACC
>CAXXGE010000015.1:0-15957 GCA_963677915.2 Vallitaleaceae bacterium | reverse complement strand
GTGCTGCCGGTAAGCTTTTATGAAAGAGAGAACAATGCCCTGTTCAATTCGGTGGCTATGGTGGATGCCGGTGGCGACGTGCTTGGTATTTACAGAAAGACCCATATCCCCGACGGACCGGGCTACGAGGAGAAGTATTATTTCAGTCCAGGAGACACTGGATTCAAGGTATGGAAAACGAAATACGGCGTAATCGGTGTCGGCATCTGCTGGGACCAGTGGTTCCCGGAGGCCGCCAGGGCTATGGCGCTGATGGGTGCGGAAATACTTCTCTATCCGACAGCCATCGGTTCGGAACCGGAAAATCCGATGTGGATTCGAAGGACCACTGGCAGCGCTGCATGATCGGCCATTCGGCCAGCAACGTGATACCTGTTGTTGCTTCAAACAGAATCGGTATGGAATCGGATGGCGATTCATCCATTGTGTTTTATGGCTCTTCCTTTATTACGGATGGCACGGGCGCTGTGATTGCCGAGGCGGACAGGGTGTCGGAAGTGATTCTGACTGCCGAGTTCGACCTGGATGCTTTGGCCTTTCAAAGGACCGAGTGGGGACTGTTTCAGGGACAGGCGCCCGGATATGTACAAATCGCTGCTGACACTTGACGGAAAACGGGGTGGTCAGTAATGCGACTGTTTATCGCACTGCTTTTTAAAGAGGATGTAAAAGAAAAGATAGGCATGCTTAGGGATGTCGTTGCCGACCGGTCCGTCAAAGGCAGGTTCGCTGCTACGGAGAATTTCCATCTGACTTTGGCTTTCATAGGCGAGTCGACGGTGGAGGAGGCGGACAGACTGCTGGATGTGCTGGGTGCTTTGGAGGCTTCAGGGACCGGGGTGCCGGAGAGTCTTATCGGATCGTATGTGGGTTCGTTCCAAAGACGGGACAGGGAGATTGTCTGGCTCGGCATTGAGAAGGACAAGCAGCTTAAGGCACTGTACAGGAAGCTTGTGCAACTGCTGACGGAGGCTGGCTTCAAGACTGAAGACCGGCGCTTTTCACCCCATATCACAATTGGCAGGCAGGTGCTGCTTGAGGAAGAGCTTTCCTCCCTTGTCATCCAGCCGATTGAATTGAAGATAAGGAAGCTTGCACTGATGGAGAGCAAGCAGGTGGACGGTGTACTCCGTTATGTGGAATACTGACGGTACCAAGGGGGTGGATGTATGCGAAGATACCATATAATAGTCCGTGGACGCGTCCAGGCGGTTGGTTTCAGATACACAGTGACAATGCTCGCAGACAGGCTGGGCATCACCGGTTGGGTGCGTAACAGATATGATGGTACGGTAGAGATGGAGATACAGGGTCAGGACCTGGCTGTCGAAGCGTTTCTTGAGGAAGTGGAAGCCGGACCTGGATTTTCGGAAGTGGAGAAAATGTCCGCCGAGAGTCTGGACCTGGTAGACCGTGAAAAAAGATTCGATATTAGAATGGATGCATAATATAATTGGGAAATCAAAAAGGGACTGACAGCTAAAGCTGTCAGTCCCTTTTAAGTCGGTATTCGCTCGGCGTCATGCCGGTAAATCTTTTGAATGTAGATGAAAAGTATCCCTGGTTGCAGAAGCTTAGCACCACGGCAATATCTATGACCTTCATTTGTGTGAATTCCAGAAAATGTTTCGCAAGTTCCAGCTTTTGCAGGAGAATGTAGTTGGTCAGGGTTTCGCCGACTTCCTTTTTGAAAATCTTCGACAGGTAGTCCGGGGATTTGTGGACTATTTTGGCCAGATCGTTGACATGCAGATTGCTGGCCAAATGGTTGTTGATATAGTGGATGACCGTAGTGACTGGCAATGAATAGTCATGTGTGGTGTTCTGGTTGATGAGCCGTATATAGTCATGAACCATCTTGTATTCAAAAACACGCAGACTTTCACTGTCCGATAAGGATTCTATCTTCTGGATAAATGTGTCACTAAGGGTGAAGACATCTTCTGAAGTAACGTGGGCATCGATCGCCGCCCGTGCAAAAAGAGCACAAGAGATAATGAGAGAGTTCTTGAGTGAGCGGATTTCATTATTGGCAAGCTGGGCACGTTCAGTCTCGTTGATGATGTCCAGAGTCGCCATCGATTCATCCAGCAGGCCAAGTTTCATCTCCCTAAGAAGTTTCTTTTCAAGTGTATAGGACGGATGTACAAAAAAGCCGTTAATATTGCGTATTTTCGCAGTGGTTAGTACATTTTCCATAATTATGCCTCATTTCATATCGGGATTATGTATATTATATCAGAATTATATAAGGTCCACAAATCAATAATAGTTAAAATAAAATTGTCCTGAGAGATACAGATGTACAAATTGCTCAGGTCTGTATCCCCGATACCGGTGGATACAAAAACAAATAAAACGGATTTGTACAGAAAGGGGCTATTTATGAAAAAGAAACTGGCAATCATCTTAGCAATCGTATTATCCTTCGCAATGCTCGCAGGGTGCACAAAGAAAGAGGAGACTACAGAAACTACAACAGAAACCTCAACAGAAACTTCAACAGAAACTTCAACTGAACCAATGGATGGGGGGCAGTCAGTTGTTCTCTATCAAAATAAAGTAGAAATTACTGAGCCTTTGACAGCCTTTGCGCAAGCATATGAAGCAGATACCGGCGTCAAAGTAGATATCAAGAGTTCCGGCGGAGGATCCGCCTATGCCGACGCTTTGATGGCAGAATTCCAGACCGACAGGCAGCCTGACATCTTCGTTATCGAAGGTATGGGCGGTTACAACATTTACAAAGATCAACTGATGCCTTTTGACGGTACAGAAGAATGGCTCGACAGCACTGCCCTTGAGTTCGTGGTAGACGACAAGATCATTGGCTTTCCTGTAGCGGTTGAAGCTTGGGGAATGGCTTACAACAAGGACCTTCTCGATCAGGCAGGCATCGATCCTGAATCTCTGAATTCACAGGAAGCTTACGCAGCAGCATTTGAAAAGCTTGATTCCATGAAAGACGAACTGGGCATCAAAGCAGTTATCTCCATGGCAGCTTCCACTACAACGGGTATGACTTGGGTCACCGGTCTTCACAACTTCAACGGTTATCTTTCCGCTGGCCTTGAGTACGGCGATGATACTGTTATCAAGCAAGTGCTTGCTGGAGAAGCCGATATGGAAAGACTTTCAGAGTATGGGGACTGGGTTGAAATGGTATTCAAATATGCCGATCCGGAAGTCCTTCTGACTGGCGACTACGATGCTCAAGTAGGTCTTTGGGCTACTGGTCAATCCGTATTCATCCATCAAGGCAACTGGATCGATCCATGGATCGAAGACAAAGGAGGACTTCCTTTCGAAGTTGGTTATGCACCGCATGCATCTGTTAAAGGAAATATGGACGCAATCTTCATCGGCGCGCCTTCCTTCTACGTACTTAATGCCAACAGCGAAAACATCCAAGCCGCCAAAGATTTCCTCAACTACATGGCTATGAGTACTGAAGGTCATGACTACATGGTCAACCAAGCTGCAATGGTTCCTGCTTTCACAAATGTTGAACTGGTTCCGTCGGCACCACTGTCTGCAGCAGTAGCGATGAAAGTGGCAACAGGAAAAGCTTACTCATGGTGGCAAAACGACCTGCCGGCAGGATTCGGAATGGATATCCTCGGACCGGTCTATGAAGCATTCGCTAAAGGCGATATCACGAAAGAGCAGTTTGTCAACGCAGTTGCAGCTGAAATTCAAAACATTCCAAATATGTAACATCAATCCAAAAAAGGTGTGAGAAACATCTCACACCTTTTTTATACAGTTTAGTAAATTTTTCTACATTTATGATGGGAGGCTAAAGGATGAGATCACGGAAAGATAAAATGTGGTTCTGGATCTTTGTCGCGCCGGTGCTTTTTGCATTCACAATCGTTGTCGTTATTCCGTTTTTCATGGGATTCTACTATTCGATGACAGACTGGAAAGCGGTCGGAACTACAATCAGTTGGGTAGGACTTGAAAACTACAAATCCATGTTTTCGGATTATGCTTTCAGATACTCTTTTATTAGAACATTCGTATTTACTATTGCAAGTGTCATCACAATCAACGTCATGGCATTGCTTCTGGCATTCCTGGTTACCAGGGAACTGAAGCTCAAAAATTTCTACCGTGCCGGATTCTTCGTACCGAACCTGATCGGTGGCCTTGTACTTGGTTACATCTGGCAGTTCATCTTCAAAAGCATTCTGCCGGGCATAGGAGACTTCATCGGTAACACTTGGCTTGCGGAAACACTATGGCTGAATTCTCCGAACCTTGCACTCTTTGCCGTCATCGTGGCATTTACCTGGCAGTACGCAGGTTATATCATGATGATCTATGTAGCAGCCATCCTGAATATACCTCAGGAACTGCTTGAAGCAAGTGAAATCGACGGCGCAAAGCCACTTCAAAAATTAAGATCGATTACAATGCCTTTGATTGCACAGGCTTTCACCATAACGACGTTCATGACGCTTGTTACATCGTTCAAACAGTTCGATATTATCCGTGCGCTGACCAATGGCGGTCCGGCATATTCTCAGATGGTCATGCAGGCGAACGGTGTTGAAAGGCTTATGAATGTCCAGGCAACAGAGCTTCTGGCAATGCACATATACAACGTGGCCATGAAATTCAACAAGATGGCGAAGGTCAGGCGAGGGCCATTATTTTCTTTATCGTGCTGACAGCCATCTCTATTACACAGACATACTACAATAAGAAGAGGGAGGTGGAGATGTAATGAAAAACAAGAAAAAGACGGAGCTGCTCGTACTTGAAATTATCACGGTCTTTATGTTCCTTTTCGTTATGTTTCCATTCTTCATTGTTGTCATCAACTCGGCTAAAGACAATCTGGCCATCACGCAGACACCTGTTGCCATGCCGTCATACTGGCCTTCGCTAGTTGACAACGTAAAGGAAATATGGACGAACAACATCATCAGGTATCCATCCAGCTTGCTGTCATCTCTAGTCATCACGATAGGGTCTCTGGCAACTATATCCATCCTCTCGGCAATGGGCGCATGGCAGCTGGTGCGTTCGAAGACAAAAATGTCAACGTTCATCTTCATGCTGTTCCTGAGCGGACTGATTATTCCTTTTCAAGTGGTCATGTTCCCGTTGATCCGGTTTTTCGCCGCAATCAACGCAGTCACAGGCATCCAGTTGCTCAGAACACATGGCGGTATGATTTTCAGTTATATCGGATTTGGTGCACCACTTGCAATTTTCATGTTCCATGGCTTCATCAAGTCGATTCCGTTGGAGCTTGAAGAGGCTGCAGTTATCGATGGGTGTACGAAACCCCAGGTTTTCAAAAATGTTATCATGCCGATTCTGAAACCGATTTTCGTAACTGTCATCATTCTGAACGTCATCTGGATCTGGAACGACTTCCTGTTGCCGTTGCTGATTCTTGGTATCGGAAATGAGGTACAGACATTGCCGCTGGCAGTTGCATTCTTCTATGGAGCCTTTCGTATTCAGTGGAACCTTATGATGACGGCCGTTCTCATGGCTGCCATTCCAATCATCATTCTGTTCCTCTTCGCGCAAAAACATATTATCAAAGGTATGGTGGCAGGCGCAATCAAGTAGACATTTATATAGCTTCAGTATCATAAATGTGTGCCAGGCATTTTACCTACGTAGGGTGCTTGGCATTTCTATGTCCGAAATGGACGCGTGTAAGGAGATTTTTATGGAAAACAGGTATAAAGCGATAGAAATCGATGACGTGGGAAAGATAAAAAAAGGGGATATGCCCGGCGATAAGATTGAGATAGGTGAAGGGCATATAAGCAAGGCAAAGACCATTTTTCCAGTATTGATGGGGAAGCTGCTTCCTGTCATTGAGGAACATGGTAAAGCGGTCGTTTCAGTACATGGCGGATCGGGAGTCGGCAAATCTGAAATCGGTGCGCTGCTTGCCTATTATTTGAACGCAGTTGAAATCGGAACGTACATACTGTCTGGCGACAACTATCCTCACCGTATACCGATGCTAAACGATGCCGAGCGGCTTCGTGTATTCAGGGAGTACGGCATGAAAGGATTGGTGGAATCCGGCGAGTACACGTTGGGAAAAAACGAAATTCTCCATGAACTGCAGGACAACGATGTGGATGCCAGTGGCAAGGACTACGAGAGATATCCATGGCTGAAACATTATCATGAAGCCGGCAAGAAGGCGCTGCAGGCATATCTCGGAACAGAAAGGGAAATCGATTTTGCAGAAGTGAACAGCATCATTGGCAAATTCAAAAGTGGCGCAGAGTCGATCATGCTCAAAAGGATGGGCAGAGACGTCAAGGAGCTATGGTATGACAAGGTGGATTTCAGCGGTATAAAAGTGATGATCATAGAATGGACCCATGGCAACAGCCCGTATTTGAACGGCGTGGATATTCCAATCCTGCTTTACAGTACGCCTGAAGAGACTCTGGAACACCGTAGGAAGCGCAACAGGGATAAGGGTTTGGACAGTCCGTTCACCATGCTCGTCCTGGATATTGAGCAGAGGAAGCTTTTCGACCAGGCCGGCAATGCCAAAATCATCGTTTCAAAGGATGGCGAGATCATGGAAAAACTGACAGGGGGTATGGAGAAATGAGTGTGGTCAATGCGGGAGCGATGCTGAATGCCTATCCTGACAGCATTGGAAGCAGGCTTTCGGAGATAGGGAAGCTTTTGGGCAGGGAAGAGATGAAGGATGTTTTCAAGTCTTTCTACATTCTGCCGAGTGTGTTCAATACAGATCTGGACAGAGGCTTTTCTGTTATCGATTATGACCTTAATGAAATGTATGCGACTGACGAAGATTTTGAGAAACTGAAGGTGATGGGGCTGTCGTTCAAGTTCGACTTCATCCTGAATCACGCTTCTGTCCTATCACCTCAGTTCCAGGACATCCTTAAGAAGGGTGAAAGTTCCGAATACAAGGATTTTTTCATCAACTGGAATAAGTTCTGGGATGGCTATGGCGAGATGACTGAGGAAGGGTACATTCAGCCTGATGAGGCGTATCTAAGCAAGATGTTTTTCAGGAAACCCGGCTTGCCGATTCTGAATGTACGGATGCCTGACGGGAAGGAAGTGCCCTACTGGAATACATTCTATCAAGAAGTCAAATATCCTGAAATTTTGGCTCACGACTTGGTGGCTCATGCAGGGCTTCAGTACACGACGGCTCAGGAAGTGGCCAGGCTGGTAAACGAAGGCTTGGAAAATGGCGGTTCGTTAAAGGACCTTGAGTTTGGTGCATTTGGCGGATACAGGGATACGGTGATAGATTACGTTGAATCCAGAAGATATTACTTGGGGCAGATGGATCTGAATGTAAAATCACCCTTGGTCTGGGATTTTTACAAGGACACCCTGGAAAAGCTGGCTGGTTACGGTGCGGAGATTGTGCGTCTGGATGCCTTCGCCTATGCACCGAAAGAGCCCGGGGAGAAGAATTTCTTCAATGAGCCGGGCACTTGGGATGTACTCGAGCGGGTCGATGGACTTGCAACTGAGCTGGGTCTGAAGCTGCTTCCGGAGATTCATACGAAATACGAAGAGAAGATGCATGAGAAAATATCAGAAAAGGGCTATATGACATACGACTTTTTCCTGCCGGGTCTTATTATTGATGCTTTCGAGCGGAAGACGAATGAAGCGCTTCTGCGTTGGATTGATGACCTGGTGAAAAATAAGATTCGAACGGTCAATATGCTGGGTTGCCATGATGGGATTCCCCTGCTTGATTTGAAGGGGCTTTTGTCTGACGAGCAGATTGAGAATCTTATTGAAACGGTTGTGGGAAGAGGTGGCTATGTCAAGGAGCTACATGGCAAGAAGAACATGTACTACCAGGTCAATGCGACTTATTTCAGTGCATTGGGTGAGGACGAGAAGAAACTGCTCCTTGCCAGGGCGATTCAAATGTTCATGCCGGGGAAACCACAGGTCTGGTATCTGGACCTTTTCGCCGGGAAGAATGACTACGAGGCGATGGAGAAGGCCGGTGCCGGCGGGCATAAGGAGATCAACCGGAGCAACCTGTCGTTCGAGGACGTTGAGAAGCGGTTGTCTTGGGATGTGGTGAAACGCCAGCTGGAGCTGCTTAGGTTCAGGAACACCTGCGAGGCCTTCGGCTTTGATGCTTCGCTGACAGTCGGCGAGTGTCCTGAGAATGAGCTACGGCTTACATGGGAGAGAAATGGCTGCAAAGCTGTACTCGAAGCCAATCTGGAAACGTATGAATTCAAGATAAGCTAGAATTATAGGTGTCGGGGATGTGATGGTGATGCCGGGGAGGAAATGTTTTCCTCCCCGGCATCACCATCACATCCCCGGCACCTTCTTTTACTCACGCTTTATGCTTGACGACTATGCGGTCACCGATAAGGGCTGCAAGCACAGCACCGATAACCGGTGCTGCCATGAATATCCATAGCTGTCTGTAGTCGCCTGAAGCGATGGCAGGTCCCAGCGACCTTGCTGGGTTCATGGAACTTGAGCTGAACGGCCCGGCTATGTAGCCTTCGATGCCAATATACATTCCGATGGCGACACCCGCCATGATTCCTTTTTCCATATGGCCTGTCGATACACTGACGATGATTAGCATCAGGAAGAAGGTCATGATGAGTTCGAGTGCAAAGGCCTGAAAAACAGTACCTCCAGGTATGTTTTCGCCATAGGTGCCGCTAGTTGGGAAAATTGCTTTGAGCATGAGTGCGCCTGCGATGCCGCCCAGAAACTGGGAGACAATATAGGGTGGTACATCTTTCGGCTGAAACTTTTTTGAGGCCCAGAATGCGATGGTAACAGCTGGATTAAAGTGGGCACCTGAGACTGTTCCGAAAGCATAGATCATTACCATGACAATGACACCAAAGGCCATATTGACGGCCACATGGCCGATAATCCCATCCTGCAAATGGTTGACAACCATTGAGCCGCAACCGAAGAAGACAATTGAAAAAGCACCGATGAATTCGGCGATGTACGATTTTTTCATTTCAACAACCCTTTCATTTATATCGATAGGTATCTATATGAATTATAAGGGATGGCGGTTTTCTTGACAAGGCTTGGTGTGTTAAATTCGGGTTAAGTGGTGCCGGGGATAGAGTAATGATGCCGGGGAGGAAATGTTTTCCTCCCCGGCATCATTATCACCATTCAAATGTTGGAGGCTTGCATGAGAAACCATCACAAGCGTAATATGTCGTCCGTCCGTCGATGGAACGCTTTCCTTCCAGAGAAGGGAATTGGCTGTAAAGTATGGAATCTGGTTTCAAAACCAGCATTGTCAATGGTTGGTTGATTCTTTCGGCAACCGGACCTTCCACCGGTCCTAAAGTAACCTCTTCATCACCTGCCAGCGCCACTACGATGCAATCAGCGCCTTGCTCGTCGGTTAGCCATGCTTCCATAAACGCGCTGTAGTAAATCGGAGCACGGGAGATATCTCCTTCAAAGGCATGCTTTATTTTCTGAAAACGCTCATATAAATCAACATCCCCAAGCAGTACCGAAAGCTTCAACAAATTCATGGCCATGACAGAATTGCCCGAGGGCATTGCGCCATCGTAGATTTCCTTCGGCCTTGAAATCAGTTCTTCATGGCCAATAGCCGTCAGGAAATAACCGCCATCTTCTGCATCCCAGTATTTTTCATGGATAGCATCTACAAGCTTCCTGGCGTCAATAAGAGCCTGAGCTTCCTGTGTAGCCTGATGTCTTTCAATCAATGCCATGACCAGGAAGGCAACATCATCCAATACTACCGGCTTGAATCCGTCACCCATCAGATAATCGACCACACGGTTCGCCGTCTCAACAACTGTAGAATCGCAGGATGCTTTGCCATATCTGAATAACGCTGCCGCTGCCAGACCGTTACCAGACATCAGTATCTTATCATCCAGGTTCGGCTTGATTCGCTTGCGTCTGGCCTGTTCAAGAATTTCTCTCTCTTCATCTAAGCTGCTTTCCCACTCAGCTTCCTGCTGATAGGTTTTGATCCTGTTCAATATATTCCTGCCTTCGAAATTCCCCTTTTCACTGATATCGTAGGCTTCACAAAAAGCTTCACCTTTCTCATCCCCAAGCAGAGCGACAACCTCTTTCTTGTCCCAAAGATAGTATGTGCCCTCTTTCCCTTCCGAGTCCGCATCATACGCTGTATAAAATGCGCCTTTGTCTTCATCAAGCAACTCATCTACAAGGAATTTACAGATGCTATCTGCCACATGCTTATGGCTTGGTTTACCCGTCAACTGCCATGCTTCGGTATATGTCTTAAGCAGCAACGCATTATCATATAGCATTTTCTCGAAATGGGGTGCCAGCCACCGGGCGTCCACACTGTACCGGGAAAAGCCGCCGCCAAGGTGGTCGTGGATACCGCCAGCAGCCATGCATCCCAATGTTCTTTCAGCCATGTGTTTTGCTGATATTTCATTGATATGCTTCCAATAGGCCAGCAAATAGTCGATCTGGCTCGGCGTCGGAAATTTAGGCGCTTTTGAAAACCCGCCATATTGCCTGTCATATGCCTTTTTGAAATCCTTGAATACTTGCCTTGTAATGAAACGGGTATCAGCTTCGGTTTTCTCTTCACTCTTCTGATTCAGGACGAGGACAAGCTGCTCCCCTTGTTCTTTCACCCTTTTTGGATCTTTCTGCCACAGCACAGCAAGCTGTTCCAGGACCGCAATCAGACCAGGACGCTGAGGATGGTTGTTTTTAGGGAAATATGTGCCGGCATACACCGGTTTCCTGTCAGGAGTCAGCCAAAGGTTTAGAGGCCAGCCGCCTGAACCAGTCATCACCTGGCAAGCTTTCATGTAGACATTGTCTAAGTCGGGCCTCTCTTCCCTATCTACCTTTATGGAAACGAAGCTCTTGTTGAGCAATGCAGCGACTGTATCATCCTCAAAGCTTTCCTTCTCCATCACATGACACCAGTGACAGGTATGGTATCCGATAGACAGAAAAATCATCTTGTTTTCCTTCTTCGCCTTCTCGAGCGCTTCTTCTCCCCAGGGATACCAGTCTACAGGATTGTAGGCATGGGCTTGCAGATAGGGTGAGGTTTCGTTGATTAGGTGGTTAGGTCTAGTTTCAGGGTACATTAGATTACCTCCATATTTATGAAAAATATCAATATTTTAAGAATGTCTAATTTGGCAGAACAAATCAGGGACTGTCAACGTCAAAGAGATATATAAAACGCAACGAAAATAAGAAAGGGGCAGATATTATGAAAAAGAAAATCGGTGTACTATTATTGACGGTGGTCATGTTGGCGAGTGGTTGTGGTGCTTTGTCAGAGGCAGAGGATGTTATTACCACATCCGAAACCAAGTCACAGAACATGATGATGAGCGATGCGTCTATGGAGTCAGAAAGGGGTATGGCGATCGAGCCTATGCCACCGATTATTGCGCCAGGCGATCCTGCCGACGGTGAGAATTACATGAAGATAACTGAAAATGCGTTTATAAAAACGGCAGATGAAAACACATCGACCTTCAGCATAGACGTCGATACAGCGTCCTATGCCAATCTACGAAGCCAACTGGCGCATGGTTATCTTCCTGAGTCGGATTCTATAAGGATTGAGGAGATGATCAATTATTTCGATTATGATTATCCGCAGCCCGAAGGGGATATACCGTTCAGTGTAACAACAGCAACAACGAAAACACCATGGAATAGCAACACAGTAGTGACGATGATAGGTATTCAAGGCAAGGAAGTAGATATGTCAGAAGCACCGCCCAGCAATATCGTTCTGTTGGTAGACGTTTCAGGCTCGATGCAGGATGCTAACAAATTGCCACTGCTGAAGCAGACATTTGGCGAACTGGTAGAGAACCTTACCGCAAGAGACAGGGTATCGATGGTCGTCTATGCGGGTGCAGCAGGTGTGGTTCTGGAAGGTGCAGAAGGCGCAGACAAAGAAGAAATCCTGGCAGCCCTTAACAGATTGGAAGCAGGCGGAAGCACAGCAGGCGGAGAAGGCATCGAGCTGGCTTACAAGGTGGCCGAAAAATACTATATCGAAAACGGAAACAACAGAGTGGTGCTGGCCAGTGACGGCGACTTCAACGTAGGTATGTCAAGCGTGGAAGAACTGGAGGCATTCATAGCAGAAAAGAGAATGGAAAGCGATGTATATTTCAGTTCGGTAGGCTTTGGACGTGGCAACCTGAATGACGCCATTATGGAAACGCTGGCAGACAAAGGCAATGGCAACTATTCTTATATTGATAGCTATGCTGAAGCCAAAAAAGTATTTGGAAGCGAGTTCATGGGTACCATGTATGCCATCGCCAAAGACGTCAAGATACAAGTTGAGTTCAACAATGACGCCGTTGAAAGCTACCGTCTGATAGGGTACGAGAACAGGGTCATGGAAAACAAGGATTTTGAAGATGATACAAAGGATGCAGGCGAATTGGGTTCAGGGCATACAGTAACAGCGATGTATGAGGTAGTCCTAAGATCGGGCTTGGATTTTGAAAACGACGCCCTGTATGAAGTTCGTTTGCGATATAAAGAACCGAATGGATTCACATCCAAACGGATTACCGTGGAAGATAGGGGTATAAATTATTCGGATGGCAATGCCAATCTGAGCTGGGCACTCGCAGTGGCTGAGTTCGGCATGATCTTAAGACAATCCGAATATGCCAAAGATGCAAACACAGAGCAGGTATTGGCGTTGGCAAGGGAAGCAATCAAGCTGGATTACGACGAGTACAAAGAGGAATTCATTCAAATGGTAAGGCAGTATGATGCTATTGCTGCACCAGTTCCTTCAACCTCAAGGCGTTCTGAATAGCGTAGCCGTAGGCATCGTTGTTGAAATAGGCATACACATCCTTGCCGTCGTCCAGATATCTTCTGATACGACCTGCCCAGCAGGCAAGCTCCTCGTCGGAGTATCTGGAGCTGTAGAGCGCCTGTCCTCCGTGGAAACGGAAATACACATAGTCGGCTGTAGTCTGTTCGACACATGGCCATATGCTGGAATGGGCGATGCAGAGTGAAAAGCTGTGCCCGGCAAGGATGTCATAAATCCCGTCATTGAACCAGCTTTCGTTTCTGAACTCGAATGCATGCCTGATCTTGAAAAGTCCAGTCGTCGTAACGATCAATCCACAGAATTCATCCAGAAGCCCGGTGTCTGCCTTGAGATTTTCCGGCAGCTGCCAAAGGACGATGTCGAGCTTTTCCCCGAGTCCGCTGGCATGGTCGCCAAGTAGAGTCATGGATTCGGGATCCACCCCAAGCTTCTTCAAATGGGTGATATACCGGCTGCCCTTGATGGCAAACCTGAAGTCCGAAGGGGTCCTGTCGTACCAGTTCCGAAAAACTTCCTTCGAGGGCAATCCGTAAAACGTGCTGTTGATTTCAACCGTATTAAAACTGTTCCCATAGTATGTCAGCCATTCTTTTTGATTCAACTTCGGTGGATAGAAAACACCTCCGCTCCAATGTCGGTAGCTGTACCCGCTGGTTCCGACATGGAGCCTTTCTGCTTCCTGCAGCATCTTTAACATATGAGCCTCCTCTATCGCTAATGTTTTTTTTAATTATACCATTTATTTAATGGGATAGGAGGGTGCCGGGGAGGGAATATTTTACTCCCGGGGAGGAAAACATCTACTCCCCGGGAGTAAAATATTCCCTCCCCGGCACCTTTTTCGACAAACCTTTATCAATATCGACGAAATTTTGAGGCTTGCTTGTTTAGTCAATATTGTAGGCGTATAATGTTCTGTGGACTAAAAATAATAAAATAAAGAACATTGGAGGCGCATTTATTTGAACGACATGCTTGGCATAGGTATAGCCATCATTGCAGGATACTTCTTAGGGAAACTCATCAACAAGCTGAAAATTCCTTCCGTTGCAGGTTACGTGATTGCCGGATTGATACTGGGACAGTCCTTTGTTGGCCTGTTCACCGAAGGTTTCCTGGAAAAAGTCGGTGAAATCAGTGACTTCGCCTTGGCGCTCATCGCATTCGGCATCGGCGGGGAGCTGCTGATCAGCGACCTCAAGCGTGTCGGAAAGAAAGTCTTCACTATAGCATTTCTTGAAGCCACGGCGGCCTTCATACTCGTAACAGGGGCTATGCTTCTTCTGAAACAGCCAATTCCTACGGCTCTTTTGCTTGGCGCAGTCGCATCAGCTACAGCACCTGCCGCCACAGTCATGGTCATTAACGAACTGAGAGCCAAAGGACCGTTAACCGGTACGTTGATAGCTGTCGTAGCCATCGACGATGCCATCTGTCTTATGATATACGCTATCGCATCATCCGTCGCAAGAGTATTTATCGAACACTCAACTGAAATCCATTGGAGCCAAGTCATGTTGAAGCCGCTCATCGAAATAGGCGGATCCATCGGTGTCGGCATCCTAATAGGCGGCATTCTCGTTATTATCCTGAATCGAATCTCATACTCAAAAGAAATATTGGCAGTGACAGTCGCGGGTATTCTCGTTACATTGGGAACTGCAGCAGTATTGGACCTTTCTGCACTGCTTTGCAATATGACCGTCGGCGTCATGGTAGCCAATTTCAGTTCCCAAAGACAAAAAGCATTTTCGGTCGTCGATTCGGTCTCTGCACCCATCTATACAGCGTTTTTCGTACTGGCAGGAGCAAGGCTGCAGGTAGCATTGCTTGCCAAGGTGGGACTGATCGGCCTTGTCTATACGGTTGCCAGGATGGTCGGCAAAGTATCAGGTGCTTCGCTTGGGGCAGCGATTGCCAAAGCGGAACCTGAAGTCAAGAAATTCATCGGATTTGGTCTTCTGTCCCAAATCGGTGTTGCGGTCGGCCTAGCAATCGTCATCAGCCATGAATTTGCCGGTACGGATCTAGGAAACCTGATAATCACAGTATTGCTGGCAACCACCATCATCACAGAGATTGTTGGACCGCTGTTTACCAAGATGGCACTCAAACGCTCAGGGGAAGCCGGTGCGGCAGACCTTGATGTAGCTGACTAAATTGGAGGGGTAGAATGTTTTTACTGGTTATTATATTGAATGAAATCGAATATTTGCAGGACATCATTAAGAAAATGAGGGAAGTCGGTCTTAGAGGTGCCACAATACTTGAGAGCAGTGGATCGGCAAACGTGGTCGACAACGACCTATATAGTGTCTCCTTCCTGGCCAGCCTCGTCAATGCACTGGAAGGTAAAAGCAAAGCGAGCCGTGTCGTAATATCGCTCATAGAAAGGGAAGAGCAGGTCAAGAAAGCAATGGACGAAATACAGAAGATTCTTGGTGGCGACTTGAAAAAGCCGAATCTTGGCATGATGTTCGTGCTGCCGGTCACCCATTTCAGAGGCGGAGAACTTGAAAGACACATCGAAAGCCGCGAGAGAAAGAGAAGGATGGGGGAATTGTAATGCATGCGATGATTACCATATTAAGCAACCCTTCGAAGCTGAAGCCGGTTCTAAAGGCTTTGAAAGGTCTTGGCATACATCAGTCAGTCGTCATCGATGGCATGGGTACTTCCAACTTCGACAAGATTTATGACACCTACCGTCCTGCAATGGAATCCGCCATTTTAAGCGTTAGCGAAGTAGCCCATTACAGAAAAGTCATTGTCTCCATCGCCCATAACGAAGAAGAGATCGAGCTGGCTATGGATGCAGTGGAAACGCTGCTTGGAAAAGACCTGAAAAAACCGAATACGGGTATCATATTTTCAGTACCAATGGTTAATTTATAACAATATCTTGATAATAAGTTGAAATTGTTTGGGAAATGTGTTACATTTGTAATCAATGAAATTGATTATTGGAGGTAGCTATGTTATCGTATGGGTTTTTTCTTGACTTGGCAGTCATTCTGCTTGCAACTAAAGTTTTCGGATTGTTGACACGAAAATTCAATATGCCTCAAGTAGTAGGGGCTTTGCTCGCAGGA
>CAXXGE010000014.1:0-21447 GCA_963677915.2 Vallitaleaceae bacterium | reverse complement strand
TGTGACATTTTCTCCGATGGTGCATGGATAGGCATGGGCCACATGAACCACGCTTCCATCCTGGATATTCGTGCCTGCACCGATGACAATCTCATTCACGTCGCCGCGAATGACCGTGCCGAACCAGATATTCGCTTCATCGCCAAGGGTCACACGGCCGATCACATCCGCCGATTCCGATATGTATACATCTTTTCCGATTTTTGGGGATATATCCCTGTAATTTTTTATCATCTAAATCAATCCATAGTAGTCACAGGCCTGACGGATACCGCCATCGCCCACATTGCCGGTTACATAGGCTGCCGCTTTCTTGGCTTCCTCGACACCATTTCCCATGGCAATCGAGTTCTCAATGCCGGACAGCATCTCAATATCGTTGTAATTGTCACCGAACACGTAAATATCCTTCCGGCTGTAACCCATACGATCCGCCATCCCAAGGATACCGGTCAGCTTGGATATGCCTCTCATGGATACTTCGTACCCTTCCCGTCCCCATTTCCTGAAAGTCAGGTACTCAAAAGCATCCTGCCTCTTGAATCTTGGATTATAGTAGATCATGCCGAAATAATCATTGGGACCGGGCTTCAGCTTGTGAATCTCGATGGACCTTGGAGAACCGGGTATGCCCTCAACCTTCTTCAGTGAACGGTTGATGCTTCTCCGCAAAATGCCGAAGTCATCCTTCGCGTAGAGCTTGTCCTTTCCCATCACGAAAGCCGCATAAATAGACTTCCTGACCATCCGGATCAGCTTGTCCATCTCGCCTGCATGGAACGGCATTTCTTCAACGATAGCACCGTCCTCCACAGACATGTGCCCATTATAGCAGACCGCATCTTTTATGTCTAATAGATTCATCACATGCCTGGTGCCGTCCAGGCCGCGTCCGCTGGCGATGGCCAATTTGTGGCCATTCCTGTGCAACTGCCTGATCGTATCGATGGTCGATGGCGGAATGAAGCTCTTATACCTGCTGTGCTGAACCAATGTATCGTCAATATCAAAAAACAGTATTTTACCCAAATGCATTCACCCCAATGCTACATCCAAAATCATCATGACAGCAAACCCAAGCATAGCGCCAATCGTCGCATTGTCCGACTTGGAACCGCCTTCACCCTGCTGAGCCTCCGGTATCAGTTCCTCCACGACGACGTATATCATGGCACCGGCAGCGAAAGCCAGCGCATAGGGAAGAATCGGCCTCATGGCAATGACAAGGGCTGCGCCCAGAACACCTGCAATCGGTTCGACAAAGCCGGAGGCCTGCCCCGCCATAAATGACTTCGTACGGCTTACACCGAGTCTTCTAAGTGGAATGGAGACTGCAGCGCCTTCAGGAAAATTCTGCAGACCGATACCGATGGCAAGGGCAACCGCTCCTGCAAGGGATGCAGAAGGTATACCGTAGGCAACAGCGCCGAATGCAACACCGACAGCAAGACCTTCAGGAATATTGTGAAGCGTTATTGCCATGACAAGCAAAACACTGCTTTTCCAATGTGTCTTGATACCCTCAGCCTGGCTCCTGTCTTCTCCGATATGAAGGTGGGGAAGTGTCGCATCCACAAGATACAGGAAAACGCCTCCGCCAAGAAAACCGATAGCTACCGTCAGCCATGGATTCATACCCATTTCCTCCGCCATATCGATACCAGGCGCAAGAAGGGACCAGAAACTGGCTGCAACCATGACGCCGGCAGCAAAGCCAAGCATGCCATTCAGCACTTTTTTGTTGATTGTTTTGAAAAAGAACACCATAGCCGCGCCAAGGGCTGTCACGCCCCATGTGAACAAAGTTGCCATCAGCGCCTGCATTACCGGGTGCAGATCTCCAAGCCAATTGATCAAATTATTTATCATGTCAACGCCTCCTTTTCATCAGTGTACGATGTGCTAGTGCATTTGTTAGATATGTTGCCGCCGACAGCAGTATAATCGTCGCGCCGGACGGGATGTCAGAATAGTATGAGATGACAAGGCCCCCTGCAGTAAGAAGGATGCCAGCGCCTATGGCTGCAAGAACGGTGCCTTTCATGTCCTTGGAATAGAGCTTGGCAATGGCCGGCGGTATGGTGAGCAAAGCAATAACCAGTATGATGCCAACCACTTTGATCAGAAGGACAATGCTAAGGGCGATCATGATGTACAGGATGTATTCGAAAAGGACGACATTCATACCCTGCACCATCATAAACTCATCATCGAAAAGAAAAGCTTTCCAGTAGTTGAAGAAGATGGCGAATACAAGAACTATCATCACTGTCAGGACCAGCATCATGCGGACATAGGTCGATGAGACAGTCAGTATATCGCCAAACAGATAGGACGTCATGTCCGGCGGATAACCTGGCATCATGGCGATGAAGAGAATCCCAAGCGCCATGCCGGCCGACCAGAAGATACCGATCAATGTATCCGTATAGGTATTCGTCTTGCGTTTGATTGTGGCTATGCTCAAAGCCGCCAGAAAGCCGAAACCAAACCCTCCGAAAATCGGCTCGATGCCCACCAGATAGCCGAGTCCAATCCCGCCAAAAGATGTGTGAGCGATGCCGCCGCTCATGCTTACCAGCCGTTTCTCGACAATTACCGTTCCGATGATGCCGCACACGATGCTGGCCAGGATACCGGCGAGAAATGCATTTTGCATAAATGCGTAGTTTAGTATTGCCTCTATCATAAGCTGTCTCCATTGTGGTCATGGGCGTGATGCTGCTGCTCGCTTTCAACAAAAATCCTGACAGGACACTCATAGGCCGTTCCGCCGCTATAGTGGGCAGTCTGGCTTACGCACAGCACCTGATCCAGAAAGTCGCTCAAATCATCCATGTCATGGCTTACCAGAAGGATCGTCATGCGCTTTTTCAGCTTGAATAGAATCTGATGGATCTCCTTTTTTGAATCCGCATCCACGGCGGCTGTCGGCTCATCCAGCACGAGGATATTCGGATCGCTCATCAGCGCCCTTGCGATAAGCACCTTTTGCATCTGACCCCCTGACAGCTGTCCGATCTGCCTATCCGACAGTTCCTTGATATTCAAAAGGCGCATGATCGATGCCGCCCTTTCCTTGTCCTTCTTGCTGTGGCGGTGGAACGGCCTCACAGAACGCAGGCTCCCCATCATGACAACATCCCTGACCAGGATAGGAAAGCCTTTGTCAAACTCAGTCGACTGGGGTACGTAGCCGATTTTCGGATTCTCCTGGAATTCTATCTTCCCTTCATCAACCTTCACTAATCCGATGATCGCCTTCAGCAACGTGGATTTGCCGCCGCCATTGGGACCGATGATGCCGAACAATGTGTTTTTCCCGACTTTGAAACTGATATCCTTAAGCGCCACAACATCGCCATAGCGAACCGTGATATCATTGACTGACAGTGCGTTGGACATGGCCATCTCCCCTATTGTTGTCTAAATAATGATACTTGATCTGAACATCGGCCAGCCTCTTGAGGTGTCTGACCCATTTGTTGATATCTGCCAGCTGGAAAAACAGGATGGTACAGATTTCCCAAATGAATACCCAGGCGCCGATGAACATGCCCTCCCTGACCATTTCAGTTAGGAATGTATTATCGAGCACGCCCTGAAGGAGGTAGGCGCCAGCCAGAAAAGCAGCACCCGCAAAAAAATACATCAGCGTTCTTGCCAGAAGCGAGTGCCTCGACCTGCGTTTTTTTCTCAAGGCATATTTGAAATAGTTTCTGAATCCTTGGATGGATCTTTTTTCCCTTAAGGCATCTTCCATTTCCCTGGGCAGGAAGAAGTCCACCTGAAGTTTGTATTTCATGGGAATCTCATAGGAGCAGTCCATCATGAAGTCGATCAGGTCATCGTCCAGGTCCCTGTTCTTAAAAGGTGCGAAATCCCAATCACTGTATATATCCCTGTAATAGTCCAGGGCAATGTCTATATGGTAAGTCTTTTTATCGTCATGTCGGTAAAGCTTTTCAATCTCCACACTTCTCATCTAGCATCTCCTTGACATAGGTCGGCAGGGCGAAAGCCCCTGCATGCAATGCTGTGTTGTAGTATTTCGTCTTGAGTCCGTAGGCTTCCCACTCGGATGCATCCATATCCCTGACAGGGTGAAGGCCTTTGCTCGCGAAACCAAAGAGCCAGTGTCCCGACGGGTAGGTCGGCATATGGAACTGGTAGACCTCGCAGACTTCGAATACTTTCTTCAGTTTTTCATGTGCCCTTTGCATCTCTCTTGCATCGTTTTCATAATAGGGGCTCTCATGCTGGTTGATCAGGATGCCATTGTCCTTAAGCGCCTTCTTGCAGTCCCTGTAGAAGCTCTCCGTAAAAAGCCCTTCCCCGGGTCCAATGGGGTCCGTGGAATCCACCAGAATCAGGTCGTAGGCATCTTCCTTCCCGGATACGAAGGCCACACCGTCTTCATAATGGATATGCACCCTGTCATCATCCAGCGAACCCGCTGTCGAAGGCAGGAACTGTCTGCAGAGCTCAACGACCCGTCTGTCTATTTCCACCAGGTCGACCCGCTCGATATCCGGATACCGGAGCAGCTCCCTGACCGATCCGCCATCGCCGCCGCCGATAACCAGGGCTTTCCTTATCCCGGGATTGACGGCTTTCGGCACATGGGCAATCATATCATGGTAGATGAACTCATCTTTCTCATTCACCATCATATAACCGTCCAAGGTGAAGAACACGCCAAAATCATAGGAATCGAAAAAATCAATTCTCTGGAACGGGGAAATTTCGTGATGCAGCTGTTTTTTCACTTTTATTGTAAACGCACACGTTTCCGTATGGGGTTCTGTAAACCAAAGATCCATATGATGCACCTTTCTAATATTTGTGCTGTTCGAAGTTCCTGCCGTAGAAAATCTCCTTCATTTCACAGTCCAGCTTGTCCTGAATTTTCTTTTTAAGGTCAGGCGCAAGGTCTTTCTCATCCAATGCGAAAAGATAGTCATCAAGCGGCCTTTCCCTGACTATGAGCTTCGTGTGGAAGACATTTTCCTGATAGAAGTTGGTGTCGATGCCCTTGTAGAGCTTCAGATTCTCCTCGCTGATGTAGTCCTGAATCGATTCTATCCTGTGGTCCATGAAATGCTTGCGACCGTTCATGTCCCTGGTAAAGCCGCGCACCCTGTAATCACAGATGATGATATCCCCGTCGAAGGCATTGATCAGGTAATTGAGCGCGCTCAAAGGTGATATTTCACCGCATGTGGACACTTCGATATCCATTCTGAACGTCGTAACGCCCTGGTCAGGATGGCTCTCGGGATAGGTATGGACGGTCATGTGGCTCTTGTCAAGGTGTCCAACGACATGCGGCGGCTCGGCTATCAGCATTGTGACGCTTGCCCCCTGGGGATCGTAATCCTGTTTGGCCACGTTAAGGACGGTAGCACCGATCATATCGGTCACATCCTTGAGTATGTCCGTCAAACGGTCGGAGTTGTACCGCTCGTCAATGTATTCGATATAGCCTTTCTTGTCTTCTTCCGTATCCGCATAGCATACATCATATATGTTGAAACTAAGGGTCTTGGTCAGGTTGTTGAAACCGTAAAGACGTAATTTTTCCATTGTGTTCTGCTCCTAGTGTTCTCGTATTAATAATGGTGAGGCCTGATTTTCAGCCAGTGGGAATGAAAATTAAGGGCTATCAAGCCTGTAAACAATCCGGTGACAAGACCTGCTACCCATAGGAAAGGGAGCCACCACAAAGCAACTTTCAGACTGCCGGTAATAAACGCCAATACAATTACCTGACCTGTATTGTGGGCTGCAGCGCCAAGCACACTGATGCCGGCAAGGGACAGCATTTTCGTTCCGGACCTGAGCACCAGTGCCATGACGGTCAGGCTGAACAGACTGCCGACAAGGCTGTAGAAAAAACTGATCATCGAGCCTGTGAAAAAAGCCATCATCGTGACGCGGATCAGAACGATTGTCAGCACTTCAAACCATCCGAATATAAGCAGGCCGATCAGTGTGACGATGTTGGCAAGTCCGAGCTTCAGTCCGGGCATGATGAACGTCAGCGGAATGAATCTCTCGAAATAGCTGAGCACCAAAGCAATGGCGACAAGCAATGCCATCATCATCTGTTTTCTCAATTTGTTACTGTGAAATGGCATCGATCTCGTCTCCTCCCCCGGCGTCAGCCGTGCCTTCGATTGTGACGATGATCCTATGGGGCAGACATACAATGGACTGACCCACTTTTGTGATGGCGGCGGTATTCACACATACCGAATCATGGCAGTCGGCTTCAATCACATTGACCACACCGTTCTGAATCTGTACGATATTGTAGCCACCGTCCTCTACAGAGCCGACGGTAACCGTCCTGTCTTCACCCAGCAGGTAGGATCCTATCTCAGCGCCGTCTTTGTAGATCACCACACGGCTGTCAGAGGTGGTTTCCTGCAGTTGGGATGTATTGAAGAGGAAAAGCCCTGCAGCCGCCAGAAGAACCGCTGCCATCAAGGCGAAATCCATTGGTTTCATAATTTGAACTCCTTAAAGTGTTAAATGTCCTTATATTATGACACAGTGGCGGGACAATGTCATTCGCTTTCCTCCCTGAAAACATAGTGGTACTTGTTCTGAGGTCTGCCGACGCCACCGTAGGAAAGCTCCAAAACCGCCTTGCCGTTTTTCTCCATTTCTTCAAGGTATCTTCTGGCAGTGATTCTGGAGATCCCAAGTGCTTTCGCCACCTCAGAGGAGGTGTATCCTTCGGCACTGTTGCTTTCAAGGAAACTGAGAATCGACTCGGCCGTCTGGTTCTTTGGCTCATCTGCTGTATGCTTTTTGTTCGCATTAATCACCTGGTCCACCATGGCCTGGCTGACCACGTCGCTGTGGTTGATTCTGCTCTTGTTATACCTGTACCTTTCAAGTGCTTCCTCGAACCGTTCAAACAAAAACGGCTTGATCAGATAGTCCGCAGCGCCATATCGCATCGCATTCTCGAGCGTGGATGTCTTCGTATCGGCCGTAATCAGAATAGCATCCATATCGTAGTCCTGCACCCTGATCCATTTCAGCAGATCGATTCCAAGACCGCCAGGAAGATAGATGTCGAGCAGGACAAGATCGACCTTTACACTCTGCAGTGAGTCCAGCGCCGAATCATAGTCCTTGGCAGTTCCCGCGACAGTAAAGCCGGTCACTTTATGAATGAATTCCTTTATGATCCGCTGCACCATCGGGTCGTCCTCGACAATGAACACTTTTATTTCATCAGATATCGACATGCCATCTCACTCCTTTGTCGTTTTCCTGCTCTATCTGGCCGCCGGCTTTCTCCACTAGATTCTTGACCATATAGAGGCCGTAGCCCCTGTTTTCCCCTTTGGTCGAAAATCCTTTCTCGAAAATGCCTTTGGCTGTTTCCTCATCAATTTCAGGACCGGAGTTGTATACTTCCAGTTCAAAGTGGTCCCGATCGGCACTGATGAAAATGTCTATCCGCTTGTCATCGCTGTTTTGGACCGCATCCATACTGTTGTCCAGAAGATTGCCTATGATCGAACACGCTTCATCCGTCGTCAGCTTTGCAGGCAGTCCTGTCAGCGAAGATTCATCGTTAATGTACACATTGACTTTCTTTTCGGAAAATGCCGCGTATTTTGTCAGCAGCAGCCCTGCGATTTTATTGTCCCTGATCTGCTCGCTAAGCAGATGCTGAAGTCTGCTGTTCCTGCTGGAGAGGTCGGTGATATAGGACAGCACTTCGTCTTTCTCCCCCAGCTGTATCAGTCCGGATATGGTCATCAGCCGGTTCATAAATTCGTGGTTCTGGGCCCTGAGGGAATCGACCAGCGCCCGGTACCCTGTCAGTTCCTCCGCCAGTGCCTGAACCTGTGTCATGTTTTCCAGATTGGCAACGGCACCTGTCACTTTTCCGCTGTGGTCATGCATAAGACAGACGCTGATAAGGAGCGGCCTATCGTTTCCAAGAATCACTTTCTCGTTCTCGATGCCCTGTTCGCTGTCTATACCCTCTTTCATTATCAGATAGACCGCCTTCGCCGATTCGCTCACTTTAACCGTGACATCCTCATCCGTCGGCATATCCAGCAGCAGACTGGCCTTTCTGTTTCTAAAGAGAAGCTTGCCGTTTCTGTCTATAGCAATAATACCTCTTTCAATGCTATGCAAAATGAGGTCTCTTTCACCTGCCAGAACCGCTATTTCCTTGGGTTCCAGACCGAAAGTGGCTTTCTTGATATTAAGAGAAAGGAGAATCGCGGCGGCAATTCCAAATACCAGCGCTCCAATCACGAGACCAGCCAGATGCTGAATCTCACTGTCTACCTCTTTTTGGATTTCATCCGAAAGAAGACCAATCAGGACGGCGCCTGCCTGCTCGTTATTATAATAAATGGGCTGGAACACCCTAATAGCTGATATGAGCCGGTTTGTGTCTGCCAGGAAGTAGGCATCGCTTCCCTGAAGCACCTTTTCCTCGCCGCCATTCTTGTAGTGTTTGTACAGGCCGCTCTCATAGGGATAGGAGTACTGGATGCCGTCCATATCCATGACAATAATATACTGGTATCTGCTTTTGGATCTGATTTCCTCGACGATTTCCTGTATGCTGCCGTCGCGCATTTTCTGGTACAGTCTTTCGGATATTTCATGTTCGTTGGCGATCACACTTGACATATCCATAGCGCCATGGGCCATATGCTCTTCCGTTGAATTGCTGATGAAGTTGTAGAAAACCAGCGATATGGCACCGGCGACACCGACAATAACCATTGAAACGACCAGAATGATTTTAGTCTGCAGCTTCATCATTTGCCACCTCCGCCTGTTCAAGCGCTTTTGACACCGCATCCAGGAGCGCCCTGCTCGTGTAGGTCGCACCAGAAATGATGTCCACATCCGCGCTGTTCTTTCTTATGATTTTCGGCGGCAGTTTCTCGAAGACGATGTCAGCTAGAATTTGCGGCTCCTCATGTGAAAGGATTTCGATGGATTGTATTTTATACGCATCCACCGTCACCCGCACATGAAGGGTGCTGTAATAGCCTTCCCCGACGTTTTCATAGGAGCCGGGTATGTACTTTGCCTCTTTTTCACCGCTGCATGCAAATAGCAGCAGAATGATAAAAAGGGCTAAAGAAGCAAGCCTCTTAAGCCCCATGTCAACCATGTTATGCATGCGCAATCCTCGCATTCCATTCAGCTGATTCTGGAAAGCAGCTTGGGTACAAGCTCGTTAAGCATGTCTCTTGTGTCTCCCTCCGGCAGCTGTCCAATCCATTTCATTGCTCTTTTACTATACTTTAATGCAAGCGCTTTTGTCCTGTCAAGTGCTCCTGAATTTCTCACAATTTCATAAATTCTGTCAATCGATTCATTGTCTGCTCCGCGCGAAAGAAGCGCCCTAAGCTCAGTGGATTCCCGGCTGTCATCGTTCAGACAATAGATGACCGGCATGCTGTAGTAACCCTTTAAGACATCTGTATGCACTTCCTTGCCAATTATGGCCGCATCGCCATTGTAGTCGAGGAGGTCATCGATCAACTGAAAGGCCATACCGACAGCATAACCGATTTTAGCCAGTTGAATGACTGTGTCCCTTTCAGCTCCCGTATACTGAGCGCCTGCGCTTAGCGATGCAGAAAAAAGCGCTGCTGTCTTGCCGGAAACGATTCGAACATATTTCCTGGGCGTCATTTCCAGGCTGTACCGCATCTGGTTCTGGGTCATATCGCCGATACACAGTCTTGAGACTGTATTAGCAAGAACTTTGCCAATTTCCCTGTCGATATCCAGATCCACCACCATCAGAAAACACCTGCTCAGCAGATAATCCCCCATGTAAACGGCATATGACTGGCCGTATTTGGCGTGGATGGAAGGCTTGCCCCTTCTGATCTTCGCTTCGTCGATGATGTCATCATGAATCAGCGTGGCCAGATGGATGGTCTCAACCACCGTAGCCAGATCGATCAGCTTCTCTTTCGAAGCTTCATACGACTTGCCGAGTCTGCTGCCAATCAGGAGCAGCGATGGACGAAGCATTTTGCCGCCCGTCGCTGCTAGATAGTCGAAAGAACCGTCGAGCAAGGCATCGCCCGATTTTGTCTGAGCTAAAATATTCTGTTTTACCTGTTCCAACTGTTCAGTCAGATTCATCATGTGAAGAAATACCATTTCCTTACAAATTTCAGTTTCATCCAAGCCTTCTTCAGCTTTGGCAGTACATAGTAGTCAAGCCCAAGCGTGCTTCCGCTTCCGCCAATGAGTGCGACGCCGGCAGCCATATACCAGAGCATCTCGACCGGTGCCATACCGGACGACCAGATCATCAGTCCCATGATGATGGACAGGATTGATGCAGGTGCCGTGAACAGTCCCAGCAGCAGCAGCCCTCCGACAGCGATTTCGCCAAGCACCATGCCGGTCTGGAACACCGCAGCAAGGGATGTGAACTCTCCGCTTGACTGGTAGAACATGACATTCATGGACGAATCCACGATGCTCTGAATCCATCCCGGGACAGGCAGCGCAGCGCTGTCAAGGAAAGTCAGGAACCAGTTGACTATGCTTTCCACGAAGCCAGGCAATGGCAGGTGTGCACCCCATGCAGCCACCGTTTCCACCGTTTCGGCGGTCTCCTCCACCCACTCGGATGCGCCGGATGTAACCACTTTTGACGGAATCAGGAAGATGTCCGTTGGATCGGCAAATACCCTGTCTATTTTGGCCAGGCCCTCGAAGAGCCACATGGCACCGACAAAGAGCCTGAGCGGGAACAGGAAGAAGTTCGGTGAACGCTTGGAGAAGTGTCCGCCGACAAAGCTTCTCCTGTCTTCCACATGGAAGAATTCGTGGCGCATGTAGGACCAGACCTTATGGAAGCCCAGCACCTGTATAAAGTAGACAATATTGATGAAATGCTTGATAAGCATGGCGAAGAATCCGGAAGTGACAAACTGCGATCCCGGGAAGCCGACTTGGGCCACGCCATAGCGTCCGCCAATGCAGACCATCGCACCGTGGAATACCGGATGGTACTCCTTCAGTTTATGGTTAGCTATATCCGCAATGATATTGTGTGCGACAAGATGTGATGAATGCTCGGCATTCTCAACCATCTGAGGTACCGGGCGCTCTTCCCCTTCAGGAATGAAGAAGATGTTGTCACCGACGACAAACACGTCTTTGTAATCGACGGAACGAAGATTGGCATCCGTCTGGATTCTGTTCCTTGGTGCTTTTGTAATTTTTGAACCATCCAGACTTTCCATGATGTCACTGCTCTCTACACCTGCCGCCCAGATTGTTGTATATGTTCTGATGCAGTCTCTGCCCTCGATGCAGACAGCATCCTTTTTCACTTCGATGATATTGGAATGGGTCATGACCTGAACGCCCATTTTCTCAAGGCGCTTTTCCGTCTTGACGATCAATTTTTCCTTGAAGTTCGGCAGCACCCTCGGCAGAAGGTCAAGGACGTAGATGTTGACTTCTTCCCTTGGGATGTTGAAGTTGACACACAGTCTGTCTGCCCACTCTGCCAGCTCGCCTACCATTTCAATACCGGTAAACCCACAGCCGATTACAACGAATGTAAGAAGATGCGCCCTCATGTCAGGCGTCTTGGCGACACTTGCGTTTTCGAAAGCTTCAAGGATGCGGTATTTGATCTTAAGTGCATCCTCGTAGGACCACAGTGTCAGTGCATTCTCCTCTGCGCCTTTGCATCCGAAGAATGTCGGTTTGGAACCTGTCCCCAGGACAAGGTAGTCGTAACTGTAGTTTTCCACATGTCCTGTCAATACCTTGTTCTCGAAATCGATGCCGCTGATTTCATCCAGGACGACGTTGACTTTCCTTCCTGCAAACACTTTGTCGAAATCAATCCTGATGGCTTCCTCAGGCACACGGCCCGCTGCCACCTCGTGGAGTTCTGTCAACATTGTATGGTACGTGTTCTTATCAATCAAAGTGATCGATATGTCATCGTTTCTTTTGTACTTTTTGGCAAGCTTCTTGGCCGTCAGGATACCGCCATAGCCACCTCCAAGCACAACAATGTGCTTTTTACCACCCATTCTTCTTCGCTCCAATCTCTAGTGTAGCGTTCTCTAGATAGGAGAACGCTATGCTAATTGTTCACCAGTTGAAAACTGTCGTCGGTCAGCTTGAACATTGCCTCGGCCATTCCACTGGATTGATAGACTTTTTTGTCCTTTGTTACATATATGCATTCCACGCCCTCCAGTGTATTGACCAGGTCGATACCGTCCTGAATATCAGATACAAAAAGGATTGTGGATAACGCGTCTGCGTCGATGGACCGGGCCGTGATGACCGATACGGATTTGACCTCGGTGACTTTGGGCCAGCCTGTCGCTTTGTCGAAAATATGGTGGTAGCGGACGCCGTTCTCTTCGAAGTAACGCTCATAGTCTCCGCTTGTGACGACTGTTTTGTCCTTTACCGAGGCGATGCCTAAATAGGTGTTTCTCTCGTTAAAAGGATTTTGTATGCCGACCTTGAATGCATCGCCGCCTTCCTTTTCTCCAACGATCTTGATATTGCCGCCAAGGTTGATAATTGCCCTGGTCACGCCCGCTTCATCAAGGATCGCATCCACCGCATCTGCGGCATAACCTTTCGCAATGCCGCCAAGGTCGAGTTTCATGTCCTTTTCTATTGAAACGGTCATGTTCGCCTCATCCAGCCTGATATTTTGATAATCAACCAGCTGGAGGGCATTGTCGATATCCACCGCCTCAGGAATATGGGCATCTTCCGTACCTATCTGCCATAAATCGATGACCGGGCCGAAGCTGATGTCGAAGTTCCCTTGGGACAGGTCGCCATACTGGATGCCCGTCTTGATGACATTGAAGGTGTCCTCGCCGACTTTTACCGGCTCGCTGTATCCATCCACCGTGTTCCTTGCTGCCTCATTCACTTTTGAAACATCGCTGTCGGCGATATTGACCGACATGGCGTTCTCTATTTCAACCAGACGCTCGAAACACCTGTCCAGAAGTTCATCGGATCCATTGGTCATGATCTTGATTGTCACAATCGTTCCCAGGATGAAGTCTGAATCTTCGAAGACGTCTGTGTTCCATTCACTTGTTGTCGTTTCACTTGCTGTTTCACTTGTTGTCGTTTCACTTGTTGTTTCACTTGTTGTTTCAGTTGTAGTCGTATTGGAAAGTTTAGAGCATCCGGCCACGGTTAGCACCATCGCAAGCAGCCCTCCCAATACGATTTTGTATGTCCTGTGCAACATAAAATCCTCCAGGATATTACCAAATTATACTCAATCATCGTATAGGATTGATAAATATTTGTCAATTTTTAGTAGCATTATGTTCTTTTTGTTTATTTTGTTCAGGAGTGCCACGGGGACGGACCTTTTTGGCACTGGTCTTCTAACCGTGCCAAAAAGGTCCGTCCCCGTGGCACTCCTACACTTTTCGTGCTATAATTTTGTCATCTCATTTAGATAGGATATAAGATTTTGAAAATACTATTGGTGGCAGACGAAGAATCCAATTACATATGGGACCATTTCGATCCGGAAAACTTCAAAGATGTGAAGCTGATCATTTCCTGCGGCGACCTGAAAAGCAGCTACCTGTCTTTTCTTGTCACCATGATCAAGGCGCCTGTTCTCTATGTCCACGGCAACCATGACGACAGGTATGACCGTAACCCGCCACTCGGCTGTGACAGCATCGAGGACCGGATTCTGGTCGTAAACGGATTACGCATCCTTGGTCTTGGCGGTTCATACCGGTACAACAACGGGAAGAACCAGTATACGGAAAAAGAGATGAGAAAACGAATCAAGAACCTGAGACGCGAATTGAAACGCTTCGGCGGTTTTGACATCCTCGTCACCCACGCGCCCGCCAAAGGCCTTGGTGATGGTGATGACCTCTGCCACAGAGGATTCCAGGCCTTCAACGACCTGCTTGCGCAGTACAAGCCCTCCTACTTCCTCCACGGCCATCAGCACCTTAGCTACAGCAGAAAAGCCAAACGCATCCAGCAGGCCGGCGACACAACCGTCATCAATGGCTATGACCACTATATTCTCGACTACAAACCAAATATGTACGCGCCTGCCTGGCCGTATATACCAAACCGGAATCCTATCTTAAAAGCAGGGCGCAAACTCTCCCGATTCGTAAGCAGCTTATTCGATCACTACGACTATCATTAGCGCAGCGTCTTGTAATCAGTACTTCTTCTTGACACCCAAACGTTCAAACAGCGAATGGGTGTTTCCTTTTATATCCACACTTGGAATCGATCCGAAAACCCCTTTCACAAACCAGTCCATCTGCATAATCGACTCATTGGAAAGCCGTTCACCTTCTTCAACCCGCCGATTGTCCTTCTGGTCCACAATGGGTCCGTCAAAAGGATGGAGCAAGCCTTCCTGAATTGCGTTTTTCACAAAATCAACCGTCTTCGCGAGCGACTGGGGCAGTTTGGATTTGGAATACATGAAATCCACAACACCTGTGTCAAGGCCCCACCAATAGCTGATAGCCTGCTCGTCGGGAGACCAGATGCTGTTGATCCTGTTGTAGTTGCCGGAGATAATGTTCCTTACTATCTTCTCGTAAAATATACCCCAGTTCCAAACAGAGTTGGCCATACGTTTTAGCGACGCGTCCCCACCGTTTTCCTGCTGAAGGTCATCAAGGAAATAAAGTCCTGCACGGTTCTTCTCGCCGCTCAGGTTGGATGATTCCTGGTGAAAGACGATATCGGCATCCATATCCTTCAGCTGGCTGTCCACCTTGTAGCAGCTCTGGTCACAGGTATTCGACCTATCCACCCATTTGATGAAGACCTCCGCATACGGGTTCACGAATTGGGTACCCAGCGCAAAGGCATTGATCGAACTGATCACTGACGGAATCGGGTAGGTTACCGTATAGCCGATCCGGTTGCTTCTTGTCATGGATCCTGCCGCTACACCCACCAGGAAATTCGCCTCATACATCCTGCCGTAATACGTCCTCAGATGTCTGAAGGACATGTTTTCCGAACAATTCAGGAATTTCACATTTTTATACGCAAGCGAAGCCTTCAGCGTCGTGCTTGCCAAGGCCGGCGATGTGGTGAACACAACATCGCTCCGCTCAGCCGCTTCCCTAATGAAAGCGTAAGACGCTTCTGACTCAGGCACATTGAAGACCGCCTCCGTCTCCACCGCATCCCCAAAAACATTTTCCAAATGCCTTCGTCCCATCTCATGGCCTTGAATCCATTCCGACTCTTCCGGCTTCCTGATGTTGATGAAAGCAATCCTGATTTTTTTCTTGCCTAGAAAACCCGACATCGACGGAAGGATGGGCTTGCGTTCAAGACTGTCTGTCCCGGTCTCAAGGTTCGTCAGCTCTTTGGTGCTGTCAACCTTGAACTCTGACCACATCTTCTCCAGGTTCCCTTCAATGTTCCTGTCTTCTTCCTCATAACCGGAGTAGACATCCAGGTACTTAACAAGCGCTTCTCCCGTTGTCCAGTCAAAAGTATCGCCGCCTAATTTTTTGTAAGCCCGTCTGAACGCATAATAAATCGATTTCAGGGTTTTAAATCCTTCTTCATTATCCAGTCCGTTTTTCTCCAGCCATTTGTACAGCTTGACAAAACCTTTTTCTTCCTGAACCAGATATAGTTGATGCCTGTGTTCTTGTAGAATTCCAGAAACTCATAGTATAGGCAGATGACCGCATCTTCCTCATTGTACTTGGGAATGAAACGCGTCACATAGGCCTGAACAGTCGCAGCGCCGCTGAACTTCAGGACACTCACACGTTTGTTGCCTTCCTCGACATAGAACCAGTTCAGGTACTCGTATACTTTGATAGGGTCCCTTATGCCCTCTAGCTCATGGGATGCGTAGAGCGTCTCCCATTTTGCAGCGAATTCAGTGTCTTCATCCAGTACCGGCATGAAGTTTGGCGCCAATGCACTGCTTCGTCCCGCCGTCTTCGTACCCTTTATTTTGGAAATCGGCACTTCCATCAAACCGAGGGAGACTTCATTGAGTATCTCGTCCCTGGACATAAGCGAATCAAGCACCGGCACATGACTGTTCCAGCCCCTTGCCTTGAAGCGGCTTTGTTCCCTTAAGCCTTCTTTTCTTGCACTGGCATAAATGTTTTTCAGATCACCCTCCACTTGATCCACCTCTTTTCACATCCGCGTTATTTTTTCAGAATACCGAAACCGCCATAAATCGGCTTCACTTCATTCACCGTCACCACCACATTCTCCTGGAACCGCTTGATGTCGTCGATGATGGATTTCGCTTTTTTCCTTGGCACATGAAGAATCAATACGTTCCGCATGTGGTTCATTCCCTGACCCTCGATGACTGTCACCGCAAAGCCCCTGCTCCTCAGCTCATCCGCCAAAGCCTTGCCGTGCTCGATTCTGACAATCGCCTCGATCCGGGTCGTACCCACACCCAGGCGTTCTTCAAACAGAGAACCGGCATAATTGCCGATGGAGAATCCGAGCACATACATGACCAACTTGATCGGCTCCTCAGTTATATTGCTCAACACTGTCGATATCAGGATTAACCATATAGTGACTTCAAAGATGCCAATAAAGGCTCCCTTGACACGTTCACCTTTTGTGATGAGTACAATCCTGGTAGTCGCCAAAGTCACTTCTACAATTTTCGCCAGCAGAATGCCGATATATAGTAATATTTCCAAATGTATTCGCCTCTTTCCTAACGTAGCCCTATCTGCTTAAGGTAATCGCCGATTTTGTTCGTCAGCGCCACCGATGCATCGATTTCCACTTTTCTGATCGAGATGCTCTCTACATTGCAGCCGACCGGTATGCCAAGTGCCTCACCTGCCTGAATCAGTTCCTTGAAATTCTCTTCTGCAATATCCAGCGACTTCATCAGCATGTCTTCCGAATGCCTCAGCATAGTCTCAGTCTCATCCGGAATATGAATCCCCAGCCACTTGGCAAAATTCAGCGTCTTCTCCGATCCGCACGGCGTCAAGGTGAAAATAATGGGTACCGGCTTCACGTTCTCTTCCCTGCAGTAATCGGCATAATCCTGAAGGAACTGCCTGGATGCATCCAGGTCGAAAACGGCCTGGGATACGAAAAAGCTGCATCCTTTTTCCATTTTGAAGCCGACACGTTTATGTTCATCGCCATGGCCGATATGCCTTTCCGGAATCGTCACAGCGCCAAGGAACATGGAAGGGCTGTGCTCAAGGCGCATATCATAGGCTTCCGAAAGCTTCAGCTCCACCTTCTGGTTCCTGCTGGCCGTACCGACGAAGACTGTATAGTCGTCCGTATTGCTGTCGAGCCAGTCTTTGAAGGCATCCTGCGTATAGTTCCCAACACATCTGTAGACCACTTTCGGCACATCGAGGCTTCCCATGTAGCGATGGCTGTAAACGGACGGATCCACCGTTCTGATAAATTCGAAAGTCCTCTCTTCCTTCGTCCTGTCGGATTCATCCTGGATATCGTACAGAATCAGGCCATCTATGTCCATCTGCTCGATTCTGGCTATATGTTTTTCTGAAATCTCCTTGATTCTCTCTTCCGTGTTGTTCTCCTTCGGCGGCGTGATGCCGTAGAGGAGAATGCCTGATTGATGCTCTTCTATCTTATTCTTTAACATGATTGTCCTTTCAGTTCTTACTTGTGCACAGCTCCGAAAAAGACGCTGTACTGACTATTGCTGTTGTTGCCTTGATGCTTGTATTTCTGTATGATACCCCTAATCTCTTCATTCACCAACTCAAATGTCTCTATATCGAAACAGCAGCTCTCCCTCATGTAACAGCCTGAATTTCCACCAATATAGGCCTTGTGCATCTCTTCCTTGAACTCGCTCAGCTGCTTTGAAAACTCGAAACGGGCCGACTTTTTTGCAAGCCTGTAGTACTTGGCCCGGATGCCGTTGATGGTTTCCATATGGTCGAGTTCAAGCACATCAATGGACAAGAGTTTCTTTACATGATAATGAACCTTCGCCGGCTCTTCCTTCATGGCCACCGCCACTTCCTTCACCGTCAAAGGTTTGCTGCTTCCATTGTAAATGTTCATTATCCGTACTCTGTATGGATCGGAAAGGATCTTTATTTCTTTGTCTGCCGACAACGTCTTCACGCTCTCTTCCATGATGTATCACCTAACGCCCATTATACATGATTCGCATCGACTAAAACAACCTTTCTTATGAAATGATAAAAGCCCCAACCGATTGGTCAGAGCTTCATAGTTAAACAGTATATGCATCATGGGAAGAATAAGCTTATTGCCTCCTGTGCTGATAAAGAATAGCGTTCTTTTATTGTGTCCATTTCATTATACAAAAAGTCCAGATTGTTTCTACCGCTGATTTTATCAGTCAACATCTTGTGTGATATCCCTAATACTTCAGCTAAATCGAAAAAGCTGTGGCCGCTTCTCTCCAACACATTTTCTAATTTCTTTTGGTCAATCGTTCTTCGCATATTTGTATTCCGTATTCATGTAAATAGTTTTCAGCAACTTGTTCCTGTACGTCTACGTTTTCCTATCATATTCGAATAGCTTTCATTTGTCAAGCGAATACGACAACGAACACTTCGCACATATTTAATTGTATCTCGTCAAAACATAATCCCCTTCACTTTTGACCTCTTCCATAGATAGCGTTCTTCCCCAATGAATAGAACTGTTATAATTGCCTTCCGCTATGATAATTGATGTTTCATGAATACTCAGTATGATTACGGAATGCGTATCATCATTGATCCGCAAAATGTCTCCAACCCTAAGATTGTTGAAATCTGTGTGTTTTCGTGCCTCCAGGGAACCAAATCCTGCATCACTTAACAAAAAGGCGAAACCCATGCATCCATAGCCTCCACTATAAATACCACCCTGCCAGGCATAGTAGTTATCGTTTGTCCAAGTCATTCCTTCTGGATATTGATTTTTTAAGGCAATCATGTTTTCATATATAGCCTGTTCAGCCATAATGTTTGGCTGATCATCTTCTACTATTAGTTTTCTTTCCCCACCATCAATAATTCTCCTGATGACCGTTACAGCTTCGCTCCTGCTCAAAGGCTCATAGGGTTTAAAGCTTCCGTCAGGATATCCCGTTATTATGCCGGCTTCCCACATATGATAGACATACTCAGAAAATCCGGTTGCATCAATGCTCAAACTGTCTGTGGCTATATTTTTAATATATGCTGTCTGTGTATAGGTCTTCTCACCCTCCAATACTTTGAGGGTTCTCTCGCATATCTTGGTCATCTGAACTCTTGAAATTATCTTTTCAGCAGAAGCTTGCGTGCTGAATTCGTTAAAATCAATTAGTGCCAGTTCCCTTGCCTTGTTCAAATATGTTTGCGCCCAGTAGCTCTCACCATTCGGCAGGTTGTAGCCCAGTGCAACCACCATCGTCTTAATGAACTGATCGACAGTCATATAGTCGCCTGGTCTGAAAGTACCATTTGGGAAACCTGCGATGATGCCCTCCTCAACTAAAACAGCAATATTCTCAGTATACCAGTCTGTATCCATCACATCAGAAAAACTGGTTGTATCTGCCGAAATGGGTTGAGCAGCCATGTTCACTAAGCTAAATATCAAGCAAAAAATTATTATAATTTGAAAGCCTCTTTTTTTCATTTGTTGTATCTCCCTTATTTTTAGCTATCTAATAGTATACATCATTATGGTATAATTAGTATAGAAGGAAGGTGTAAGTTATGAGACGAATCATTCCGATTACAATAGCCATTATGCTCATCGTCAGCATAACGGCGCCGACATCTTTTGCAGACAACAACCGCAGCAAAAACAGCTGGAAAGCCAACTACTCAAGTTACTTTAAAGATATTGACGATTATGGCTGGGCAAGGAACTCGATATTATCATTGGCCAAGTATAACATAATCCGAGGAGAAGGATACGGTCTGTTTTCTCCTAGGCGTTCAACAAAGGAAATTGAAATCATTGTCATGTTGATTCGAATGCTTGACCTGGAGGACAAACTTGAAGACTACGACGAGAGTTATGATGAACTGCCCGATGAGTACATGGGCGGAAGACCTCCTAAATGGATGATCCCCTACATAGCTCTGGCTTGGGATGAAGGTATACTCAATGAAGACACAATCAGGAATTTAAAACCGAATGCATCGCTCTCAAGGGAAAAGGCAGCTATGTACATAATGGAAGCTCTGGAAGGAAAGGATGCGTACGAGGATACTTATGAAGCTCTGGAGGAATGGTTCGAGGATGCAGACTCAATCAACAGCAGATACGGGTGGTATGTATACAGAATGAGATCAAGAGGTCTAATGATAGGCTTCAATCATAAGTTCCAGCCAAAAAAAGCACTTTCAAGAGCCGAATGCGCTGTCTTGATGCACAGGATTTTCAACCTCTATGACTTTCCTTTTGGATTTGATAAGGATGACGATAACCAAGACCGGGTTACGGGTACACTGGAAGACTTTGATTATGATGATGATGTGCTTGACTGGATTGAAGTTGATTCCGATGAATTCGATGACATTGATGAAGATGTGATCATCGAGATCGGTAACAACTGCAGTGATGACGCCGAAGACAAACTGGATGAGCTCGAAGACAAACATATAGGACTTGAAGTGAAGGCTTATTTTGAAGATGATGCTGTTGACAGAATAGTCGTCTTCTACGATGAGCTCGAAGGTGAACTTGAATATGATACAAATCTCGATGACAATGGCAGCGTCGATATCATTCCTGACGGAAAGCCGAATGCTGAAGACTTCGTTTTTGACACCGATATGGAAATATTCATGAACGGCAAAGAAACGAGTGTATCCCAGTTCGAAGACTTCGATATGGATAGCGACATCGATTATGAAGTCGATGCCAGACTTCTTGGTGACGGCACTGTGATCGAACTTTGCATATCCTTTGACGAAGAAGAGCCTGATACCGAAGGCCAGCTTGAATCATTCGATTATGACGGTTCAAGGCTGGACGAAATAACCTTGAAACACAATGGTGATGAAACGACATTTGATGACATCGACACCAATGTTGAAATATTGATCGACAATCCGTGCGACGATGCTGAAGATGAGCTTGTTAAGCTTGAAAGCAAGCATCTGGGACTGGAAGTGAGGGTCCGCCTTGATGATGGTGTTGTTGACAGGATAGTCGTCTTCTACGATGAGCTCGAGGGTGAACTTGAGTATGATACAAATCTCGATGACAATGGCAGCGTCGATATCATTCCTGACGGATCGTCAAATGCTGAGGAATATGTTTTTGACACCGATATTGAAATATTCATAGAACGGTGAAGAAATGAGTGTATCCCAATTCGAAGATTTCGATATGGATAACGACATCGATTATGAAGTCGATGCCAGACTTCTGGGCAATGAT
>CAXXGE010000013.1:0-21757 GCA_963677915.2 Vallitaleaceae bacterium | reverse complement strand
GGCAAGTCGATGATCAAACCGATCAAGTCGAAATACCCTTACGCGAATATTGCGGCGATCGACTATGACCCTGGCGCCAGCGAAGTCAACCAGCTGAACAGGGTGAAACTGATGCTTTCGGTTGCAAACAGCAATCTTGAGAAAAAGCAGCTGGAACTAACAAAGCTGGCCGACTTCCAGCCATTGACTGCTGAAAACGGCAGCGACGATGAAAGATACGCATAAAGAGGAGATTTAATGCAGGAAAATTTCAAATCAGGTTTCGTAACAATCATAGGGCGTCCGAACGTTGGGAAATCAACGCTTATGAACCATCTGATCGGACAGAAGATCGCCATCATGTCGGATAAGCCACAGACCACACGCAACCGTATTCAAACGATCATTACTAAGGAAACCGGGCAGATTGTATTTATCGACACGCCTGGGATACACAAGCCCAAGCACAAACTTGGCGAATACATGAACAAGACAGCCATCACGACACTCAACGAGGTGGATGTGGTCATGTGGCTGGTGGAACCGGACGATGTCATCGGCAAGGGTGACAGCTTCATTGCTGAACTGCTGGAGCAGGTCAAGACACCGATCTTCCTGATTATCAACAAGGTGGATACAGTCGATAAGGGGAAGGTGCTTGAAGTCATCGATGCATTCAAGGATATGCATGACTTTGCGGAGATCATCCCCATTTCAGCGCTGCAAGGTGAAAACACGGATATGCTTCTGGATAAGATTCTGGAGTACATGGAAGAAGGTCCGATGTATTATCCTGAAGACATGGTGACCGATCAGCCTGAGAGACAGATCGTAGCTGAACTGATCAGGGAAAAAGTGCTCCTGAACATGCAGCAGGAAATTCCCCACGGTACGGCTGTGGTCATCGACCAGATGGTGGACAGAAAGAACGGGAAGCTTATGGATATTGATGCGACCATTGTTTGTGAAAAGGATTCCCACAAGGGTATGATTATCGGCAAGCAGGGCAGCAAACTGAAGACAATCGGCACACAGGCGCGTCTTGATATCGAACATCTCCTGGGCACCAAGGTGAACCTCAAGATTTGGATCAAGGTGAAAAAGGACTGGCGTGACAGTGATTTCCATCTGAAGAATTACGGTTATGACAAACGGGATATGTAATCAGCCCAAATAAAGCAGTGTTCATAAAGTTTCGATCTTTTGCGTTAAAGTGTTGACAATAGGATAGTGGTATTGTAATATTGCAATATAACAATATTATAAAATGCTTATCTACATATTAAATCAAAGAAGGAGACTTACAATGGCTAAGAAAATTCTGATCGTCGGCGGTGTCGCAGGCGGTGCCAGCGCAGCAGCGCGCTTGAGAAGAAACGATGAATTTGCAGAAATAATCATGTTTGAAAGAGGAGAGTATATCTCCTTTGCAAATTGCGGTCTGCCTTATTATATTGGCGGTACCATTACAGACAGGGATGAACTTTTGCTCCAGACACCTGAATCCTTCAACGAGCGCTTTAATGTGGATGTTCGCGTGAGCAACGAAGTTGTTTCGATAGACAGGGATGCCAAGGAAGTGGAAGTCAAGAATCTCAAAGATGGTTCGGTATACAGAGAAAGCTACGATACACTCATTCTTTCTCCTGGTTCAACACCCCTTAAACCACCGATTCCAGGAATAGGCAGTTCCAACATCTTCACGCTATGGAATATTCCTGACGTGGACAAACTTAAGGAATTTGTTACTGAGAACGAACTGAGAACTGCAACGGTCATCGGTGGCGGTTTCATTGGCATAGAGATGGCAGAGAACCTACATGATCTTGGCCTGCAGGTATCCCTTGTTGAGATGGCGCCTCAAGTCATGGCCCCAATCGACTTTGACATGGCGCAGCTGGTACATACCCACATGGACAAACTGGGTATCAAGCTGTACCTGAACAATGGCGTCAAGGAATTCGCAAACCGTGGTGTTGTCACAGATGTTGTATTGAATGGCGGCGAGTCGATTGAAAGCGACATCGTTATGCTTGCAATCGGCATCCGGGCGAATGGCGAGCTTGCCAAGAATGCCGGCCTTGCAATGAATGAGCGCGGCGGTATCATCGTCGACAGGAACATGGTGACAAGCGATCCAAGCATCTATGCTGTCGGTGACGCTGTACAGGTCGTCGATTTTGTGACTGGCGCAGATACAATGGTACCGCTGGCTGGTCCCGCAAACAAGCAGGGGCGTATCGCTGCCAACCATATAGCCGGTATCGACGATGATTACAAAGGCACACAGGGCACTTCCGTTGCCAAAGTTTTCGATTTCACGGTAGCTTCAACAGGACAGAATGAAAAAATGCTGCAAAGAACAGGGAAAGCGTACGGTAAAGACTACTTCATTTCCATTATTTCTCCCGGTTCCCATGCAGGCTACTATCCTGGCGCTGCGTCCATGACACTGAAGATGGTCTGGGATAAGGACGGCAGGGTGCTGGGTGCTCAAGGCGTCGGTAAAGACGGCGTAGACAAACGTATCGACGTCATCGCAACAGCAATACGTTTTGGTGCGAATGTTGAGGACCTGACAGACCTTGAACTGGCTTATGCGCCACCATACTCCTCGGCAAAAGACCCGGTCAATATGCTCGGATTTGTCGCACAAAATACAATTACGGGCAAGATGGGTGTTATAAAGCCTGAAGAGATCTCCCAGCTCAACCGTGATGAAGTGGTGATTCTGGATGTCAGAACACCAGGCGAAGTGCGCTACGGATCCATCTACGGTGCAGTCAACATCCCTGTCGATGAACTTAGGGATAGACTGAGCGAGGTGCCTAAGGATAAGGAAATCGTTGTTTACTGTGCAGTCGGTATCAGGGGATACATCGCAACAAGCATCCTGAATGCCAATGGCTACAAGACTAGAAACCTGATGGGCGGATACAATTTCTACCGCCATGTGGTTAAAAAATACGGTGTTGATGAATAGTAGATAGATACCTCTCATAGGGTAGGGAAAGGAGACTTCGGTCTCCTTTTCTCATCAGAAAGTATATGGTATAATAATCGGGAATCTAATGAAAAGAAAGGAAGAAGACAATGGCTTCAAAAAATCCAATAGTTACTTTTACATTTGAAAACGGCAATACAATGAAAGCGGAGCTGTACCCTGAAATCGCTCCGAATACAGTGAACAATTTCGTATCACTGGTCAAGAAAGGCTACTACGACGGCCTTAATTTCCACAGGGTCATCCCCGGCTTCATGATCCAGGGCGGATGTCCTGACGGCACAGGCATGGGCAATCCGGGCTACTCCATCAAAGGTGAGTTCAGCGGCAACGGTTTCACAAACCAGCTCAAGCATGACAGGGGCGTCCTCTCCATGGCAAGGGCGATGAATCCGAATTCAGCCGGCTCCCAATTCTTTGTCATGGTAGCCAAGGCACCTCATCTGGATGGACAATATGCATCTTTCGGAAAAGTGATTGAAGGCATGGAAGAAGCTGACAGAATTGTATCGGTAGAAAGAAACCATTCCGATATGCCATTTGAACCACAGATCATGGTTTCTGTGACAGTTGAGACATTCGGCGAGGAGTATCCTGAACCGGAGACGATGTAGACTATGCTGAAGCTGATTGTCACGCGTCATGGCGAAACAGAGTGGAACACGGTCAGGCGGATGCAGGGGCATCACAATTCTCCGCTGACCCAGCTGGGCATCAATCAAAGCCTCTGGCTTGCTGAAAGGCTGAAGGATGAGCCTATAGCCAGGATCTATTCGAGTCCCCTTGAAAGGGCAATGGTGACATCCCAGAATATAAATGCTTTCCATAACGTGGATATCGTTCCTGCAGACGAACTGAAGGAAATAAATATCGGTCAGTGGACAGGGCGTCTGATTGAGGATGTCATGGAAAACGAGTCGGACGACTACAATCATTTCTGGAATGAGCCGCACAAGTTCCATATGGAAGGGACAGAGAGTTTCGAATCGGTGCAGGAAAGGGCAGGGGCCTTTGTCAGGAAGATGCAGAAGCTCCATGACGGCGAGACAATCCTGATCGTTGCTCATGCCATTATTCTCAAAGGCATGATGAACTACCTGAGGAAGGGCACTGTGGAAACCTTCTGGGACGGACCGCACATTTACCCTGCCAGCCTGACGAAAATCGAGCTGGAAGGGGACAGGGTGGAATTCAAGATGATGAGCGATACAGCCCATTATCAGGAAGAAATGAAGTTTGGCTGGTTTGTCGATGCAGACAAATAGGCACAGAATTAAAGCGTTCAAATACAAAAGAGACCATTGCTGGTCTCTTTTAGTGTATCTATATGCAAATCTTATTATGTGCTTATTTGCTTGCCTGCTCGATAGCAACAGCAACGGCAACGGATGCACCAACCATCGGGTTGTTGCCCATGCCGATAAGTCCCATCATTTCAACGTGGGCAGGTACGGATGATGAACCAGCGAACTGGGCATCCGAATGCATTCTTCCCATCGTATCTGTCATACCGTAGGAAGCAGGGCCTGCAGCCATGTTGTCAGGGTGAAGCGTCCGTCCAGTACCACCGCCTGATGCAACGGAGAAGTACTTGATGCCTTGTTGGACGCATTCTTTTTTGTAAGTACCTGCTACCGGATGCTGGAACCTTGTTGGATTGGTTGAGTTACCAGTAATGGAAACGCCAACCTTTTCATGATGCATGATTGCAACACCTTCAACAACATCATCAGCACCGTAGCACTTGACAGCAGCTCTTTCACCTTTGGAGAAAGGCTTTTCACTGATGACTTTAAGCTCGCCTGTAGCATAGTCCAGCTCAGTTTCTACATGTGTGAAACCGTTGATTCTGGAGATGATGTAAGCAGCGTCTTTTCCAAGACCGTTCAGGATGACTTTAAGAGGTGTTTTACGAACTTTGTTGGCTGATTTAGCGATACCGATGGCACCTTCAGCGGCAGCAAAGGACTCGTGGCCTGCAAGGAATGCGAAGCAAGTTGTTTCTTCGCGAAGCAGCATAGCTGCCAGGTTACCGTGGCCGATACCAACTTTACGCTGGTCTGCGACGGAGCCGGGGATGCAGAAAGCCTGAAGGCCTTCTCCAAGGACTTCCGCTGCATCAGCTGCAACAGAAATGTTGTTTTTAAGTGCGATAGCAGCACCCAATGTATATGCCCAAAGTGCATTCTCAAAACATATAGGCTGGATTTCTTTGACGATCGCATGAACATCCACACCTCTATCGAGGCAAAGCTGCTTTGCATCTTCCAAAGTACCGAAACCGTATTTCTCAAGTACAGGTTCAATCTGACCAATTCTTCTTGCGTAGCTTTCAAATAATGGCATTCTGATGTCCTCCTTCTATATTATTCGTGTCTTGGATCGATTAATTTGACGGCGTCATCAAAACGGCCGTATTGCCCAGTCGCTTTTTCCATGGCTTCGTTGGCAGTCATGCCTTTGGCAACCATTTCCATCATTCTTCCAAGGTGAACAAATTTGTAGCCGATGACTTCATCGTTCTCGTCAATGGCCATTTTCGTGACATAACCTTCAGCCATTTCAAGGTAACGTGTACCTTTAGCATTCGTACCGTACATTGTACCAACCTGTGAACGCAGGCCTTTGCCAAGGTCCTCGAGGCCGGCACCGATTGGCAGACCACCTTCGGAGAAAGCAGTCTGTGTTCTGCCGTATGCGATTTGAAGGAAAAGTTCCCTCATGGCAACGTTGATTGCATCGCAGACAAGGTCAGTGTTCAAAGCTTCAAGAATTGTCTTGCCAGTAAGGACCTCTGAAGCCATAGCAGCGGAGTGTGTCATACCGGAGCAGCCGATTGTTTCGATCAGCGCTTCCTGGATGATACCTTCTTTAACATTAAGGGTAAGTTTGCATGCACCCTGCTGAGGGGCGCACCAGCCAACACCGTGAGTAAGGCCGGAAATGTCTTTTACCTCGTATGCTTTAACCCATTTTCCTTCTTCAGGAATTGGGGCCGGACCGTGCTTTGGTCCCTTTGCAAGTGTACACATATTTTCTACTTCATGTGAGTAAATCATATTGTATCTCCTTCCACATAATAATTTTTGCATTTGCATTCAGGATATATTCTAACACGATTCATGTACTTAATCAAAACAAATATACAGAAATTGTGAAAAAATTAATTATCTTATCCGAAAAGCCGGCAAGTACTGTATTCAGCACTTGCCGGAATGGCATCGTTATAGTGAACTTCTAAGGAATGTATTGCCCATCAAGTACTCGTCAACTTCTTTGGCGAGTTTTCTGCCTTCAGCAATCGCATGAACAACGAGAGACTGACCTCTGCGCATATCGCCGGCTGCAAAAACGCCAGGAACAGAAGTTTGGTAGCTGTCGTCGGTCGCTACATTTCCGCGTGGGTCGTATTCGACACCGAGGTTGTCAAGCAGTCCTGTGTGCTCTGGATGGAGGAAGCCCATGGCGAAGAGGATAAGGTCAGCTTCGATAACATATTCGCTGCCTTCGATCTCGTTCATGATCCATCTGCCGTTCTCATTGACCCAGTCCAGCTTGACACATTTAAGACCGGTGACTTTGCCGTTTTCACCCAGGAATTCCTTTGTGCCGACACAGAAGTTTCTGACATCCCTGCCTAGTGCTGCTTCAGCCTCATCGTGGGATGAAGAAGTCTTGTAGAGCCTTGGGAATACTGGCCATGGCTGAGAGTTGTCACGCTCCTTTGGAGGCATTGGAAGCAACTCAAGCTGAGTCACATCTACAGCGCCTTGACGGAGTGAGTTCCCTATACAATCTGAACCGGTATCACCGCCACCGATGACGACGACTTTCTTGCCTTTGGCATTGATTTCCTTGCCGGTAATACGATCGCCAAGCGCACGGGCGTTGGCTTGTGGCAGGAAGTCCATTGCGAAATGGATGCCGTCAAGTTCGCGTCCGGATATTGTCAGATCCCTTGGTTCTGTGGAACCGCCAGTCAGACAGATTGCGTCGAATTTTTTCTTCAGTTCATCGACAGTGACGTCAACACCAACGTTGGTATTCGTTCTGACAATAACGCCTTCTGCTTTCATCTGGTCGACGCGACGCTCGATATAGCTCTTGGGGAGTTTGTACTCTGGAATACCGAAACGCATGGCTCCGCCAACGGCTTCACCTCTTTCGAAGAGTGTAACGGTATGGCCGACACGGGCAAGCTGCTGGGCAGCTGCCATGCCTGCAGGGCCGGAACCGATGACTGCAACGTTTTTGCCGGTCTTGACTGCAGGAGGCATTGGCTTGATCCAGCCTTCTTCCCAGCCTTTTTCAGCAATAGCCAGCTCGATGTGTTCGATAGTGACTGGATCTTTGATAAGTCCAAGCACACAGCCGCCTTCGCAAAGAGCAGGGCAGATCTTTCCTGTGAATTCCGGGAAGTTGTTTGTAATATGAAGCGTCTCCACGGCTTTTTTCCATTGGGCGTTGTAGACCAAATCGTTGAAGTCGGGGATGATGTTGCCCAGTGGGCAGTTGGATTGGCAGAATGGCACGCCGCAATCCATGCAGCGGGCCGCCTGCGTACGGATACCCGGCTCGTCGACAGGGACGAAGATATCCTTGTAGTTGCTTATACGTTCTTTTGCGTCCAAGTAGCTGCCGTTGTCTCTGGCAAACTCTTTAAAACCCGTTTCTTTTCCCATTTCGGCACCTCCTAGAGCGCTGCAGCAGCTTTTTCAGCTGCACGCTTTGCCAATATTTCCTTATAGGCCGGCGAAATGACTTTGACGAACTTGCTGATGTTGGCATCGAAGTTCTCAAGGACTTTCTTCGCTTTGGCGCTATCTGTGTATTCGATGTGTTTCTCGATCATGCTCTTGACAGTCTCGATGTCGTCAGCTTCCTTAAGAGGTTCTGTGACAACGATCTGGTAGTTGCAGTGTTTGTCTTCGAAATCGCCTTCTTCGTCAAGAACGTAGGCGATACCGCCGCTCATACCGGCTGCAAAGTTTCTGCCTGTCTTGCCAAGGACAACCACACGTCCGCCAGTCATGTATTCGCAGCCGTGGTCGCCGACGCCTTCAACAACGGCGTTGACACCCGAGTTACGGACACAGAAACGCTCGCCTGCGATTCCTCTGATATAGACATCACCGGAAGTCGCACCGTAGAGGAGCGTGTTACCGACGATGATGTTCTCTTCAGCAACGAATGTAGCGTCTTTTGCAGGATAGACGATGATTTTTCCGCCTGCAAGGCCTTTGCCCATGTAGTCGTTGCAGTCGCCTTCGAGCTCGAAAGTCATGCCTTCGGTTCCGAATGCACAGAATGACTGACCGCCCGAACCTGTGAACTTGTAGTGGATTGTGTCTTCTGGCAGGCTTTTGCCTTTTGTCACTTTAGAAACTTCACCGGCAAGCATCGTACCGACTGTCCTTTGGACGTTGCTGGCTTTGTATTCCTTGTAGACTTTTTCGCCTTTCTCAAGGGCAGGTGCTGCGTCTTTGATCAGCTGTCTGTCGAAGATGTCCTCCAAGCCGTGGTCCTGATCCTGAGAGCAGTAAGTACCGATACGGGATGGCAGCTCAGGCTTGTAAAGGATGGCGTCAAAGTTGACGTTTTTGGATTTCCAGTGCAGAAGCTCTGTGTTGGCTTCAAGCATGTCGACACGTCCAACCATTTCCTGGATAGTTCTGAATCCGAGTTCTGCCATGATTTCACGAAGTTCTGTAGCGATAAACGTGAAGAAATTGACAACGTGCTCAGGCTTGCCAGGGAAGAGTCTTCTCAGTTCGGGATCCTGTGTAGCAACACCGACCGGGCATGTGTTCTTCTGGCATTTTCTCATCATGATACAGCCGGAAACAACAAGTGCTGCCGTTGCAAAACCGAATTCCTCGGCACCGAGCAGTGCGGCGATTGCGACGTCACGTCCGGTCTTGAGCTGTCCGTCTGTCTGAACAACAATACGGCTTCTGAGGTCGTTCAGAAGAAGTGTCTGCTGTGTCTCGGATAGACCAAGTTCCCAAGGTAGTCCGGCGTACTTGACGGAGCTGATTGGAGCCGCGCCAGTACCGCCGTCATGTCCGGAAATGAGGACGACGTCTGCATGGGCTTTGGATACGCCTGCTGCAATCGTACCGACACCGACTTCTGAAACGAGCTTGACGTTGATTCTTGCTTTTTCGTTGACATTCTTCAAGTCGTAGATCAGCTGAGCCAGGTCTTCGATGGAGTAGATGTCATGGTGAGGCGGTGGGGAAATCAGATCGATGCCAGGCGTCGAGTGTCTGACTTTACCAATCTCCTCGGATACTTTATGGCCTGGAAGGTGTCCGCCTTCACCAGGCTTGGCTCCTTGAGCCATTTTTATTTGAAGTTCTGTACAGTTGACAAGGTATTCAGTCGTAACACCGAAGCGTCCGGAAGCCACCTGCTTGATGGAGGATCTGCGGTTCATGTCATAGAGACGGTCAACAGATTCTCCGCCTTCGCCGGAGTTGGATTTGCCGCCGATGGCATTCATCGCCTGGGCAAGGTTCTCGTGTGCTTCGCGGCTGATGGAGCCAAAGGACATGGCGCCGGTAGCGAAACGCTTCAGGATACTCTCGAGTGGTTCGACGTCATCGATATCAATCGGAGTGGCGGGTTTGAACTTCAGCAGGCCGCGGATTGTGTTGAGTCTCTTGGCCTGGTTGTCAATGAGTGATGAATACTGCTTGAAGATGCCATAGTCATTCGTTCTGCAGGATTGCTGAAGAAGATGGATTGTCTCCGGATTGAAGAGATGGTCCTCTTCGTTTCTTCTCCATTGGTGGGAGCCACCCTCAAGCAGTGAGCTGTATGGATTCCTAAGTGTATTAAATGCTGACTCATGACGCATGATGACTTCTTTTGCCACTACATCCAGGTCGATGCCGCCGATTCTGGAAGCTGTTCCGGGGAAGTAGTTGCCGATCATGTTGTCGCCGATGCCGACTGCCTCGAAAATCTGAGCGCCATGGTAACTCTGGAGTGTACCGATACCCATTTTGGAGAAAGTCTTCAGCAAGCCGTCGCCGAGCGCTTTGGTGTAGTTGTAGCATGCCTTCTCGTAAGTGAGGTCAGGCGTAGCATACGTATAAAGGCCTGTCTTAACCAGTTCGTGAATGCTGTCAAAAGCGATGTACGGATTGATTGCATCAGCACCGTAACCAACAAGAAGAGCCATATGCATGACGTCGCGCGCATCACCGGATTCAACGATGATGTTGACTTTCGTCCTCAGTTTTTGTCGAATCAAGTGGTGGTGGACACTAGCCACAGCCAACAGTGAAGGAATCGGCGCGTGGTATTTGTCAACCGTACGGTCGGAGATGATAATCAGGTTATAGCCTGCATTGACATTGTCAACGACATGCTTGTTCATCGCATCCAAAGCTTCCTTCAGGCCTTCGCCGCCTTTGTCGGTGTTGAAGACTGCCGGAATCTTGATGGAACGGAAATCTTTATGGTTGATGTGAACGATTTTTTCAAAGGTGGCGTTTTCAAGAACGGGGTTAGCCAGTTCGATGAAGTTGACATCGCTCATTTCGTCCATATCGCCCAGGATATTGCCGCGGTCGCCCAGAAGCTGAACGAGAGACATGACAAGCCTTTCCCTGATTGGGTCTATAGGCGGGTTGGTTACCTGTGCGAACAGCTGCTTGAAGTAATTGTAGAGCAGCTGTGGTTTATCGGAAAGTACTGCAAGAGGCGCATCGTTACCCATCGATACGATGATTTCCTTGCCGGTTGTAATCATTGGTGCGATGACTTTCTTCAGTTCCTCTTCAGTGACACCGAAGATTTTCTGAAGCTGCAGAAGCCTGTCTGAACCAAGATGGGACATATCATGAGGAACAATAAGGTCATCGAGGACAATCTTGTTCTTCTCAACCCATTCTTTGTATGGTTTCGCTGTCGCAAGTGTGTTCTTGATCTCATCATCTGAGATGATGCGGCCTTCTTCGGTGTCGATCAGGAACATTTTTCCAGGCTGAAGACGGCCTTTGCTAACAACGGAAGCCGACTCGAAAGGAAGCACGCCCGTCTCGGAAGCCATGACGCAGATATCATCTTCGGTGATGAGGTATCTTGCAGGACGCAGACCATTCCTGTCAAGCGTGGCACCGATTTGCTTGCCGTCTGTAAATGCGACGGCAGCTGGACCGTCCCATGGCTCCATCAAGCCGGCATGGTATTCATAGAATCCTTTTTTGTCTTCGTCCATGGTTTCATGACCCTGCCAAGCTTCAGGAATAAGCATGGCAACAGAATGGGCAAGAGACTTGCCGCTTGCGAGAAGAAGCTCGAGGGCATTGTCGAGGTTGGCCGAGTCTGATCCTGACTCCTCTATAATAGGAAAGAGTTTTTTAATATCATCGCCAAGTACATCGGATTCCATGACGCCTTCACGTGCATTCATCCAGTTGACATTACCGCGAAGCGTATTGATCTCTCCGTTGTGCGCAAGATACCTGAATGGCTGTGCGCGGTCCCATGATGGGAATGTGTTCGTGCTGTAACGCTGGTGGACCAGAGCGATGGCACTGATCATGGCATCGTCTTGAAGATCCAGGAAGAAATCCGGAATCTGGTGGGCCAGAAGCTGGCCTTTATATATCATTGTCTTGCTTGAAAGGCTGCAAACGTAGAAAGCCTCGGTGTAATCCCTCTGAGAAGCTTCTATAATATGTTCAACACGTTTGCGGACAACATAAAGCTTTCTTTCGAAATCTTCAATCCTGCAGTCGCCAAGGCCTACGAACAATTGATGAACCATTGGCCTAGTACCGCTTGCAGTCAAACCGCATGATTTTTCATCGATCGGTACATTTCTCCATCCGATGAAAGACAGGCCTTCCTCTTCGACAACTTTTTCAAAAGTGCCTTCGCAGAAATAACGTGCAGTTGGTTCCTGGGGAAGGAAAACCATACCCACGCCATATTCGCCATAAGTTGGAAGTTCAATTCCAAGATCGGCAGTCACTTTCCTGAGGAAAGTATCCGGTGTCTGAATAAGTATACCTGCGCCGTCGCCTGTGTTCGGGTCGGAACCCACCGCGCCCCTGTGATGCAGATTGACAAGAACCTGAAGTCCTTGCTGGATAATGCTGTGTGACTTCTTACCTTTTATATTCGCTACAAAGCCGACGCCGCAGTTGTCCGATTCGAACCAGGGATCGTATAGGCCTTGCTGCTCAGGTAAGCCATAAGATTTCTCCATTTTATGCCTCCTAATCGATATAGATATTACTCTTAAAATACAGTAAGGGTATTATAGCATACGTGTCAATGTATTTCAATAGTGTGATATATGGTATTTGCAAGTTGGAAGCGAGAAAATTGCAAGAAGTGAAAATGGATGTTTTGTGACGGGATGGATTGAGAAAATGAATAATTCTTTGGAAATGCCTAAATAAAAGGATTTAGACGGCGTATTATTAATTAGGAACACTATTTTGGGAGCGGTGGCCTATGAGAGTGGAAAATGAAATGAAGCATATGAAACACATCATTTTGTAAATATTGTGCAGCAGGAATATTAATATGATATCCAGATTGGCCACTTGAACGGACTTGAATATTAAAAAGTTGACAACAATGTGCAAAAGTATTATATCGACGTCAGGAAACTGAAAATAATGGTCTTCTCCATCGCCGTCATTCTCGATATGCAGAAAGTCAAGAAGGGCAAATAATCTGTTTGGCGGCATGGTTTCATTATTTTGGACTTGACTGAGAGCACCTTCAATGCTACACTTTAAAGCAATAACGCATTTTGACTTTAAAGTGCGAATGCGTCAATCTAATTTAGAAAGCGGGAACGGAAATGTTGGAAGAAATTGTAAAAAAAGGGAGCCTATTGTCATACCGCGAAGATATCCGTGTGATGGACTGCACAATAAGAGACGGCGGCCTGATGACGAACTGCGACTTCGATGATGAATTTGTCAAAAGTGTATACCATGCATGTATAGAAGCTGGCGTTGACTATATGGAATTTGGCTACAAGGCATCAAAGAAAATATTCGACGAGAAAGAATTCGGGCCTTGGAAGTTCAGTACAGAGGAAGATCTGAGGAGAATTGTCGGCGACAATGATACGCCGCTTAAAATAAGTGTCATGGCAGACGTTGGAAGAACCAATTATAAAGAGGATATCCTGCCCAGAGAAGACAGCGTGATCGATATGATTAGAACTGCCTGCTATATCCACCAGATTCCGGCAGCTATTGAGATGATGAATGACTTCCATGAAAAAGGGTACGAGACGACCATCAATATCATGGCTATCTCCCATGCAGCTGAAGGGGAGCTGGATGAAGCGCTGGAGATGCTTGGCCAGTCAAAAGTAGGCTGTATCTATCTTGTAGACAGTTTTGGGGCATTCTATCCTGAACAGATCAGGGCCATTGCCAAGAAATACCTGGCGATAGGAGAGAAGTACAACAAGATCATAGGCATTCATGCCCATAACAACCAGCAGCTGGCATTTGCAAATACAATCGAAGCTTTGACGCTGGGTGTCAGCATGCTCGATTCAACGATTTCCAGCCTTGGGAGGGGGGCTGGCAACTGTCCGACCGAGTTGCTTCTTGGATTCCTGAAAAATCCAAAATACAACATCAGACCTATACTCAAAATAATAGAAGAGGGCATTCCCAAACTTCGGGCTGAAGGCATAGAGTGGGGTTATGACATTCCGTATATGATTACAGGACAAATGAATACCCATCCGCGTTCAGCACTAAAAAATGTCGGAACGGCCAGATGGGCTAAAATCGTCGATTTCTATGACGAAGTCGTCATGGATGAAGATTGATTGTTTTCTGTTTTTCTCTCTTTATTGAAATGATTCATGGCGTTCAGTTCTCCGCCCAGTATGATGATGTAGCTGGTGGCGTAAAGCCAGATAAGCAGGACGATGACACTGGTAAGACTGCCATAAAGAAAGGTCAGCGTTACAGCGTATTTCACATAAAAGGAAATAACTGCCGATATTAATACAAGGCCGATGCTGGCAAACAATGTGCCCGGAAGGACTCTGATAAAGCTGAGTTTTCCGGGTGCCATATTATATAGGAACAAAAAGAAAATGAAGACGATTACGGATCCGCTCATATACCTGAGAAATGCCAGTATCAGTTCCACATATACAGGCAGCTCCACTTTAAGCAGCAGGGCATCCATCACGTTGTTGCCGAGTACGATAAATAGAATCGCGACGATAATCAGCAGAAGCAGGATGACTGTGAAGAACATCGCCTTTAGTCTTTTGAATATGTATTTTGTGGACTTCTCCATGCCATATGCCTTGGCAAGGGCATCATCAATGGCTACGGTGCCCCGGGAAGCCGCCCAAAGCGAGATAATGACAGCGACAGGAATGATTGATTTGGATGGATATTCGGACAGCGATCTAACGTTCGAGGACAGGATGTCGATGATGACATCGGGAAGAACACCAGTCAGACGCATCAGGATGGCAGGATTGTTGAGCGTCAGCCGGCTAGTGACTTCTGCAAGCAGGATGATGATCGGGAAGATGGACATCATAAGATAAAGTGAAAGCTTGGCTGCCCATGCTGTGATATCGTCTTGATAAAGCTTGGCCTTAGCTTCTCTAAGAAACTGTCTCATAGGGATGTGGCTCATTTGAACAACCTCCTTCGCAGTTTGGATTTTCATATCAATTATAGCACATAGTTTTTTTTGTTCATAATGTTTCCTTGCAATGAAATCTCCATATGATATAATTAATATGTTATTAAATTAACAATATACAGAAAAGGGAGCGATACTTATGAAAAAATTACTTTCATTGATTTTTGTTATGACACTGGCAGTGAGCCTCCTAGCGGCATGCGGCGGCAAAGAGGAGCCGGCAACTACCGATGAGTCAGCTACTGAGCAGACTCAAGAGGTGGCAGAAGAGGAAATGCCTGCAACAGATGAAGAGGCAACTGAAGAAATGACTGAAGAAATGACTGAAGAGATGACGGAAGAAACACCAGATGCAGTTACAGCAGCATCCCTCACTGATGACGGCGCGGTTTTGGCGGCAGCATTGGGCGTCGACGGTTTCTGGTTGGCAGCAGCAACGGCGGACATCACTTATGACAAGGAAATCGTTGTTGAAGGCGCATTCGAGAACAGAGGCGAAGTGGCAAGGGAGCTTGCACTCTACGCATCCGATGCTGATCACAACGTCACAGCGACTTACACACTCACAGCACCTAAACTGACAGTCAAGAGTGAGAACTTCGCGATTGCTCAGGGAACTTTCGTTGGTGATGTCTATGTGGAAGCAAAAGGCTTCAACCTTGAAGGCGAAGGCAAGATCGACGGAAACCTCTACTTTGCATCCCAGGAGTTGAAAGATGCTGCAGGTGAAATCAGCAATGTCACAGGTACAGTAGAAGTTCAATAATTAGCATGTATGATCCTATGGCTGCTTCGCAATGGAGCAGCCGTTTTTCTTTTCTTTGACAAAATCAGTATTTGTGATAAAATAGACTCAATATGAAAGACGATGACGGTGTTCAGTACTCACGCATCATCCATCAGAGAGAGCGTTCCGCAGGCTGAAAGGGCGCTTTGGCAAGGATGCGGGAAGAATTTCCCACCCGAGTTGCATCCCTGAACCGTTCAGTAGGGGATGCCGCAAGTGCCCGTTAAGCACAGCCAAGTGCCTGTATGGAAATACAGGAATTAGGGTGGTACCGCCGAGCGACTCGGTCCCTTCTGGGGACGGGGTCTTTTTTATTTTCTGTTATATAAACATGAAAGGAAACGTACTATGAAGAACAAACTGGAAGCAATCCAAAAAGAAACGCTCGAAAAACTGCGTGCGGCTTCTGACTTGAAGACGCTCGACGAAATCAGAGTGGCAGTATTGGGTAAAAAGGGCGACCTGACAGCGCTTTTGAAAGGCATGAAGGACTTGTCAGCTGAAGAGAGGCCTCTGATCGGCAAGCTGGTCAATGACGTAAGAAGCAACATCGAAAAAGCCCTTGAAGAAACGAAAGATACGATTGCAAGAAAGAAACGCGATAAGCAGATGGCTGAGGAAGTTATCGATGTCACAATGCCGGCAAAACGTAAGCATGTGGGCCATAGGCATCCGATGCATGTCGTGCTTGAGGATATAAAAGACATTTTTATCGGTATGGGCTATCAGATCGCCAGCGGTCCGGAAATAGAAGAGGATTACTACAACTTCAAAGCGCTGAACATTCCTGAAGACCATCCGGCAAGGGACGAACAGGATACCTTCTATATCAACCGGGATTTCGTCCTCAGGACATCCACATCACCGACCCAGGTCCATGTTATGGAAAACAAAAAGCCGCCGATCCGCGTCATTGCGCCTGGCAGGGTTTTCCGTTCCGACGAAGTGGATGCAACACATTCTCCTATGTTCCATCAGATTGAAGGACTCGTCATAGACAAGGACATCACGATGGCAGACCTTAAAGGAGCCCTTGAGGAGTTTATCAAGGAACTCTATGGAGATTCTGTCAAAGTCAAGTTCAGACCCCACTATTTCCCTTTTACTGAGCCTAGTGCCGAGGTGGACGTATCCTGTGTCATGTGTGACGGTGAAGGCTGCAGAGTGTGCAAGGGGACGGGGTGGATCGAGATTCTTGGCTGCGGTATGGTTCATCCGAAGGTGCTTGAAATGTCCGGTATCAACCCTGAAATCTACAGTGGTTTCGCATTCGGTATGGGGCTTGAAAGAATAACGATGCTCAGGTATGGCATCGAAGATTTAAGGCTCTTCTATGAAAACGACATCCGTTTCTTGAAGCAGTTTTAGGAGGAGGCTAACAATGAATATACCAATGAATTGGATCAAAGATTACGTAGATATTGACTGTGATATCGAGACATATTGCGATGCAATGACCATGTCCGGCACGAAGGTCGAGACATATGAAGTCACAGGCGAGGAAATCACCAATGTGGTCGTAGGCAAAATTGAAAGCATCGAAGCACATTCGGATGCGGACAAGCTTGTGGTCACACAGGTAGACGTAGGCGCAGAACTCATCCAGATAGTAACAGGTGCCAGTAATATTTCCGTCGGCGATTATGTACCTGTGGCTTTGCCGGGTGCTGAGCTTTCGGAGGGACTTAAAATCAAAAAAGGCAAGCTAAGGGGTGTCGCATCGAATGGTATGCTTTGTTCAGTCGAAGAGCTGGGCCTTGACAGGGAAGACTATCCTGAAGCGCCGGAATATGGCATTTATCTCTTCGGCGAACCTCAGAAACCTGGAAGTGATGTGAAGCCGTTTTTTGGCCTTGGTGATGCTGTCGTTGAATACGAAGTCACCTCAAACCGCGCGGACTGCTATTCGATTATAGGGATTGCAAGAGAGGCTGCTGCTACTTTCGGTAAACCGTTCAAGTTCCCTGAGATCAACTATGCAGAAGTCGAAGGCGATATCAACACGTGCGCTTCGGTGGATGTGCTTGACGGTGACCTGTGCCCCCGCTTTATGGCGAAAGTCCTGGTGGATGTCAATATAGGACCATCACCCAAGTGGCTGCAGGACAAACTGCGTTCGGTAGGGCTCAGGCCAATCAACAACCTTGTCGATATCACCAACTTTATCATGGTGGAAATGGGACAGCCCATGCATGCCTATGACCTCGAGGAACTGGAAGATGGCAAGATCATCGTCAGAAGGGCCCATGAAGGCGAGATCATGAAGACCCTTGACGGTGAGGACAGGGTTCTTGACAGCAGCATGCTGGTAATTGCTGACAAGAATGAACCGATCGGTATCGCCGGCCTTATGGGTGGTGAAGGTTCGAAAGTCAAAGACAATACACGCTCTATACTTTTTGAGGCTGCAAATTTCAAACCGGCCAGCATCAGGCATACTTCAAAGAAAATCGGGCTGAGAACAGACGCTTCAACGAAGTTCGAGAAGAACCTCGACCCGAACAATGTGGAGCTGGCTATAAACAGGGCATGCCAGCTGGCTGAGATGATCGGCGCCGGCAAGGTGCTCAAAGGTACAATCGATGTCTACAAGAACAAAAGGAAAAAAAATATCGTCGGCTACAACCCGGACAATATCAACAGGCTGCTGGGTACGTCCGTCACCGAGGAACAGATGATCGGTTATTTTAAATCTCTTGAACTGGAAGTCGATGAAGCCAACAGAACCGTCACAACACCGACATTCAGGGCCGACATTGAAAGAGAAGCGGACCTTGCCGAGGAAGTGGCCAGACTCTATGGCTATGATAAGATTCCAGTTACCCTGGCGTCAGGCACACCGACAGTGGGCAAAAAAACCTTCGAACAGAAGATAGAGGATATCACTAAACTGGTCATGGAAGACCACGGTTTCAACGAAGCGATGACCTATTCATTCGAAAGCCCGAAAAGCTTCGACAAGCTGAACCTGCCTGAGGAAGATGGCATCAGGAAGGCAATCGTCATCGACAATCCACTTGGTGAAGACTTCAGCGTCATGCGAACAACAACCGTCAACGGTATGATGGAAGCTCTGTCCAACAACTATGCAAAGCGGAACAAGATGGTCAGGCTGTATGAGATCGGAAAGACATATCTACCTGACGCAGTGCCGTTGAAGAAACTTCCAACAGAGAAGGTGAATCTGACAGTAGGCCTCTATGGAGACTGTGACTTCTTCGAAGCCAAAGGCGTTGTGGAAACGCTTTTCGAGAGACTGAACTGCCTTGATAATACAGCATTCGCGCCATCGAAAGAAAAGGCATTCCTCCATCCTGGAAGACAGGCTTCTGTAACGGTGAAAGGCTGTTATGCTGGTTTTATCGGAGAAATACATCCTGATGTATGCGACAACTACGGAATCAGCGAAAAGGTCTATGTCATGGAGCTGGATATGACGGTGATTACAGAGGCTGCTTCTCTTGACCACGTCTATACACCAGTGCCGAAGTATCCGGCAGTACTTCGTGATATTGCGATGCTTGTAAAAGATGAGGTGCTGGCAGGCGACATTGATAAGGTGATCCGTCAACGAGGCGGCAGCTATCTGGAAAGATGCGACCTGTTTGACGTCTATAAAGGCAAACAGATAGAAGCTGGCTATAAATCCGTTGCTTATTCCCTTTCATTCCGCGCAGCCGACCATACACTGAAGGAGAAGGAAATAGACAAAGCGATGAAGAAGATCATGAACGGTCTTGAATTTGAACTCGGAGCCAAATTAAGAGGTTAAATCAGAGGCATTCTGTGGACTTTTATTCACAACCCCCTTATAATATGCGTAAGGGGGTTGAGTTATGATTAAAAGACTTTCCGTTGTCATGGCGCTGCTTATTGTCATGGCGACTTACAGCACCGGTGCTGAGGTGCCGCAGCAGACTGTGAAAATCGGCTTGCTGGGGCAATATACAAACATACCGGCAATACATATAGAAAATGATGAACTGCAAATTGGCTACTGGGTCGATGGCATCTATGAAAGTGAAGCGGTATTCAGCTCGGCTAGTGGTTTTGAATTTACAGCTTATCCAGGCATGAAAGGCATTTCGAAAGCCAGCTTTCCTGTCTATGAAGACGCCATGGAAGTGGTTAATATGCTCAGAAGCCTTGAGCTGCCAGCCTACGCCGGAACAGCAACAATAGGTGTATGGCGCATCTACCTGGGTAACAGCGGTGAAGATAAGAATGCGGTTTCGACCTATACGACAAAGGCATCAGAATTGGCAGGATTTCAGTTCTACCAAACCGAGGATAACGGTGAAAGGGTCATGATGGACGGGGCGGGCCCCTATGCCGTTGTGCTCGAAAATTCCGTCAACCTGATGCCTTGCGTAGCTGCGACCGACATCGGGGACGGCATCCTTGACCTTGGCAGCAGAAGCTACCGGGGTACTATGGAAATTGCCAGAGACGGTCTGGCCTCGGTCAGTGCTGTCAATGTCATCTACATGGAACAGTACCTGTATGGTGTACTGCCGGGAGAGATTATACCTTCGTGGCCTGAAGAGTCCCTTAAGGCTCAGGCTGTTGCGGCGAGAACCTATGCGGCCTATTATGCTTTCGAACATCCGAAATACCCCAACAAACGGTATGATTTGGGTGACGATGTCTATTCGCAGGTTTACAAAGGCTGCAATGTCGAGAAAGCGTCGACAAACAATGCTGTGGATGCCACAGTGGGTGAAATGATCTACTATAACGGGAATGTCATTCCCACCTATTTCTTTGCATCCAGCGGCGGGCATACCGAAAACAGTGAAAATGTCTGGAGCGGAACGGTGCCGTACTTGAAAGGCGTGCCGGATATATATGAGCAGGATCCTGAGAGAGATCCCTGGATCGTTGAGATGACAGGGAGCGAAATCGGAAGTATCCTTCAATCGAAAGGAATCAGCATAGGGTCTGTCAAGGATATTGAGGTTAAAGGTTACACTGATGCAGGGAGAGCGTTGTCGCTTAAAATCACAGGTTCCTCAGGCAGCTACACCCTCGAGAAGGAGACGATCCGCTACTGGCTCGGTCTGAACAGCAGAAAGTTCCAGCTTCTCAAAGCGGATTATTCACCGCAAGCCTCGCAGACCGCTATCAACGGCATTTTGAAAATGGATACAGTCTCCTACAACAATGCCAATGTCATCAGTGGCAGCGGTTCGGTTAAGAAATTCACGGTACCGGAACAGGTGATCGTTATCTCGGCAGAGAACATCGTGAACCACCCGATGGTCGGCGGGAAGAACGGCAGTTACATTTTTGCAGGCGAGGGCTGGGGACACGGTATCGGCATGAGCCAGTCCGGTGCCAAGGGCATGGCTCTGGAAGGCTATAAATATGACGAAATACTGACCTACTACTATTCAGGTGTGGCTGTCGAGTAAATGTAAATGAAAAGGGATGCTGCCTTGGCAACATCCCTTTAATAATCATATGGAATCACAGCGTTATTTTGCTGAACGCATCCGGTACTGCTTAGGTGTAATGCCGGTGAATTTCCTGAAGATTGTTGTAAAGTAATTCTGGTTGTTGTAACCGACCGAGGTTGCGATGTCCAGTATCGAGAAGTTCGTTGTGTCGAGCAGGAACTGGCTTTCCTTGATTCGGGTTTGGTTCACGTAGTCAGCGAATGAGATTTTCATCTCCCGCTTGAAGAGGGAGGAGAAATAGTTCGGAGACAGGTCGACCGAATCTGCCACATCATTGAGCCTGATCGGTTCGGACAAATGCATGTGGACATATTTTGATGCGTTCTTAATAACATTGACATGGTTGATCGTTGAAAGATGCAGGACATCTGTAGTGAACTTCTCGGCTATTATCTCTACAAGTTTCAGAAGTTCCTTGAAGCTGCTAAGCACCTCAATTTTGTTGATATACATGTCTGCAAGCGTGAGGGCGCGGTCGGATTCGACACCGCCTGCTACGGCCGCTCTTGACAGCAACGTTGTCAGGATGATGGCGTTGTTCTTGCCGGTTCTCAGCTGCTGAGGCGCTAAACGGGTGAAGTACTGTGTCTTGATATGTTCATTGAACAGTTCCGACACTTTGTCAACATCACCGCTGGAAACTTTAGTGAGGAAGAGCATTTCCAGACTGTAATCGTTCTGGATGGCCTGTGTATCCGCCTCTATATCCATTGAGGCGAAGTCTTCGACGTGTAGCTCTTCATCTTCACTGAGCGTTAGGTCGTTGGCATGGGGCGAAGATATAAGGCTTGCAACCATCTTGTATATATAATGGTTGCGGGGTGTGTGAACCAATGGCGTGCGATGATACAGGTCCTTGAG
>CAXXGE010000012.1:0-6589 GCA_963677915.2 Vallitaleaceae bacterium | reverse complement strand
GATGGTTGCCCCTGCGGATGCTTTCGCCAATATACAGGTTCTCAAATCACTAGGGCTGGAGGGTCCTTACGGCTATTACGAATCAATCGACTTTACACCGGAGCGACTCGGTATGGATTCAAAGCCGGTCATCATCAAAAGCTACATGGCCCATCATCAGGGGATGACGCTGATGGCACTCAACAATTATTTGAACAACAACATCATGCAAGAGAGGTTTTCAGCAGATCCCCACGTGAAAGCCGCCAAATTACTTCTGCAAGAGCGTGTTCCCATAAATGTGGTCATCACCAAAGAAAGCAAGGAAAAAATATTGCCTTATAAAGGGAAGGTGCATAAAGACAGAGGCTCCTACAGACGGCTGACCGGGATCAGCGAACCGCTTCCTTCGGCCCATATCCTATCCAACGGCAATTACTCGGTAATGACGACGGATAGAGGAACCGGCTACAGTAGAATGAAAAACATGGCAGTGACCAGATGGAGGCAGGACCAGGTCATTGACGGCTACGGTACATTTTTCTATGTCAAGAACAAGGAAGAAAACCGAATCTGGTCATCCACTTATTGCCCTGTCAAAACGATGCCGGACAGCTATGAGGTTGTATTTACCGGGGACAAGGCAGTCTATAAAAGAACGGATGGGTTGATTGAAACGACCACGGAAGTGATTGTCGCCTCCAGTGACAACGCCGAGATAAGGAGAATCAAGCTCAAGAATAACGGGGAAACGCCGTGCAGCCTTGAACTCACCAGCTACTGCGAGGTGGTTCTAACCACTCAGAACAGTGATTTGGCACATCCGGCTTTTAGCAACCTGTTTGTTGAAACCCGATTCAACGCAGAGAACAAGGCACTTATCGCCAACAGAAGAGCAAGAAGCGCAGAAGATAAAGTGATGTGGATCGCACACATGCCCGTTGCCGGGGGGGAAACAAGCGGCGAGATACAATATGAAACGGACCGGATGCAGTTTGTCGGAAGGGGGCGCAATGTCAGCAATCCGATCATGATTGAAAGGGACAAGCCCTTATCTAATACAACAGGAGCCGTGCTTGATCCTATTATGAGCTTGCGTGTCCAACTGGATCTGGAAGCAGGTGAAGACATACGTGTGTCCTTTGTGACCATGGTGGCTGACAGCAAAGAGGGCATTATGGAATTGGTTGAAAAGTATGCTTCCGGCAAGACCTGTGATGTGGCATTCTGGCTGGCTGTGGCCAGGAGTGAAGTAGAGGCGAAGTACCTGAATATCAAGGCGGCGGATATGGAAAAGTACCAAAACATGATTGCCGATATTCTATTCCTCAGCCCGACAAGACGTAAAAGCACCGCGTATATTCAAGGCAATCATAAAGGACAAGACGCCTTGTGGGCCTACGGTATTTCCGGTGACAATCCCATTGTCCTGGTCATCCTGGACAATATCGAGGAAGTCCAGATCTTGTTTGAAGTGTTAAAGGCCCATGAATACTGGCGGCTGAAGGGTCTGAATGTCGAACTGGCAATCCTGATCCGGGAAGAAAACAGTTACAGCAATCCGTTATCCACTTTGGTAAAAGACATCGTATACACCAATCAGACCGGCAATGCCCAAAGAGGTCAGGGCGATGTGTTTATACTTAATGAAAACAGCATGGCTGAAAATGACATCTATTTGCTGTCTGCCGTTGCCCGTCTGATACTATTAGGGAATGGGGAGACGATGGGAAGTCAGATGGCGATCGAACCGCAAAGCAATCCGCTTCCACTGATTGAAGGGGATGCAGTCGCAGACGGTCAGCAGGCGGTCAAACCGTCCACGTATTATATGTATAAAGAAGACAACCTCCATTTTTCCAACGGATTGGGCGGGTTCGACCAGGATGAAACCTCCTATCTGATTCAGCTTGAAAAAGACCAGACGACCCCTGCGCCCTGGGCCAATGTCATTGCCAATCCGGCATTCGGATTCATCGTAACCGAATCAGGTGGCGGGTATACCTGGTGCGGCAACAGCCGTGAAAACAAATTGACACCATGGAGCAACGACCCTGTCAGTGATCAGCCCGGTGAAACCTTCTATATCAGGGACGAGTCATTGAACGTATGGTCTCCAACACCGCTGCCCATAAGGGAAAAAGAACTGTACAAAATCAGACATGGCTTCGGGTACACAGAGTTTCAGCATGAAAGCCACGACCTATATCAAAGGCTCACACAATTCGTGCCTGTTGAAGGTGCTGTCAAAATCAGCCTGATTCATCTCAAGAATGAAGGGGAGAGGGTCAAAAGTCTCTCGATCATGTATTATGCCGTGCCGGTCATGGGTGTTGAACCGGGGGTGACAGGTGCCCATTTGATCAGTTCACAGCTTGAGAAGGGGACCTTGGTTGCCGAAAACCACTATAACCAGGAATTCAAGGGTCAAATCATGTTCATGGATGCTTCCCTGCCTGAAAGGACGGTGACGGGGAATCGGAACGAGGTGTTTGAATCGGGCTGCAACATATATCCGAGTGCCCTGAAAAGAACCGGTCTGTCAAATACCGTTGGTGCGGGATACAACCCTTGTATGGCTATGGAGGTCAGCGTGGAAATACAACCCGGCGATGCAGCAGATCTGGTGTTTGTTCTTGGTGCGGCAGTCGACAAGGAGGCTGCAACGCAAACCATTGGATCCTGCATATCACTCGAGCAGGCCAACTATCTGCTGGACGAAGTCAAAAGATTCTGGCAGGACAAATTACAGGTCATCCAGGTCTATACATCTGACTCGTCCATGAATATCATGATGAACGGTTGGCTGCAGTATCAGGTCATATCATGCCGTTTATGGGCCCGTTCCGCTTTTTATCAGTCGGGTGGGGCGTTCGGTTTCAGGGACCAGTTGCAGGATTGTCTTGCCCTTGCGCCTATTTGGCCTCAAATAGTAAAGGAACAGCTTCTGAAACATGCAAAGCATCAATTTGTGGAAGGCGATGTGCTGCATTGGTGGCATGAACCTTCAGATAAAGGGATGAGAACCCGGATATCGGACGATTATTTATGGCTGCCTTTTGTGACAGCGGACTATGTTATAACAACAGGCGACGAAGGGATTTTGAACCTTCAGGTACCGTTTGTAGAAGATGATGTGCTGAAACCGGATGAAGAGGAAAAGTACATGGCCCCCAGGCGTTCGGACCAAACGGAAACCCTCTACAAGCATTGTCTCCTATCCCTGGACCACGGTCTGAATTTTGGCGGCCAGGGATTGCCGCTTATGGGGACCGGAGACTGGAACGATGGCATGAACAGGGTCGGAAACGGCAACAAAGGGGAAAGCGTTTGGCTGGCATGGTTTCTATATGCAACGCTTCAAAAGTTCATACCGGTCTGCTCGCTGATGGGGGACAGCCAGAGGGCAATGCAGTACAAGAAGATCTGTGCCGACCTGGCCAGGGACATAGATAACTCTGCGTGGGATGGCAACTGGTACAAACGAGCCTTTTTTGACAACGGGCAAGATCTTGGATCGGCGCACAACAGTGAGTGCCAGATTGACTCTCTCGCCCAGTCATGGGCGGTAATTTCCGGTGCAGGCGACCCGAAGAGAGCGAAAATGGCTATGCATTCCCTGGAAGAGTATTTAGTGAACAGGGAAGAAGGGCTGATCAAATTGCTGACACCTCCTTTTAATGACAGCGATCTGGAACCTGGCTATATCAAAGGATATTTGCCTGGCGTTAGAGAAAACGGCGGGCAGTACACCCACGCAGCTGATTGGGTGGTCGAAGCCTTTGCCAAACTCGGAGACGGTGACAAAGCCTTTGAGCTTTTCGGACTTATCAATCCTATCAACCATACCAGAACCAATCATGAAATCTCGGTCTATAAAGTTGAGCCTTATGTTATGGCGGCGGATGTATACGGGAATTATCCTCATGCAGGCAGAGGCGGATGGACCTGGTATACAGGTTCTGCAAGCTGGACCTACAAGGTCGGCTTGGAAAGCATTCTAGGTTTTAAAAAGGCAGGCGATCAGCTGATTGTGGATCCGTGTATTCCAAAAAGCTTGACGGATTACTTCATGAAATACCGATTCGTTGATACAATCTATGAGATACAGGTACTCAATCCGGAACACATTCAAAAAGGTGTAAAAACCACCACTTTGGATGGGGTTTTGCAAAAGACGAATGCGATAACAATGATAAATGACGGGAAAACGCATAGAATGGAAGTGATTATGGGGCTATGACGGATGATAAAGACGTACGTTTTCAAGACGAGAACATGTCTGATATTGTCGATATCGAAGACAATGAGATCACATTGAAAAACATTATTTATATAGCAAAAAACGAGAGAACCCGCAAGCAATATGAAAAGGAATTCAAGAAAAACCTTTACTCCAATATCCTTTTGTCTTTAACCCATGAATTCTTTTCAGAAGAGAAATCAAAGGAGTTGTGGGGAAAGATTCTTTGCCATATGAATGATTTGAACGAAACGCTGGGCCGCGATGCTGGCATAACCGTAGCTGCACTGGATTATTTGTCGAATATCGAGAAGATCCTTCATGATCCCAAAATAATCGAAGAAGGGAAAAGCGGTTATATCGTATCGACAACATTGATTGACAACTTGACAAATCTATTTATCCGCAACGTTTTTGACGTTGTGCTGGAAAAAGAGTTCAACATGTCAAAAAGGGATAAATTCCCACTGTCACTTCTAATGATTGACATCGATGACTTTAAAGCAATCAATGACACCTACGGCCATTCAAAAGGAGATGAGGTCCTCAAAGGGATCGGCCAGATCATCAACAATTCTGTAAGAAGCATGGATTTCGCTGCGCGATATGGCGGCGAGGAGCTTTCAGTTATAATGCCTTATACGGACAGCATTCGGGCATATAGAATTGGAAACCGTATTAGAAAAAGGGTAGCGAATCATCATTTCGATGAATTCAAGGTAACTGTAAGCATAGGCGTCAGTACAATCAGCGAGGATATCAACACAACTAAATTGCTGATAAAATCGGCTGACGGTGCTTTGTACCAGGCAAAAGAACATGGTAAAAACCTGATAAGAATCCATACATCTATTGATGGATAAAATAGTCAGTAGTATAATAGCATAACGAATGAAGGAGTCAAGTCCATATTTGTGTGTAAATTACCTCGGGTTACTTTGAAACCTATGTGGAGCAGCGTTTATGCCGCGAAAGGTTGTTTACAGTGAGGGCTGATATGGTAGGCTGTCTGCCAGGCATCCCTCACAACGGCATTGGACCAGCAGCATACGGCAAGGGATGCCTCTGATGTTTCTTCCGGTTGATTCTCTTGGTGATAAACGTCCATGTCGAAATATTTACGACCGGTAGACCATTTTTCGTCCTGCTCCATAAGCAATGCGCCCATGAGCCTTAGAGCTGATGCCTCATTCGGGAATATTCTGATGACGCGTTCTCTTCGGCGGATCTCTTCATTAAGCCTTTCAACACCATTGGTTGTCCTTAGGCGCTTTCGATATTTAAGAGGGAGACATAGCACAGCTGTGATGTCATCAAATGCCTCATCAAGCAAATTCATTGCTTTGGGAGCTGTTGATTCGTACTTATCCATGAGTCGGTCTTTCGCTGCTTTTGCGCTTTCCAGGTCAGTGGCTTCGTAGACACTGCGGATCTCTTCCTTCAGCTTCGGCTGCACCGCTTTCGGCGTCTGATCCAGCAGGTTTCGGATTCACTGTTTGCCAGTCTGAACCCAATGATTTCACGTTGTCCATCATCATTGACGCCAACGGCAATCAGGAGACCTCTCGATTGAACACGGCCGTCTTCACGGACCTTGATGTAAATGGCGTCCACCATGACAAACGGATAATTGGCTTCTAATTGCCGGTTTCTAAAGGCCTCTACAATCGGATCAAGCTTCTTGCAAAGTTCCGAGACCATTGATTTTGAGAAGGACTTTCCGCATAGTTCTTCTGTCACTTTCTCGATCTTGCGGGTGGATACGCCATTGATGACCATCTCGATTATCGGTGCGCTCATAAGGTTCAGCACCCAGTTGTTCAGTTGATTGAGCAAGAAGCACCTGATTCAGGATTGCTTCCATAAGTTTAGAAAATGCTTCATCCTTGGAATCTTTTGTGAAAAGTCCGTGCAAAAGTTCTGTGTCCAGTGTAATTTTTAATTGAGCCATGTTGTTTCCTCCTCACTTTGGTATTTGGTCGTACATTTATTATAACCGAGGATGAGCACTTGGCTCATTTTATTTGAATTTCCTTTTTACACCATTATACGGACTTAATCGAATGATAAGCTGTCTAAGAGAGTTGTAATATTTGATGATGAGCATGAATATGATTTAATGGCTTATCCGATGGAGTAGAGAGTAACGACAGCTGAGCTCAATACTTCATCTAACAATATATTGACGCAACAAGGGTCACTCTAAGAAGCGAGTGACCACATCCAGCCCCCTAAGCCCGTCGGGACGCCACTGCATTAGGTGTTCGTACAAGGACTCACAACCATAAGCAGTGACTCTAAGGGGCCAAGACGTTAGCCATACAAATTGGAAGTTATCGGGCGTTCGTTTAAGCGAGAATGTTAATC
>CAXXGE010000011.1:0-24255 GCA_963677915.2 Vallitaleaceae bacterium | reverse complement strand
GCCCACCAAAGCCATTTTTTCAGTTCAGTCTCTGCTTCGTTAAGGTCCTTTATCTTAAGTAGCAACCGAAGTTTTTCCTTCATCAGATAGGCTCTGTAAAGACGTGGATTGGTAGCTGCAATCATTTCCACCTTCAACCGCTGATTCTCTGTGAGATTCTCGGGTGCTTTTCCCAGTGCGAAAGTGGACGTTTTGATTTCTGTTGCTCTGGTTTTTGATTCAGTCACTTTAGCAGAAATCGGATCGTCCGTTTTGGGGCGTCCTGGCTTTCTGGGATGTTCTTTGGCGATGTCTTGAGCGGCCGTGTATGCGTCTCTCCAAGCATCGCGCCTGACTTCATCAAGAGCCGACATGGCCCATTCGACAACATGGAACGGATCGACACACCGCTCACATTCGGGTGTGAATTCGTTGACACACTCGGTGATCCACTTGGCTCCATCACCGGTAACGACTTTGATTGAAGACAGCTGTTCCGGTGTCAGGCTGCGATAGAATTGTTCCAGTACAGTTTTTCCATGACCTTTTGCAGCCCATACGACGGTGTTCGTATCGTGGTTGACAACAATGGTGATATATTTGTGTCCCTTTTTGTAGCTGGTCTCGTCGATGCCGATATTGACCAGTCCATTGAGTCTTCTGGAACGCTCCGGTTCGATATCATTCAGGGTCCTGGTGATGCATCTGCCGACGGTAGCCCAATCAATACGCATATAATCGGAGACAGTGCTTCGGGGAAGATAGGTCGCAAGCCAAGCGGCAGTGAGATCAAAGTCCTTCGTGAAGTTGCTTCCCGGGTATGCCCATGGAACATCAGCAGTCACAACACCGTGTTCGGGGCACTTGATACGGTTTGTCGGGCATTCAATCTCAACAATGATGCCGCCCCAGTCCAAACCTCTCCAGATCTTGCCGATTGTAGAAGCTTGATCGTAGCCAGGACACTTTTGGCCGCAAATTGGGCAGATGTTCTGCTTCCATTTTTTAGGGCGTGCTTTGATCCTTAGGTGTTTGACACCATCAGAGTCAGTGAAAAAATCATGGTTTACAATCACAACGTCATTGACATTTAATAAGTTTTTGCATAAAGTATTAGCTGAAGCCATCTGTGATAATTCCTTCCTGTATGAGTTTAGGCACTAATACAATAAAGGAACACAGATGGTTTTTCAATTGTTTTTTATTTGAGGCTCTGCCCCAAACCCCGACCTCGGCGGCGCCAGGTCAGCAGCTATAAACTGCTGACCAATATCTAGGTTCTTGGTGAAATGAGGCTGTCAAGGGTCAAGATGAACGAGCTGCGCTCGCCCTTGACTGCCGCTGAGTAATAGGCTGAGATTTAGTGTAAATCAATCCGAAAAGCAGAAGATTTACCCACAACTATGCACGAAGCCTCCTTTTTCAAGGCAGATGATGGAATACCAGAGACATATAAGGAACAAGCAGATAGAACGCGCGAAGCGACTGATCAAGGATATGGACCCAGACACATACAAAAAAGGTCCTCATGATGTGACCCGATTCATCAAAAGAAACTCCAGCTCAAGCACCGGAGGTACGGTGACAGATTCCTATGTGATTGACCAGACAGTTATTGATGAGGAAGAAAAGTACGATGGCTATTATGCCATAGCGACTAATCTCGATGATGACGCTAAATCAATAATTGCCATTAGTTCCAACAGATACAAGATAGAAGATTGCTTCAGGGTTATGAAAACCAGTTTTTCAGCACGTCCGGTTTATCATCAGAATAGAGAGCGTATAATCGCCCATTTTATGATTTGCTATACCGCTTTGCTCATTTATCGGCTCATCGAAGTGAAGCTGGATGAAAAGGGTATGCATTTTACAACTGACAATATTCTTGAAACACTAAAAAATATGCAAGTAGCCAATGTTCAAGACATGTATTACCTGTCAACCTATAACGGATCCCAAATCTGCACGGCTTTAAATGCTATATTTGATTTGGAACTGGACAAAAAATACTATCAGCCAAAAGAACTTAACAAAAAAATCAGAAAAATTTCAAAATAGGAATCACATACAACAAGTTATCCAATAAAACAAGAGGCAGAAACCCCATAAACATAAGGGTTTCATGCCTCTTAACTTTTTTTAACTGTCGAAGATGGGATTATAGCATATCTAGATTATTATTCAAGTATAAAATATCGCTACACTGATATCAGAGTAGTAGCAAAGATGCTAATAAATCCTTTAAACCCAATAGCCCATATGGTATAATGGATAGGAACAAGAGTTCTTATGGGGGTGTTCATATGGTAAAAGGCTTAGAAGGATTGAAGGTCGTTACTTTGTACCGTGTTTCAAGTAAGAAGCAAATGGGTACACAAGATGATTTGTGGGATCAGAAGAATATCGTCTAAAAATTTATTTACGAAAACAAAATGAATATTGTGAGAGAGTTTATCGAGGGTGGCGTGTCAGGGTTTAAAAGGAAAGCCCAAGAAAGGGAAGCTATAGAGAAAATTGAAGATATGGCAATTAATAAAGAGTTTGATGCTTTGGTCATATATCATAGCAACCGTTTTGGAAGAAGTGATGATTTAGCACAGATAATATCGAGACTTTACATATTCGGTGTAAGAGTTATTAGCACGCTAGAAGGGGAGTTGAAAGCGGATACAGACTCTGAGAAAATGTTGAATAATCTGCGTTTTAGTTATAACGCTCAAGAATCGATAATGAAACAACATGTAATATCTGATTACCAATTGTCTATGGTGGAAAATGGTCGCTTTAGAGGCGGTGATGTGCTATATGGCTATCAATTGATTGACAATGGTAGAGAAAACTATAAAGGAAGAAGTATTTATGATGTTGCCATATTCAGTGATGAGGCCGAGAGATAGTTAAGGTGATTTACGGTCTTTCGGTAGATAAGAATTATGGAGCACGAAAAATTGCAACGTATCTGAATGATAATATAAATATATATCCTACTAGGTCAGGAGGGCCTTGGTACTATTCGACTGTAAACTATATTCTCAACAACAGAATGTATTTAGGACAATATCACATGGATAGCAAAATAAAAGGTGAAAAAGCGTCTTCGGTTATACAAGAAGATTTAATTATCATTTCACCTGATATATGGGAAGCGAATCAAACTGCTATACTTAAACGAAAAACAGTAAAGAACAAGCGTAATATTGGAGAAAAGAAAAATCCTGATTTGAATCATACAAATGAGGGATTATTAACTGGTCTTGTATATTGTGGTCATTGTGGCAAAAAACTATCATACGTTGTTGCTAATAAATACTATACAAGAAAAAACGGAACAGTCAACATCACTGTAACCCAAAAATATCGCTGTAGTTCAAAATTCGCAAGAGGTGGTATTGAGTGCAGCGGTCAAACAACTTATGGGGTCTTGAAAGTTGATGCAAAAGTTATTGATGAAACAAGAAAAACTATACTGCGATTGGCAAGCAGAAATCTTTCTGATGATTTTTTTGATGTCTTAACTGGTCGAATAGATGAACTGAATAAAAACAAGCGAATAATGCGGGGTGAACTTGAGAAATCATATCTTGACCTTAAGTTGTTACGGATTAAAAGTACGGAGGAAACGAATAGAAATAGCATCAATGAGATTAATAAAATTAATGCCAGATTTGAAAAAATAGAAAATAATATAAAAGAACTAAATAAAAATATAGCAGAGATTGAATGTTGCATTAAGACTGCGAAAAATGAAAAAGATATGTGTGCGATTCTGAAGGAGACAATCAACAAGGATGAAGCAGTCTTCGACAATTGTTCTAATGATAAAAAAAGACTTATATTGGAACTGGTTATTGACAAAGTTGAAGTGTTCAAAGACAGAATTAAAATTCGCTACAGCAATATAGTGGAGATGTATTTAATGAACCCGAAAAAACATACAGAATAAATTTATTACGCTACCAAATTAAATTTGCTTCTATGAAAATGGGAGTTGTCAAGATGCTTTAAATCCATTTTGATAACTCCCATTTTCATGATAATCATTTAAATATCTCCCTGAATTTCCGCGGCGTCATATCCTTGAAGGACTTGAACTGCTCGATGAAATAGCTGGTCGTTGAAAAACCGGTCTTGCTGCCTACCTCCGTAATGGAAAGGTCGGTGGAAGTCAGCAGCTCCTCGGCCTTGGACACACGGACAAAATTCACATAGTCGCTGAAATTACGGTTCATCGCCTTCTTGAAAAAGCGTGAGAAATAGCTGTAGCTCATGCCGCACATGTCTGCCATCAGATCAAGGGTGAGCGCTTCATCGTAGTGGCTATCCACATAGTCGAAAACCAGCTGAAGCCGTTCGATCGTCGTTTGGTCTGAAGCCACGCCAAGCTTAAGATCCAGTCCCTGGTCATGCCAATACCTTAGAATCCAAAGGAAAATACTGCCGATGTCCGTCCGGATGGCAAGCTCGAAACCGTAGCGCCGTTCCCTGTCCTCATCGATGATCCGCTCCAGCATGCCGGGGATGGGGGTGTCCTTTATTTCCTCATAACTGAATACCTTTTGATGCTCCGATGTACGCATGGTGAAAGGGAGCACGTACTTGGCCTCGAAGATCGTCTGGGCCGTAGTATAGAGCATTTCCGGCTCGAAACGGATGACGATGTATGTACTGTCAGCGCCGGTCAGGGAGTTGATGGCATGCACCTCCATCGCATTGACAAGCACCAGATCACCTTCTCCAAAAGTGAACTTATGGCCGTCTATGAAGATTTCAAACGCTCCCGACAGGCCGTAAATAATCTCGATATAGTTATGGTAATGGGGAGACGCTATCTTGAATCTGCCCTCGGCAATTTCTATATGCGTTCTGAACGGATAGGAAATGCCCCCGTCGATGAACTTCTGGTCTTCATGGTATGCCTCGTGCTGAAGGATGGAAAGATCCCTGTTCATAACAAACCTCCAATGACAAAATACTGATATTTTTGGATGAATATATTATAGTACATAGCCAGTGAAATTGCTATCATCATATACATAACAGATTCAACCCAATATAAGGAGTGTCAAAAATATGAAAAAAATTAAAGCTGGAATCATCGGCTGCGGCGGCATCGGCATGCAGAAGCATATGCCGGCACTGGCCAATCTGGAGCATGTGGAAATGGTCGCTTTCTGTGATATCATAGAATCAAGAGCGGTGGAGGCCTGTGAAAAGTTCGGAACCGAAGAAGCAAAGGCTTACATAGACTATAACGAATTGCTGAAAGACAGAAGCATCGATGTCATCCATGTCTGCACGCCTAACAATTCCCATATGGCAATATCCATTGCTGCGATGGAAGCGGACAAGCACGTGCTGTGCGAGAAGCCGATGGCAAAGACGGCTGCAGAAGCAAGGAAAATGCTGGAGGCGCAGAAGAAAACAGGCAAGATCCTCAGCATCGCCTACCAGAACCGTTTCAGAAACGACAGCCAGTTCCTTCAGAAGGCCTGCAGAAACGGCGACCTGGGGAAATCTACTTTGCAAAAGCCCATGCCGTAAGGCGCCGTGCCGTACCGACCTGGGGCGTTTTCCTGAACGAAGAGGAGCAGGGCGGCGGACCGCTCATCGATATCGGCACCCATGCGCTGGACTTGACGTTATGGATGATGGACAACTACAAGGTGAAAAGCGTCAAGGGCAGTGTCTACAGAAAGCTTGCGGATCAGACGGAAACGGGCAATGCCTGGGGCGACTGGGATCCTGAGGCATACAAGGTGGAAGACTCCGCCTTCGGCTACATCACGATGGAGGACGGCGCAACCATATTCCTCGAGTCCAGCTGGGCGCTGAACACCCTCGATCCGAAAGAGGCGAAGACGACGCTGTGCGGTACGAAAGCGGGCGCCGACATGGAAGACGGGCTGAGGATCAACGGTACCGCCTACGGCAAGCTGACCACCTTCAAGCCGGCACTCGATGCAGACGGCGTGGACTTCTACGACGGCGAGGAGGAAAAGCCCCATTTTGCGGAAGCGGCATCCTTCTACGATGCGGTCATGAACGGCGCTGAACTTGTGGTCAAACCGGAACAGGCGCTTGTGGTCACGGAAATACTCGAGGCCATCTATGAATCGGCAAAAACAGGCAAGACGATAGAATTCTAAATCAGGAGGTTACAGCAATGAAATTAGGTGTATTCACGGTTCTTTACGGGAACCTGACATTCGAAGAAACGCTGAAGAAACTGAGCGAACAGGGCGTTCAGGCGGTTGAAGTCGGTGCAGGCGGCTATCCGGGCGATGCCCATCTGAAACCGAAGGAACTTCTTAACAATCCCGATAAAATCCAGGCGGTCCTGGACACTGCGGCAAAATACAGTATTGAAATCGCAGCCATCTCCTGTCACGGCAACCCGGTCCATCCCCAGAAGGAAATTGCTGAAAAATTCCATAACGCGTTCATCGAGGCGGTCCTTCTGGCTGAACAGATGGGCATCGGCACCGTCGTCGGTTTCTCGGGATGCCCGGGTGACAGCCTTACTTCACAGTATCCCAACTGGGTCACCTGCCCATGGCCTGAGGATTTCATGAAAGTGTTGGACTACCAGTGGAACGAGGTGCTGATTCCATACTGGAAGGAAATGGCGGCATTCGCAAAGTCCCATAGCGTCAACAGGATTGCACTCGAGATGCACCCGGGATTCTGTGTCTACAACCCGGCGACGCTGCTTAGACTGAGGGAAGCCTGTGGAGATGTGATCGGCGCCAACTTCGACCCGAGCCATCTCTTCTGGCAAGGCATGGATCCTGCAAAAGCGGCAGTGGAGCTGAAAGAAGCCATCTACCATGTACACGCGAAGGATACAAAGATCAATCCATACAACACTGCAACAAACGGCGTTCTGGATATCAAGCACTACAGCCAGACCCTCGAGCGTTCCTGGCAGTTCAGGACGGTCGGCTATGGCCATGGCGCGGAAGTCTGGAACGAAATCATCAGCACGCTGAAATCGGTGGGCTATGACGGCATCATCAGCATCGAACATGAGGATGCGCTGATGTCTCAGGAGGAAGGGCTGTCGAAGGCCATCGAGTTCCTGAAGCAGGTCATCGTTTTCGAGCCGGTCCAAGGCATGTGGTGGGCCTGATATGAAACAGGTTCATCGTAACCAGTGCGCGACACTGGGCATAATCGGTTACGGCGGCATGGCTGCCTACCACGGAGAACAGCTCGAGGGCTACGGAAGGCTCAAGGTGAAGGGCGTCTATGACCTGAATCCGGAACGCATGGCAGCTGCTGCGAAAAAGGGTTATCACCCCTACCCCTCGAAAGAGGCGATGCTGACAGACGACGAGATCGACATCGTTCTTGTAGCGACGACCAACGAGGTGCACAAGGAGCTTTCAATCGAAGCGATGGAGGCCGGCAAGCATGTCATCTGCGAAAAGCCGGTGACGCTCAGCTCGCAGGAACTCGAAGCGATCATGGAGGCGTCCGCAAGGACGGGCAGGCTCTTTACGATCAACCAGAACAGAAGGACGAACAAGGACTTCGTTTTGATGAAAAGGTCCGTGGAAGCGGGGCTTTTGGGCGATGTCTATGTGATAGAGTCCAGGGTGGAAGGTTCCCGCGGCATGCCCAAAGGCTGGCGGACAATCAAGGCACTCGGCGGGGGCATGATGCTGGACTGGGGCGTGCACCTCATCGACCAGCTTCTCCATATGATTGAGGAAAATGTGAAATCCGTCTACTGCGACATGTACAGCATCGAGTACCCTGAAGTGGACGACAACTTCCGCCTGGTCATCACTTTCGAAAACGGTCTGACAGCCCACGTGGAGGTGTCCACAAACAACTACATCACCCATCCAAGGTGGTATGTACTAGGGAAAGACGGTACGCTGCAGATCGACGACTGGGACTGTGGCGGCAGGATAATCCGCTGCGTGGACAAGGACAACCAGTGGGCCGACGAAATCGTCTACACGAAGGCGGGCCCTACGAAAACGATGGCGCCGAGGCGTTCCGAATCCATTGAGGAAATCACGCTGTCGGAGCCGATGGATATGGTGGACAGCATCACCGTGGTGTACGACGGCCTTATCGATGCCATAGAAGGCAAGGCCCCTCTTTCGATAACGGCTGAGCAGGCAATGCGTGTCATGAAAGTGATGGAAGCGGCCTTTGAATCGGCTGAGACAGGGGAGGTTGTTAGGGTGAACCTTGGTTGTAAATTTTGGCGGAATTTCAGGCAATAACTGTAAAAAAAGTTTCCTTTACTCTAGAAAAGGTATATACTATAAATGCATGGAATATTATCGCAACGAACGAACTTGAAGTGTGTGGAGGTTACTTATGCATAAGAAATCTATCGGCGGTATAGTTAGCAACAACAAAGGAGCAGGGCTTGCAACAGTGATAGTCATGTTGTTTGTAGTTATGGTTTTTGTGGCTATTATTACAGATCTTTTCTTCAGTAACATTGGGATGGCACATTATCAAGAAGACTCGATGGAGGTATACTACCTTGCCTATTCTGGGGTGCAGATGGCTTTCACGGCTTTGATAGCGGATGACAATGAACTATTCGATGGCATCAAAGATGGCGATATTGCAGAATTGACCGAATCCGATATTATATTTGAAAATGGGACAATAGACTTATATGTGACCAAAAGTACGGAAGCGGACTATCTCGGATGGATTAAAATCATATCGACAGGAAAGCTGAACTTGAATGATGTAGAACAAACTAGAACAGTATATATAGATCCACTCGATCAGAAAAATGTTGTGTGGAAGTAAAACTCATTTTAGCAGGGTGAGGAGGGAATATAATGAAAAAAGATGGTTTTACTCTGATGGAAATAATTATTGCGATATCTTTGCTTGGTATAATCTCACTCATGGTTTCGACACTTGTACTTACTCCAATGCGGGCGCAAGATCTTGCTATGGATGAATTTGAAGTGCAGAGTGAGTTGAGGGTGCTCTCTCATAATATCAATACGGTTATTAGAGACGCCTCTGCGACATTTGCCCTTCGCAGAACTAATCATAACAATCTGACGGAGGGGTGGAATTATATTACACCATCGATCGACCATACAAGTATTATCGAGTACTTGTGGGATGATGTATCTGAAACCCACCTGTCGAGAGTAATGGTCGGACCTATTGAAGATGTAACTTTTGATCTTGTTATCATGAAACTTACTCCGGCTTATGATGACAACCTGCTTCAATACGCAATAGAAGCAACCGTCAATGGCAATGAAAGAGAAGTTGTTTCCGAGGTCAATGCCCTTAATTCATTGCAGGTCATCGACAGAGGCAGTGCAACACTTCCATCGAATACGATTGCCTACAGAATGGATCCGAGACCGACAGTGGTTTCCAGTGTGAAAGCAGCGGTTGCTTTTGTGTTGGATAAATCAGGTAGTATGCAATACACTCTGGATAATCATACTGCTAATGATTACTCGTCAAATCCTGACAACCACTCGAAAATGAAAAAATTAAGGGATGAAGCAAAGCGTCTGATTGAGGGCCTTGCTTCAAATCCTAATATATATGCAAGCATCATACCTTTTGACAGTACTGCCAACGGCACTTATGCTATGGAGCCGGTAAGGGTGAACGATACCGCTAGTTCAGTGATGATTGACGCTGTTAACTCATTAAGTCCAGGTGGGGGAACGAATACGGGAGACGGCATACGCAGAGGATACCATGCAATAAAGGATTTCGATGATTCTACGGCAATGACAGATTATACAGTAAAAAACTTTCTTGTTATTCTGGTTGACGGAGTCACAACATTCTACAGTGCTCATCAGGTTGATTCCCCAGGAACACATCCATCAGATTATACATATGTCTTTGGATCCAACAATATTGAGAACATAGAATTTGATTTATCGGGCTGGTGGAACGATTATGATCATTATTTTTCGTCAGGACGCTACGGCGGTTATGGGAGTTCGCTTGATCCGTGGGGAACAGATTATGTGGATGAAATAGGTGATTATGTGGACGATTATGGAGACATATCATATCCTGAAAAGGAAGAAATCAAGGTTTATGTTATCGGTTTTTCGGCAATTGAAGCTGATTACGGCAGCCTGCAGGATATCGCAACAGCAACGGGTGCTGACACCTTTTATGAGGCTGGTGATTCTGCGGCACTTGAAGCGATTTTCAGTGCGATACAAAAAGATATAAATGACTCTCTCTGGCATGTAGGCGGTCCAAACTAGAAGTATCATTCAAGGAAGGAAGTGACATTATGAATAGTAGAGGATTTACTCTTTTAGAGATTATTATATCAATTTCTTTGCTGGCAATCATTGCAATATTTGTTCTTTCTTCGATGACATTCTCGTTTGCCCGTCTTTTCGATACACAGGAAATGACGGTGGATACATTTTCAGTGCAGCAGGATGTTGAACAGAAGATAGAAGCTGCATCCAAAGAGGATATCGATTATTCAGAAGATTCAGACGATATCACCATGAACATTTTCGGTGTGGATATATGGGGACATCTGGTTCAGGAGGATGTCGAGACTGTGGGCAATAAGTACGGTCAAATCAACGTTTTTGTTCCAAAGTATACAGTTGTTTATGCAGTGCCTGTTTTAGGAAACGTTGCTATTACTGCGTACAGAGATGATGTCCTTATTCCTGAAGATGAGACGGAGAGTATGTTTCCGCTGGCTTCCCCGGCTGATGAAGTGGATGGGATTGAGATACCTGCCAGCTTTGTAACCTTGGAAGGTTCGGAACCGGATATCTCGGGAGAAGATGACTTTCTTCTGAATGTGTACCGGTGGTACATGTCGCCGGTGGCGTCATCAGTGCCCGACAAGCGGGACCTGATTATTGTTAAGGAATGGAATGAAGCCAGAACACCATTGTCCATTGAAGATTCACAGGATTTAGCCTTTATTCCGAACGTAGAAGAGGATTATGATGAATTGGATTTTCGTGATTTCTATCCCGACCTCGAAGGGGAAGAGCTGTGTGATGCAATCAATGAAAGGTTTTCCGGAAGATATTTCTACTACTCGGTAACCCCGTATTCAACAATCGGCAGGATAGGTGTTGAAGAGTTCAGCGAGGAGATTGTTTCAGCAAATAAAATCCTTTCTATTGATGATATCTACGTTACCATAGATGTTGGGGCAGAATACTATCCAAACGATTTTTATCCAACAATCCCTGCAGATATGCTGAATGGTGGTCAGTTGGAGGTTCCTGTAAAATGGAGTCCGGCAGAAATCGGGATAACCAATCCGCAAGAAGAACATATAGCCAGTCATGGAACTGTTATCGGATTCCCGGATGGTGTGGATCTTTATCTGACGATCAATGCAGTAACCATAGAATCGGTTTCCATTCCGGGAGAGCCGTATGTTGGAGGAACGGCAATAGCAGAAGTAGATCCCGCGGTTGCGACAGCAACATATCAATGGTTGATATCTGACACAGAAACAGGTGTGTTTTATCCGATTAGCGGAGCCAATGGATCCAGTTATGTAGTGCAAAGCTCTGATTTAAATAAGTTTATTAGAGTCACTGCGACAGGAACAGGCGGTTATACTGGTACTGTGACAAGCGCCCCAAAACAGGTTGTTGAAAAAACATTGATACCGCTGAATTCGGTATTTATTTCAGGCTATCCATATGTCGGGGAGACTGTTGAAGCTGTAGTAGGTCCTTCCGGTGCGACGGCAACATATCAATGGGAGCTGTCTGATACATTAGGAGGAACATATAGTCCGATTGCCGGAGCAACCGGTGATGCCTATACGTTGCAAATTTCCAATCTGGATAAATATATAAGGGTCAGTGCAACAGGAACGGGAGATTATACAGATACAGTGACGAGTGACGGAATCAGGATTGCAGCGAGAACGCTGGACTCGGTATCCATTGATGGCAGCCCATATGTAGGAGAAACGGTTACTGCTGACCTGGATCCTGATGGTGCGACAGCAACATATCAGTGGCAGAAGTATTGGAATCCACCTGGTCCTCGCTGGTGGGACTGGTATGACATATCAGGAGCGACAGGCTCAAGCTATACATTGACCAACGATGATAATGGCAACCCAGTCAGAGTCGTTGCAACCGGAAGCGACGGATGGACAGGTACGGAGTACAGTGACTATATCAGTGTTACGGAAAGAATTCTGACCTCAGTATCCATTGTGGGAAATCCATATATAGGAGAAACGGTTACTGCTGACCTGGATCCTGATGGTGCGACAGCAACATATCAGTGGCAGAGATATTGGAATCCACCTGGTCCTGGCGGGACGTACTGGGATGATATAGATGGAGCGACAGGCTCAAGCTATACATTGACCAACGATGATAATGGCAACCCAGTCAGAGTCGTTGCAACCGGAAGCGACGGATGGACAGGTACGGAGTATAGTGACTATATCAGTGTTACGAAGAGAACGTATGTTACCGGCTGGATCAGTGCAAGTGGCTATACTAATGAGAGTAGTAATGTCAACACAGGTGATATTGACAACGCATATTCGTCCAATGACAGTTATCTGTTGTTAAATAATGACAACGACCGGGTATACTTCACCTTCGGATCTGCAGTGGGATCAGACAACTTGCCGCAGGATGCAACAGTCACAGGTATAGAAGTAAAGCTTGAAGGTTATCGGGATGGCTATGGATATGTCCGTTTCGAAGTGCGCCTCTATGATGACAATAACGATATGGAGACTCAAAGCACTGATAATCTGACTTCCAGCGATGCTGAATATACTTTGGGAGGCGCGGATGATTTATGGGGCTTTAGCAATTGGGATCTATCAGAACTGGATGCCATGAGAGCAAGAGTTCAGATCAGCAGGGATCGTAATGTATATCTCGACCATATTCAAATCCAAGTACACTATACAAGAGAATAGTGTAAAAAAGTTGGATGAGGCCTAGCTGTTACGGCTATCCAGCAAAATCCCAGGCGAGCAATCGTCTGGTATTTTGTTGCTTGCAGGTAATTTGCTATAATTTAAAGTAATATTGTTGACCTTGGATTGGCAAAAGAGTAAAATGTAGTTTATAAGAATACATTCGGCACAGAATTGGACTGGGTTAAAAAGATATAATAAATGAAAGCAAACAGATACAGCTGCCGGTATGAGTTCATAGGATTTGTTATGTAGCTGTTTCTTTTATATTGGGAGAAGGTGACTGTATGGCGGCATCGATGAAAAGACTAGGCGAGATTCTAGTTGAGGACAAGATAATCTCCAACGAGGACCTTTGGTTTGCATTAAAAATTCAGAAAGAAAGAAAACAACCTCTCGGACAGATTCTAATCGATGAGGGTTTTGTAACCGAAAGGCAGGTCATTGAAGTGCTGGAGCAGCAGTACGGCATTCCCAAGATAGAACTGAAGAGTTTCCAGATCGATCCGTCTGTTCCCAATATGATCAGTGCCAGGATGGCAAGGCGCTACAACCTCATTCCGGTTAAGGTGGAAGGGAATCTGCTTAGTGTAGCTATGGCAGATCCGTTGAACCTTTTTGCTATGGATGACATGAAGCTGGCGACAGGTATGGATATAGAGCCATTGCTGGCACCTGAAAAGGATGTCAGGATTGCCATAGAACAGTACTACAAGAAAAGAGTTGCAGACGATGCGGTCAGCGAGTTTTCCACGGCTTTCGATTTTAGGGAAGAGTTTCTTGAAGAAGACATACGCGCGATGACAGACATCAGCAATGCGCCGGTCGTCAAGCTGATCGACACCATCATTCTGCAGGCGGCTGACGCCAAGGTCAGCGACATACATATAGAGCCTCTCGAGCAGGACGTTCGTGTCAGATTCCGGATCGACGGCGACTTGATGGAACATATGGTGTTGAAAAAGAGATCGCTTACGGCAATCATCACCCGCATCAAAATCATGGGATACATGGATATAGCAGAAACCCGGATACCGCAGGACGGCCGTGTCGATATGGATTATGATGGCAGGAAGATAGACCTGCGGATATCCGTCATGCCGACTGTCCACGGGGAAAAAGCGGTTTTGCGTATATTGGACAGGGGAAGCAAAATGCTTACGCTCACGGAACTGGGCATGAGCGAGGATATGCTGAAAATCTATCGTAAGCTTGCCATGGTTCCCCATGGCATTCTGCTGGTGACCGGGCCTACGGGAAGCGGTAAGAGTACGAGCCTGTATGCTACCTTGATGGAGATCAACGATGTGAAGAAGAACATCATCACAGTAGAGGATCCTGTCGAATACAGGCTGAGCGGCATCAACCAGACCCAGGTCAACATAAAGGCGGGCATGACTTTTTCCGCAAGCCTGCGATCGATTCTGCGGCAGGACCCGGATATCATCATGATCGGCGAGATACGGGATGCCGATACCGCTCAGATAGCAGTCAGGGCAGCTATTACAGGACACCTTGTATTGTCAACGCTTCACACCAACGACACAGCATCCAGCGTTGCAAGGCTTGTCAACATGGGCACTGAATCCTATCTTCTTTCAAGTGCGTTGACGGGCATCGTCGCCCAACGTCTTGTGAGGAAGATATGCAATAACTGCAAAACAGAATACGACATAACGGACCATGAAGCCAGATATCTTCGTTCGGACAAGAAACATCTATACAAGGGTGCAGGCTGCAACCTATGTAACCACACCGGCTACAGGGGCCGTACAGCGATTTACGAGATTCTTCCGGTGACCAAGGACATCAGACAAATGATTGACGAGAAGAAAGGAACAGATGCAATCAAGGACCAGGCAATCAAGGACGGCATGCTGACTTTGTTTGAAAGCTGCCGCGAACTTGTAGTGAATGGCGTCACAACAGTCGAAGAATTATACAGGATGACCAACACAAGCGACTGACAAGAGGAGGAAGCTGAGTATGGAATTGATTAAAATATTGCAGGAAGCAGTTGACAGAAAGGCATCAGACGTTCATCTGAAAGTGGGGTCTCCTCCTATATTGAGGATTGACGGCAGCCTTAAGCAAATCGGAGAGGAAATCATAACACCAGAATATACAAAGCGGATTGTCGAGGAGATTCTGAATGAGGAGATGCATGAGAAACTGGTCAAGCTGGGGGAACTGGACTTCTCCTATTCTATCTATGGCCTTGGACGCTTCCGCGTCAACAGCTACAGGCAGCGGGGCAGTTACTGTCTGGCCATGCGTCTTGTCAATATGAAAATCCCTACCCTTCGGGAACTGAACATTCCGGAGTCTGTGGAGCATATGACAAACATCACCTCGGGCATCATTCTTATTACAGGACCGACAGGGTCAGGCAAGTCGACGACCCTGGCTTCAATAATACAGGCAATCAACGAGAAGAAAGACTGCCATATCATGACACTGGAAGACCCCATCGAGTATCTGTTCAAGAACGATCAGGCCATTATCGGGCAGAGGGAGATCGGACAGGACTCTCGGAATTTCGCTTCTGCACTAAGGGCATGCCTCAGGCAGGATCCGGACATCATCCTTGTAGGCGAGATGCGGGACCTTGAAACGATTGAAATCGCGCTGACGGCTGCAGAAACGGGGCATCTGGTATTGAGCACGCTGCACACGCTGGGAGCAGCCAACACCATCGCCCGGATGATTGATGCCTTCCCCCTCAGTGCCAGGGAACAGGTACGCGTTCAGGTGGCCAATGTTCTTCAGGGGGTCGTATCGCAGCAGCTTTTGAAAAGAAAAGGCGTCGAAGGCCGTATTCCGGCGTGCGAGATCATGATTCCCACATCCGGAATCAGAAACCTGATCAGGGAGGAAAAAACGAACCAGATTGACAATGATATTCAAACAGGCAAAAGCCTGGGCATGATTACGATGGACGATTCTCTGAAGAAACTTTACCAAACAGGCATGATATCAAGGGAAAGTGCCTTGCAACATGCCTTTGACAGACAGGAGCTTATAAAGAGCATAGGCTATTAAGGGGGGGGCTTTATGGAGTACAGCTATAAAGCGATGCGTCAGAACGGTGAGACCTTTGAAGGCACGTTCATTGCAGAATCGCAGCGGGACGTGGTCGAGATGCTTAAAAGAAGCAAGAGCTACCCGATCCATATCGAAGAGAAACAGCTCGTTGGCACACGTGACATTACCTTTCTCAAAGGCGTAAAAGCCCAGGAACTGTCCATGTTCTGCCGGCAGCTCGCTTCAATGCTGAAGGCAGGCAGCACAATCAGCAGAAGCCTTGACATAATGAGGAGACAGATTACCAACAAGCGTTTGCTGGAGACGGTTACAACTATACATTATGACGTGCAAAAAGGCGTCGTCTTATCAGAAGCACTTAGCAGGCATCCCAAGGTCTATCCCGTCTTCATGGTCTACATGGTCGAGTCGGGTGAGATGAGCGGCACCATTGATGTCGTTCTTGACAGGTTGGCGGTTTATTTCGAAAAGAGTGCGAAAATAAACAACAAAGTCAAAAGTGCTATGGTCTATCCTGCTGTGCTTCTCGTTGTATCCATAAGTGTCGTCTTTTTCCTTGTGAACTTCGTTTTGCCTACTTTTCGTATCCATGTTCGAGTCGAGCAATGTTTGAATTGCCTGCTGTTACGAAAGCTTTGCTGGCGATAAGCAATTTCACGAGAGGACAATGGATTTGTGCTTGGCATAGTAATCTTTTTAGCGCTTCTGTCACTGTATCAGTATACACAGAGTGAAAGCGGCAAAAGGAAAGTGGATCATCTCAAGCTCAAAACTCCCGGTAATCCGGGATTTGAATATAAAAATCTTGACAGCAAGGTTTTCCAGAAATCTGTCAACCCTGTTGTCAAGTGGCGTACCTATCTTGACAGCATTGAAGAATATAGCCGAAATCATCAACAACCAGATTGTAGCTGACAATATAATGACCTATAGAGAGGAGATTCAGAAAGGCAAGGATTTGGCACGTGTTGATAAGGGAGGATGGGTTGTTTCCTCCGATGCTGGATGGCATGATGGAGATCGGGAAAGAGTCGGGAATGCTTGACGAGATATTGGATAAGACAGCTGACTACTATGATGACGAAGTGGAACATGCGCTGCAGAGGCTTATTACGTTGTTCGAACCAAACTATGATTCTTGTACTGGCTTTTTATAGTCGGATTCATAGTCATCGCAATGGTGGACGCCGATGTTTGACCTGTTCCAGACAATCCAAGGTTGATTTTTAAAACAGGAGGGAATTAATATGTTGAAAAAAACTATGGAAAACAAAAGCTGGGTTTACACTGATGGAACTGATAATTGTAATCGTTATTCTAGGTATCTTGGCGTTGATAGCAATTCCTAGGTTGCTGGGATTCACTAATCAAGCGAAGCTTGCCAATGACAAAGAGTATGCCGCTGTCGTTGCACGGGCTGCTGAACTATATTGGGCAGCTAATAATGAAAAAAGAACCAGATATAGGTTCTCTGGTTAATCTTGGTCTTGTTGATGGACAATGCTTCTGCACTCAAATATGTTGATGGCACTGATGTTGAAATCAGTATTGATGATGGTGTTTGTACAGTAGATATATCTGACGGTGAGATTATATACAACACCGTTGAAGGATACACTGCACCATAATAACTACAAATATTTTAATGCCCGCCTAACTGGCGGGCATTACCCAACAAAAAACCGGACACAACAAACCCATCACTAAGGGGGAGGGTGACGAATTGGCAAAAAGCGTGGATAAAATTAAAAAAAACATCCTGGCAATGGAAATAGGATCAAGCGCAATAAAAATAGCTGTGGGCGAAATATCCAAAGGTATACTGACGGTAAAGAAAGCCGTTTCCACCCCATTGCCTGAAAACGTATATTCCGATGGTGACATCATGAACATGGATGTGATGAAGAATACGATAATCAGTATCCTGAATGACAACAACATAAAGAGCAAGCAGTGCTTCTGCACAATCAAGAGCAGCAGAATCTTAACAAGGGAAGTGACGGTTCCCGGCCAGAATAAAGAGAACCTCAACGATATAGCGAAATACGAGGTCGAACAGTATATGCCGATTGACATGGATCATTATGTGGTTCAATCTGTGGTGGTGCGCGAGATGTTTATCGATAACAAGCCTTTCGCGGAAATGCTCGTTACGGCTGTGCCAAAAACGCTGATTGAGCAAATGCACCAGCTGATTGAACAAGTTGGTCTGAATCCGGTCGTACTGGATACCCATGCCAATGCATTTTCAAAACTGATTGAGAAACAAGAAAAAATAAATGGTCACGTTTACCATAAAAAAGACACTGTAGCCTTTGTGGATTTCGGCAATGAGAGTATCAGCATCAATATATTCAGCGACGGCAAGTACAGATTCCACAGAATTCTAAACGGTGGTGGACAGATGCTTGACTCAGCTCTTGCAAGTACACTCGGCATCAGCCAGGAAACGGCGAAATACAAAAAAGTGAATACACCCAACATCTATCTTGAAATGGATGAAGCTTCGGAAGAAGCGATAATGGTTAAAGTGATCAAAACATCGATTGAAAAATGGCTTGTCGAGATCAACAAGATATTCAGGTATTACAATACGCGTACGACAGGAGCTGAAAACAATTGATAGAATATATATCTACGGCGGAATGTCAAACATCAATGGTCCTTAGTGAATTCATTGAGTCTGAAATCAAACTGCCAACGGAACATTTGCTGGAAGTAGGCCTCCATCAAAGTGGCATCAGAAGAAGTAATTGATATGGCTGACCTGTGGAACACCTTAGGTGTCATGTACAGAAGGCAGGTGCAGTCATGATTTTATAACGACTATAATTTTTTTTGAGAGTTACCAGACTAAAAGGAAAAAAAAGAATCCGAGTGTTGTCATTTCAACCATAATCCTCGGCGTGACGGTTTTGGCTGTCGGCGGTGTGATAGGTTATCTGGACTTATGACAAACGATCACATCAAGTCGGAAATCGAGAAGACAAACAATGAGATTGAAACTCTGACCGTACACGACGATATGGAGCGCGTGTCGCGGAAACAGGAGCTTCTAAGGATCCTGGAAGATATTGTGTCGAACATGGATGATGCTGAAAGCGCCATACTGAACGCAAGCATCATCGATGAGAACCTGCTTTTGTCCATTGTCGACTGCATCCCCGTCGACGTGCAGCTGTCGTCATTCTCGATAAGCGGTAACAGCATCGGCCTTTCAGGCATTGCAGACAGCAAGCCGGGTATAGCGGAACTCGAGTACAACCTCAAGAATCTGGATAGGACTGTAAGCGTGTTCGTTCCGGGTATTGACAGATCCGAGGTGGGCTTCAGCTTCTCAATGAACATCGTCATGGGAGGTGGAGAGCAATGAAAAGGAAAAATATCAAGCAGAGAAAGAACCATGCTCATCGTCATGATCATCATTGCCGTCCTTTGGATAGGGCTATGTCTATGGTGTTGAGCCTCTTATGAACAAGAGAAAACGAACTTAAGACAGAGCTTGACCTGTCAGTAAAGCAACTTGAAACCGTCAAGGACACCTTGGCGCAAGAACCTGCACTGGATGCATCCATAGAAGAAAGTTACCGGATGATCGATGCAGAAGCTGTGAAGTATTTCAATACGACACCGCAGGAAGAATATATACTGCTTTTGAATGACCCTCTTCCTGTCACCGGAAATCGAGGACAGCAGTCCTGGGATTCCTAGGTCCACAAATCAGGGAGTTCGGTGGTCTCAAGATTCAGGACGATGCCATAAGTGTCAGCTTTACAGGCAATTATGAGGGCATGATGAATCTGTTCAGGACTATCTGGTCATTCTCTAAAAAAGATTCAGATTACCAATCTTCAGGTGAATGGTAATCAAGATATGATCAATGCCAATGCGAATCTCAACCTGTACACATTCGCAGTCGATACCAACGTCGTTGACGGACTCTACAAGTGGTATCAGGATGATCTGTTCCATAAAGAGAATCCCTTTATACCTTATAGAGTAAACAATCAGCCTGTCCGCTATCTGTACATGAAGGAAGACAGCGAGCTTTTCAACTACGACAAGTATTCCCAGTTCATCGACATTGGTGGACACTGGATGGAAGACGAGATAGAAGTATTCCTTGAGCAGGGCTATCTCTATCTTAATCCTTACCTTGAATTCAGGCCTGACGAGTCTATGACAAGGGGGGAATTTGTCGTTCTTCTTGACAGTGTATACAGCTGGCCAATCATCGAGGGGGAAGTGGATCTTACAAGCTTCAGGGATTATGAAGCACTGGGAAGTTTTGAGAGTTCCTTTGCCAGAGCGATCTACAAAGGTTATCTGAGCGGGATCATAGAAGGATATGAGGACAATACACTGCGTCCCACAGGATCCAATCAGATATGAAGAAGTCGAACTCATCATGGGACAGGATCAAAGAAACGACGGACTTCGACTGGGATGATGTTGCTGAAAGCATCAGGCAAACAAAAGGCATAGAACGTTTGGAATGGAACGACAAGAAACAATCCGGTCACACGAGCTGAAGCTGTTTTATCTTCTGTATTACATGGAAGTAGACAAGGGGTTGTTAGATGATGATTACAGTGCATACGCTAGGGATTTTCGATGTGCGTCTGAACGGTGTCTCTCTGGTTCAGAGCACATCGGGTTCAATAAAAATATGGGAACTGTAACAAGTTCATGCTTACGCACAGGGATTTCCCTTTTACCTCCGAGAGCTTGATGGACAATTTGTGGGGAATTCGAGGAGTACAAGGATCCGAAAGGTACCCTCCGCAGACAGCTGTACAGACTGAGACAGGTCCTTCAGGAGAATGCGGGACGATCCCTTGTCCTGTTCAATCATCAACACGAACGGGACGCTACATCTGGAACAAGGACAAAAAGGCCGAAATCGACGCGGTGCGTTTCGAGAATCTGGTTAGTGAAGGGGACAGCCTGATGGAAAGCAACGCCACGAAAGCCGTTGATGCCTATAAAAGGGCACTGGATATCTATGAGGGCGGACTACCTGTCTGACGGATTGTCTGCCCATTGGGTGTATTCAGCCAGGAGCCACTACAGGAATCTGTATTCAAAAGCAGTGGCGAACGCTTCCATCCTCATGGACAGCCAGGGCAGTCATGAAGAACTTATAGATGGTCTGCCGCAAGGCGGTCAGAATCGATCCGTACGATGAAGAATTCCACTACAGCCTTATCAAGGCGCTGCTGATGACAGGCAAGAAGAAAACTGGCGATTGATCATTACGAAACAAACGTCGGAATTCTTCCACAGGGAACTGGGCATAAGCCTGTCCGGCAAGATGACGGAGATATACAAGGAAGTACTGGACGAATCGGCTACCCTTCTGTCCGATTCCGGACCTTAAAACAGTCCTTAATGCGGACGAGGTCCATAAGAATGCCATGTATTGCGAACTGGATGTGTTCATGTCCATCTACAAGCACGAAAGCAGGAAGGCGGAAAGGACAGGCGAGAGGTTTTGTGTCTGTGCGGTGACGGTGCCGACCTCGGTCGATGATTCCTACTCGATGATCGACAAACGCCTGAACAGGCTCAAGTACCATCTGATGAAGCATTTGAGGAAGAGTGACATCCTGACAAGGTGGAACAAGCGGCAGATGCTGCTTCTGCTGCCGGGTATAGAGGAACCTGACATGCGCATGGTCATGAAAAGGGTTCTGGATATGGATGCGGCTTATAGCGAAGTTAAGATCGACGCCATTCCCCTGCTGGAGGAACGGCGCCCTTACAACAGAAAAAATTATGGAAGATACTGAAGACATCCTGAAAGGGGTGTCTTTTTTAACATTTTATGCGATGTCACGGGCATGTCACAGCGATGTCCGTGACATGTCACGGCGGCCTGTTACAATTGAATCAAAAGGTGGTGATGTGATGGAGAAAGATGCTTCCAAGATAACATATTTGCAGCCTGACAGAATTGATTTCTACATTTCCATCTGTCATCAGGAGAATCACAGTTGGCAAGGATTCATCCAGAGGCTTGACAATGGAAAGACGATACATTTCAGAAGCGAACTGGAACTGATCGGGTTATTGAATGAAGCGGCGGTATCAACGAAGAATACCAGCGATGAAAAACTGCGTAATTGGATGAAGGAATGATTTCGACAAAGGAGCATAATGCCTAGAAAGGAGTGGTTCCATGAGGCATAAACAAACCAGTGAAACGAGACACAGAAGAAGACTTTTACCGATATTGATGGCCATCATGCTGGTAATCGGTACATTTCCGGTTAGTGCAGCAGATGAGGTCCAAATCGGCAGCGAAGGCGTACATGACGAAACGTCAACACCTGGCTCTCTGGACGAAGGGGAGGTGTGGATAGACAAGGATGTGACGACACGAGGAGCAGGCGTATTCGAGATTACTCTGCAGGCATCCGGCAAGAAATACTCGGAGACTGAAGAGATAGTGGAGAATATCGACGTGGTGCTGGTTCTGGACCGTTCTACTTCCATGGATGACAATGATAAGCTTGACAATATGAAGGAAGCAGCAAAGGATGCTGTCGATGCGATTATCGGCGATGGCAACAACGGGAACAGAATAGCTGTTGTGAAATTCGGGTCAAATGCCGAAGAAGTCCTTGGCTTCAACGAGGATGCCTCAGATATAAAAGATGCAATCGATGACATAAGCATTGGTTGGTTGACGCAATACACGAACATACAACAGGCGTTTGAAATTACCCATGACCTGATCAATGACTCTGCGGTAAACAAACCAGTCATTGTCCTGATTACTGATGGTGCGCCTACAAGGTACAGGGCAAGTACGGATAGCGGTTCTTATCAAACGGATTATCCTACAACGCAAGACGCCATAGATTGGACTGTGGCGCAGGCGATGTTTGCCAGAACCGACCTGGAAGCATCGAGTGCACCACTGGATGAGGTGGAAATCTACACCATTGGAATCGATGTTTCGGGTGATCCTGATGTTGAAGATACCTTGGCGCCGTCTTCACCCAACAGGTATTGGGATGACAGTACCCTTACAGGGACTTCTGTGGGCGATATCTACGATGCAATCATTGACAACATCACTGAAGAGGTGTTCGAATTCGATCCGCTTGAAAGCGGTTCCTCTATCGTAGTTACCGACACCATAGGCGCAGGCTTTGTGGCTGTCGAACCGCTTCCGGCAGGCCTTGCGACGAGCGGAGACGCTGTTGTCTGGACAATCGACGGCGACTGGTTCAATGACCATGCTATGGACTATGATGCCGGAGGATTTGAAGTAACCACTGAAGTTTCCTTTGAAGTCGAACTTTCTGCTCCGCTGGAGGAAGGCACCTTCAATACCAATGTAACCGAAAGCTCAATGGCTGTTTTTGAAAGTGTTGAATCGGGACAAGTGACCCGGTACTTCCCTAACTATGGATGGGTTGAGCTTGTCGGCGTGACGAGCCCTCCGGAAACTACGGCTGGCATAGAAGTCCGCAAATGCGTATCCATCGACGGTGGCGAAACATGGGATGCTGCGGATACAGCAAGCGGACCGGCCATCTATGTGGGAGAAACGGTACGGTTCTACTTCAGGGTTAGGAATACCAGTACTGGAGGAGAGACTCTTTACAACGTAGAACTGACGGATGATGTGTTTGGGGTGCTGATTGACATAGAAGATGGCGTAGAGCTCGCACCGGGTGAGTCCATTGAAGCATGGGCCACAACCACGGCAGCCTTGGGCCAGCATGTTAATACGGCAACTGCTGAAGCGCTGGCAGAACAGGAAGAGTTCGTCAGTGACAGCAACATGGGCCATTACTTCGGACTGGAGCGTCCTCAAGAGCCAATGGCTGACATCGATGTAGAAAAACTGGTATCGGTCGACGGCGGAGAAACGTGGCAAGATGCCGATACGTCGAGCGGACCGGCCGTTATGGTCGGCGAAGAGGTGCAGTTCCGCTTCATAGTTGAAAACACTAGCATTGGCGACGTTATGCTCTACAATGTTCAACTGACGGACGATGTGTTTGGATTGCTGCTCGAAGGTGTGGCGCTTGAACCGGGAGCGACGACGGAAGCAATGGTTACAGTAGCAGCGGTCGAAGGCCAGCATGAAAACACTGCTACTGCAGCGGCAATGACCGGACAGGAAGAGCCTGTCAGCGACAGCGACATGGGCCATTACTTCGGATATCTTGAAGAGATGCCGGATGAACACGAGGTCACTGTCACAGACAGCCCGGGTGGTACCGCCTCATGGACAGGCGACGGCAGCTACACTGACGGATATGTTGTTTACCTGACCTTTGATGCAG
>CAXXGE010000010.1:0-28726 GCA_963677915.2 Vallitaleaceae bacterium | reverse complement strand
AAGTATTTATCTATGTCATTGAGAAGCGTCATTGTAAATGCTAGAATAATAATATACTGTTATGACACACCCCCGACCGATAGAAAGGACATATATGAATATAATCCAACTCATCGATGCATTCAAACTTGAAGTCATATCCGAAGGCCCTGCCGAAATGGATATCACCATACCCGATGTCAACCGGTGCGGTATGCAGCTGAGCGGTTTTTACGGCCATTTCGATCCAAAAAGAATACAGATCATCGGCAGAGGTGAAACCGCCCTGTTAAACACCTTTACACCCGAAAACTACCACAACGTCTTGGTGACCCTTATTTCCACAGGCATCCCTGCCATCATCCTTACCTACGGCATGCAGCTGTCCGACGATATCATCGCCTATGCCAGAGAAAAGAAACTGTGGATCCTGGCTACCGAACGGCATACCTCCAACTATCTCATGGACCAGGCCCTCTATCTTCAGAACCAGCTTGCTCCCACAATCATGATCCACGGCGTCCTTCTAGACCTTTTCGGCATCGGTGTGCTGATCAAGGGTGACAGCGGCATAGGAAAAAGCACGACTGCCATCGACCTGATCCGTCGGGGGCACCTGTTTATCGCAGACGATGTGGTGGTCATCAAAAAGCTCAGTTCCCACCTGTTGATCGGTGAGCCCCAGGAACTGACCAAGAACCTCATCGAATGCCGCGGTGTCGGTATCGTCAATGTGAACTCCCTCTTCGGCAAGAGCGCCGTCCGCCAGTCGGCCACCATCGACATGATCATTGGCCTGCACAAATGGGACGAGGAAAAGAACTATGGCGGCATAGGAGAAGTCATTGAAACGGAAACGCTGATGGACGTGGAGCTTCCCGTCATCAACATCCCTGTGAAGCCAGGACAGGTTGTGCCTACTTCCATCATCGAAATCGGCGCCCTCAACCTGCGTCAGAACCAGATGGGCTACAATACGGCCCAGGAATTCCTCAAGGCCATGAAGGCGTCCATGATGGGCTCCTGATGAAACAGGAGGCATACTAGGATGATACGTTTCGAAAGCGACTATTCAGAAGGGGCCCATCCGGAAATACTACAGAGACTCCTTGAAACAAACATGGAACAGACCGCCGGGTACGGCGAGGACCACTATTGCCAGTCGGCAGCTGCTCGCATCAAGGCCCTGTGCGGCCGGGAGGATGCTGATGTCCATTTTCTCGTCGGAGGCACCCAGGCGAACCTGACCGTCATCAGCTCTATGCTTCGCCCCCATCAGGGTGTCATCAGCGCTGCGACAGGCCATATCTTCGTCCATGAAAGCGGCGCCATCGAGGCAACGGGCCACAAGGTCCTGCCTGTCGAAAGTGCTGACGGCAAGCTGACGTCCGACCAAGTGCGTGCTGTCTACGAAGGCCACTGGCGGGATGCCACCCACGAACATATGGTGCAGCCTGGCATGGTCTATATATCCCATCCGACTGAGAACGGTACCACCTATACGAAGGAAGAACTGACAGCGCTTAGCGGTGTCTGCCGTGAATGCGGGCTGCCCCTTTATATGGACGGTGCCAGACTGGGTTATGGGCTAATGTCGGTGGGAAACACACTTGAACTTGAGGACATTGCAACTCTGTGCGATGTGTTCTATATCGGCGGCACGAAAGCCGGCGCCCTGTTCGGAGAGGCCGTTGTCATTGTGAATCCCGAGCTGAAAAAGGATTTCCGCTATCTGATGAAGCAAAGGGGCGGCATGCTGGCAAAGGGCAGGCTTCTTGGTCTCCAGTTCGATACCCTTTTCCGGGATGGTCTATATTTAAGGATGGCCGCCCATGCAGTCGAACAGGCGATGCGCATTAAAAAAGCCCTTGTTTCCAAAGGCTTTTCATTGCTCTATGATTCCCATACCAACCAGCAGTTCCCGATTCTGTCGGCATCCGATGTGGACAGGCTTGCCGGAAAGTACGCCTTCCACCTCTGGCAGAACATGGCAGATGGCATGAAAGCGATCCGCTTCTGCTCCAGCTGGGCTACAAGGCCTGAGGATGTGGATGAACTGATTAGAGATATCGACGCATTATAACACGATACACGAGCATCGCAGCCTCCTCCCGCAGGAGGCTTTCTTTATGCAGGGCATCCATTTCGTCCTGGGTCAGCAAACCCAGCCGCAGAGCATAGGCGTCACTGTGGTCGTACCTGAAATCCTCCCCTTCCACATAGCCAAGCATCCGCAGAAGGAAGGAGAGGAACTGGTTGCGTGTTACCGCCTGCTTAAGGCCCAGCGATTCCACCGCCTCTTTTGTCCAGGAAGGCATGTCGTCAATAGGAAGCGGCCTGTAGATCAGCGGCCTGTAGATCAGCTGCCAGTTGAACAGGGGCAGCTGAGATTCCGCCAGAACGGCCTCTTTCAGAAGGGGAACCGCTCTTGCCAGCATGACGACAGCTTCAGACCTGGTCATAATCCTGCCCGGCATGAGTCCATCGTCTCCGCCGATATCGATGCCAGCCTGCGCCACCGCTTCAAGCGCCTTGGGAAAACGGGTATAGTAGGCTTCAGGCTCGCCGTCTCCCTCCACGACAACGCCTCCAAGTTTCTCGGCGAAAGCTTCGGCATAGACGCTGTCTCTGTAATCGCTGTAATAGGCACCTTCCACGTAGACCCTGTATCTTCCATAGGGCTCCTTCAGCACTTCGGTAAAAGCGATCAGGGGGAGCAGTTTCACACGCTCGAATTCGCTTCTAAGGTCCTGATCGAAGTAATAGGTGCCCGTTTCGACAGTGATGGCCGGCCTCAGTTTTGTCATGGCAAAGTAATCGCTCAGATAGCCGCTGGCAACAACTGCCATCTCTCCCAGTTCATAGTCAGATTCAGCGGCCATCGCTTCTGCAATGGGTTTCACATAGCTGTTGAAAGACGGAGAAAGCATCCATCTGCCCCACAACACCAGACGGCCCTTGCTGTGGTAATTGACAAGTGCCCTGAAATCGTATTGGTCGACGTAGGCCTTGAGGACTCTGGTTTCTATTTCGGAAGCCGCTTCCTTGCCTGCATAGTACATGCTTGACGGTATAAAGGACTGCTGGTCATTGGGCATGCCAAAGATGTCCTTCCAGCTGTCCGTTGCTGCATCATAGTAGACTGCCGGATAGTTCCTGTTGAGATCCACCCCGTTCAGGTTGGCCTTGTACCATTCATGGGATGAGGGCTCGTAGATATGCAGCATGTTATTCAGCAGCTCTTCTGAACGGATGGACGGCTTGCCCGAAACAGCATAGGCATAGCCATCCGGATTGCTCATCGGCACGACATGAATGACCGCCTGCCTCAGGATGCTTCTCATGCTGTACTCGGGAATCACGCTTTCATCTTCAAAATCCATGCAGTAAAGCTCTACCATTTTCAGAACATAATAGGGATTGGCCACTTCCCTCGCATGGGTGCCGGCTTCCAGTAGAAACCGCTTCTTCAATTCGATGCCTTCTTCCCCTACTGCAGGCAGGCTTTCATCTGTCAATCTCAGGGCATAAACGGGCCTTTCATCCGTTGAATAGCCAATGATGGATACGCTCAGCAGACCCGGGTATCTGTCCACCAGGTCGAACAGCCAGCCGTTGACAGTATCTATATCCTGGATACGATCTGGCCAGGGAATGGTCTCTTCTGAGCCCTGGATCGTCGTTGTCATTAGAAGTATCAGAAGCACAAATGCTGTCGTTATATATCTTGCTCTACTCATATCAGCACCTCCTAACTCCCATGATATCCCTGTTGTATCTGTCCGTCAAGTTGTGGTACGATGAATAAAAACGAAAGGATTCCCTACTATGCCGAAGAACATTTTCACACATGTAGACTGGTCGAAAGATGCAAATATATACGAAGTCAATACCCGCCAATATACAGAAGAAGGCACTTTCAATGCCATGAAGGCCCATCTCCCCGCCTCAAGGAAATGGGTGTGGACATACTCTGGTTCATGCCGATCAACCCAATAGGCGAAAAGGAACGCAAGGGCACTTTGGGCAGCAATTATGCGGTCAGGGACTATACCGCTGTCAATCCAGAACTCGGTACTCTGGAGGATTTCAAGGCATTGGTGCAGGAAATCCACGCCATGGGTATGAAAGTGCTGATCGACTGGGTCGCCAACCATACCGCCTGGGACCACGCCTGGGTCTCCGAGCATCCCGAATGGTACCTGAAGGACAAGAACGGGGAACTCAAGCACTACATTTATATAAACGAAGAGAATGAGGAAGAGCCCTGGGAGGACGTGCTGGGCCTTGATTACAACCAGAAGGACCTCTGGGAAGCCATGACGGAAGCATTGCTCTTCTGGATTAGGGAAACGGATATCGACGGTTTCCGCTGCGATGTGGCAGGCCTCCTGCCGAAGACTTTCTGGGAACAGGCCAGGGACAGGATGGAAGCGGTCAAGCCTGTCTTCATGCTGGCGGAATGGTCGACAGTCCCCCTCCATACAAAAGCCTTCGACATGACTTATGACTGGGGCACCTACGACTGCTTCGAGAGGCTCGCCAGAGGAAAAGGCAGCCTGAAAGACCTGAAGAAACATATCAAAAAGGACAGGGACACGTTCCCCGAAGATGCCTACCGCATGGTGTTCACAACCAACCACGACAAGAACACCTGGGTGGCCAGCGATGAAGAGCTCTATGGCGACAGGTTCCAGATATGGGCAGTCCTGTCCTATCTGCTGCCCGGCATGCCCCTGATCTACAGCGGCCAGGAGTCGGGGCTGGATAAGCAGATCGAGTTTTTCGAGAAGGATCCTATCGACTGGAAAGACTTCAAGTTCGAAGCGCTGTACAGGGATCTGAATCAGCTGAAGAAGGACAATCCCGCACTGTGGAACGGACAGTATGGCGGCTCATTCGAATTCTTGAAGACCGGAAACAGGCATGTGCTGGCAATAAAAAGGCGAAAAGACGACAACGTGGTAATCGGGTTGTTCAATCTTGCAGGCAAGAAAGCCAAGGTCAAGGGCAGCCGGTACTATGACATGATGAAGCTGGAACCGTGGGGATTTGTGTTATTGATGGACAAATGATTTGTAGAAACGATTTGCTTTGGTTATAATAATATAGTAAGCAACTTAAAATTATCATATTTTATGTCTGGAGGGATTGTATTTGAAAAAAATGATGGGTGAGTTCAAGACGTTTGTTATCCGCGGCAATGTCGTCGACCTGGCTGTAGGTATCATCATCGGCGGTGCATTCGGCAAGATCGTCGCGTCCTTTGTCAACGACATCGTTATGCCGGTCGTATCACTGATTGTCGGCAGCAATTTCAACAACTGGAAGTATGTCATCGCACCTGCCGAAGGCGACATTGAAGAGGTGGCAATCCGCTATGGCGTGTTCATTCAGACAGCCATTGATTTTGTCATCATCGCATTCGTCATCTTCCTGATGGTGAAGTTGATCAACCGGATGAGGAAGAAACAGGAAGAAGCACCACCAGCGCCACCGGCACCGAGCAAAGAAGAGGTTCTGCTAGGCGAGATCAGGGATCTTCTTAAGAAATAGAATTGGATATGGGTATTGTTGAAGGCAGCGGGAGACCGCTGCCTTTGGTTGTTAGAATGTGAATCTGTGAATACTCCCACCACTTACGTCCACGGCGTTGAAGTGGGGGCTTCTTGGTTTGTTACCCACTAAGATTGCTCTTCCTCAGATACAGCAGGGACTCAGAAGCCTAGGCTGAAAGGAGCCCAAGTTCCGCATCCAGGCTAATTAATGAGGACAAAGTGCCTTGTATTCTCTGCTCAAGCGAAGATACTTTTGTCTCCAGTTGAGACCATACCCTTTCGGGTAGGGATTTTTTGTATTCCCTTATAAAATACCGTGCACCGATATTGTAGGACGCATTAAGGTCCGTATTATAGACCTTTCCGTTCTTGAATTCGCATAGGGCATAGTTCTCTTTGCTTCGGACCACTTCCCCTGAACCGTCATAAGCCAGCTTGCTTGTATAGGCAGGATTGACTGTCCTGATGCGAATGCCGTGTTTGTGGGCCTGTGATGTCACAATCCGAAGGATATACTTCTTCTTCCAAAGATGCAGCCGTTGCCGTCTGGAACCTCTTGGCCGCATATCGGACAGATGCTCAAGCACAATGACATCGCTCTTGTTGCGCAGAGCAAAATCCACAATGTCTTTCGCTGTAGCTTCTGCTGTCTGCCGGTTGATGTTGTTTATCTGTGTCCACAACTTCTTGTTCCTGGCATAAGCGCCTCCTTGTGCCTGCTTCTTCCTGAGCCTGTTCAGCAAATGACCGAGACGGTCTTTATCCTTTGACTGGTTGCTGAAATACCGGTCATAGACAGTGCCGTCACTGCACATCGCTGCACAGACTGCGGATGAATTCAGCCCAAGATCCACAGCAGTGATCCGTTGGTCGACTGGTATTGCATCGCTCAGCTTGGTGTCAAGCTGAAAGCTGAACTGCAGGTAGAAGCTCTTCCCCTTTTTGATCAGTTTCGGAGATAACTGCTTTTGCAGGTCCGGATGGCTATAGATATGTTTCTCGAGATAGGCTAGATCCGTCTTTCTAAGGTCAACAGCTGTCCAGTCCCATGTGTTTCCGGTAAATACCTTGATTTTGTATTCGGTCACGCCCTTTGAGACATCGGTTTTGAACTGCTCCTTGTTGTAGAAATTCGGAAACTCCCTATGCCTTATGCCCAATGTGTGCCTAGGATCCGTTTCCAGGTTCGACCGATAGGACATGACCTTTCCCATTGCCATGGCTGCGTTGTTTTCCCTTCAGGGTATTCCAGTTGTCGTATTCGTCATTGAAAACCGCAACACAATAAGACAGGGCTTCCCGGTAGATGTCCAAAGTCATGCTTAATATTTTGTTTATCTGCTTGTTTTTTATTTTGACTTTATATGCCAGCGTATACCTCACGTGCAGCCCTTCCTCCGTTAAATGAAAAACTAAATTCCAGCTTTGTCTAAACCCTGAATATATGCAGAGTTAAGTTCCGGTTTGAAGCTATTTAGCTTACAAAATTACAGCTGTTCTTTCTTTGAAGCATCGTTATTAGGGCTCTAATTGCATAGTAATAAAGCATCTAAAAATAGTATGCAAGACTAATTTCCACATGCCATAGTGTAAGACTAAATTCCGTACAGTGAAATTCACACATTAGATCATTATAAAACAGTTCATTTTATGTGGTGAATAACAACTGCTATCATATATTATACACTATTTCATGATGGGGCGTTGCCCCAAACCCCAACCTCGGCGGTGCCAGGTCAGCAGCTAAACTGCTAACCAATAAATAGGTTCTTGGTCACTGAAGCAGTCAAGGGTCAAGATGAACGAGCAAGCTCGCCCTTGACTACTAGGAAATTAATGGGTCGAAACTTGTGCAAAGGTAAATTCCATGACCCTAGAATTTACTCTTGCAAACTGGAATTTAAAAATGCATTTAACGGCAGCCCTTCCTCTCCAGTGTTATTGCACCACACCGGAACATATGTTCTTCTCTTATTATAGCACAGGTATTGGGCTGTTGGCTATGGCTATGCGCTGAAAAACTTGACCCCCACCTTCTCTTTGATTAGAGGAGGGGGAATGCGTTTTTATTTGGATAAAACAAGTAATGACGATTTACCTGAACGCCTTACTCCCGTAATCACTTTCACAAAATCATTGTCTTTGCTTTGAATGAGCATATCAAGATAATGCTTTCTTATGATCATATTCTCACTCCTTTTCCTAATTATAATCGAAATTTATTTCATATTCATATTGTTTTTCGACTGACATTAGGAAATTCACAATCCAGCGGCCTCAAACAATATGATACTGCCATCGGCTGCTTATTTTAAAGTTGTTCAGACGAACACGTCCGCCGTATCCACGACCAGGCCTTCAAAGACTGCCGATTCCGCCTTTTGTCCTTTCAGGACGATTCGCTGATCCTGAAGCTCGTGTTCTGCAAACTGATAGATGACCAGATGCTTGGCTTCTGTATCCACAACCCAGTACTCTTCAATGCCGCTTGTCATGTAGAGCTGTGATTTCACCATGATATCCTTCGATTTCGTTGACGGCGACAGCACTTCCACAACCAAAGATGGCTTGCCGTCATAGGTTCCCTTGTCGTTGATCTTGTCCTGGTCGCATATGACCAGAATGTCCGGCTGCACCACATTCGGGTTGTCATCAAAACAATCCGCCTCCCCATACAGCTTCACATCGAAGGGAGCTGTGAGCGGCCGGCAGGACTTGCCTTTGAACCAGATATAAAACTGTACGAAAATCTCATTCACCGCCACCTGATGGGGGAACATGGGCGAAGCGAGCATATAGATCTGTCCATCTATCAGTTCGTATTGCCTGATATTATCCTCCTGACCCGAAATCTCCAAAAACTCCTCATACGTATGACGCACAGGTACAGCATACTCGGCTTCTTCTTCCCGGATATAAAACCGTTCCTCTTCACCGATACCTTTAAGCACTGCAACAGGCTTCTGGTTCTTTTCGATGTAAATCACCTGTCCATCCATTGCCATCTTCAGGTATTTGCCAAAAGCGTTCTGCAAAACAGTAGTAGCTATTCTCACCAGAATCACCCTTTCGTATTAGCTATTCTATATATCATATTCTATCATGAAATAGCTAATTCATCAACGCTTTGGATCAATTCCAAACATGTCTTTTAGATCAATCAGAGTAACATCCTTTCTGACTTCACTCAATCTAATAAGTTCATCTGAAAAACCAGTTTTCGAAAAGAGAAAATAACTGCAATTTCTGTCTTTAACAATAACCTTTGCCTTCAACTCCAGTTCATTCAAAATCTTTATTCCGATTTTTTCATTTCGCCACTTACATTCGCCTACCAAGATATCATCATCTGCCACGGCTACAATATCAATTTCGATTTCTTTTTTTCTGACTGGATCATTGCCCCAGAATCTTCCAATTTTATTATAAACAAAAGGAAGCTTTTCCTTGCCATTGCATATTGCCAGATATTCCCTGCAAATACCTTCAAAACTGAATCCCATGAATCTGTCTAAATCGTTTTTTACATTTTCAGTGTATACGATATCTTGAAGACCTTGCTCCAACATATTCAAATTTTTCGGGATGTATCGATACCAAAAACGAAACATGTTATCTGAAATTTTGTATATATTCCCTTTCTTGGCATTGATACCTACCGGAAGCTCCTGATCAACGATGTGCAGTGTCGTTAAGGTCTTCAAATATTTAGAACACTTTGCCGGATTCTCTCCTGTTTTCGTGGCTATTTGATTCAGCTTGCTGCTCCCGGTTGCTATGGCTGTCAGTATGCTATTATAGATAGCCGGCTCCCTAAGTTCCTGCTGCAGCAGCCCGCTTGCTTCATTATGAAGGTATCCATATTCACTTAAAAACAACCCAGTGATACCTTCGTCAAGTGATTGGTACTGGGAAAACAGCTTCAAGTACATTGGAATCCCTCCAACAATACCATATATTTTCAACAGATCTTCATCGGAATAAGCACTAAAAAAAAGGCGACTGTCATAGTAATCAAATGGTTTCACCTTAATCTGACCGGTTCTCCTGCCATAAAGAGGGCTTTTGTACCCCAGAACATTTTCTTCCATAAAACTGATTGATGAGCCGCAAAGAATCAGAAAAATATTGCTGTTTTTCATAAAATGATCAATTCTATTCTGTAAAAACGTTGAAAAAGACTTGTCGCTTTCTGCCAGATAAGGGTATTCGTCAATAACAAAAACCAGTCTTTCCTTTTCAGACTGTTCTTCCAGGTAACCAAAAAGCTTTTCCCAACTCTCAAATACCGTAAGCACACTTCTTAATTCGGGGAATTCTTGAATTACAGCCTGACTCATTCGCACGCGTGCATCACTGGAACTTTCGTATTTTCCAGCAAAGAATACACATTTTTTATCTGAGACAAATTGCTTTATCAATTCGGTTTTCCCAACTCTTCTTCTCCCGTAAATGACTATAAATTCGAATCCGTCACTTCTATACCTTGTATTCAGTTCGTTCAGCTCTCTGGTTCTGCCGTAAAACATAGGCTACCTTCTTTCTGCTACAATGTATTTATGCTTTATACACCAAAACAATTAACGCATATGATATTAACTCGTAAGTAAATAACTTATGGGTTAATTATAAATCTCTTTGATGCGATTGTCAAACAAAGGCAGCGGGAGACCGCTGCCTTTGTTTGTGTTTGAATGAATTTGATTCTTATTTCTTCCGATATCGACTGTTTTTACCATTCCCGATTTTTTCGATGACATTCTTTTCCCGCAATCCTTTTATCAACTTGACTGCCATCGGCTGTGAAACCCCCACTGCACTTTCTACATCTTTTCTCTTGATTTCATTCTTTTCACTCAGCAAGTGAACAATTTTCATTTCACTGTCATTGAAATGGATTTTCTGTTGCTTTGATTGGCTTTTAATTTTAATAGCTGGAAGGGTCACCTTGAAGGCATTTTTTGTTATTTCAAAAATCGGTTTTATATCATATTTCGCATATGCCTCTTTGATTTTCAATATTCCGGTGCCATAAGCTTCAATCCACTTCAATAAGCACCTGCTGGTTAGCCTGGGACGGCAGGTCATAGTAGGCTTCATGACGGATCCTTTTGAAGACATGGTCAAGCATCCTGTAGCTCAGATAGGGGTGTTCACTTGCCGGTACGCGTAGGGACGGATGCCCTGCAAGACAGTTGCTTACGGTATCGATCACCGCCTGCTCATAGGGGTGACGCTGGGATGCTTCCTTGGGCAGGCCTGAGAAGACCTGTCTGACGTAGAAGTTGGCTGCATTGTATAGGTTGGTTGATTTCATTGTCAGTTCATTCAGGTAGCTGTATAGACGATGGCCATTCTTGATGCGGATGCTCATTGTCCGGTATCGAGTCAAGGGACAGTCAGCCATTTCATTTCCTCCCTTCAATGATATAGAACAAACGTTCGCATAACAGTATTATACCATTTGACGACGGAAGTTGAAAGGCTTTTAGCCAAGACAATATGAAAAACACAAGCAATTCATCCCCCGCCTGCACTCTCACTGAGTGAGCAAGGAAGGTTAAGAGGTGGGAGTCTTCTTGCTTTTAGAAGATAAAATATTCTTGGGATTCGTCCTCCTACCCGTCCAGCCCATCGATCTGGCCCATTCTCTCATAGATTCCTTCTCCTCCAGATCATCTCCATGAAGGATTTCCAGCATGTTGCAATAGTCATGGACGCCGCCCACATCATCACACACCGGCAACGCATCCGCTTCTACGCATATCGGTCTATGTTCCCCAATGCCCTCTAAAGGATTTCCTGCCGCTTCATAGGTTTCCTTCGTATCATAGCATGCTGTTGCTGTTATCTTAACATTCCAGTTATCGCCATAATCGTACCAGTAATGGAGAGCATTCAGGATCGGTGTTGTCACCGGAGCAAGACACCCGTCTTCCTTTTCAGCATGCTTAAGCACCCTTCTGTTTGAAAAGTCCCACGCATCAAAATTCTGCTTCACGCCCGGCATCAGCAAAATATCATAAAGCGGAAGCCTCTCTATCAGTTCATCGAATCCGCCGCCAAAATGTATACTGACTTCAAGTTCTTTCACTGTTACCTCTGTAATTGGTGCAATGCGTTTTATCATATCTGCTTTTGCATCCTTATCTCCTGTTATCTCGGCCAGCTCTTGACACTCTTTATGCCATTCTGCAAATGATTTTCTCACTTCCAGAGTTGGGCACATCTCATATAATTCGTTTACATCCTGCTGGCACCTGTAGAAATACTCTCTCGTTCCACCATAATAGTATGGACCTGTATATTTTTTTCCGAGCCAGTTCTTCACACTGATACCGGCTTTGTAATCATCGTCCCAATAGAGATCTTTAAAGTCTTCACTCGGAAAACGGAAATACATGCCCGCAAGTTTTGCCCATTCTGTTAGTTTACCTGTTTTCATCATCCTGTCATAGTCTGCCTCGTACGCATGGAAACTGTGCAAATGACTGTTCTGCCATCCGAAGGCTTTATTTATCACATAATGAAGTGCATGAAGTGTAATGTCTCCCGGAACAATGATATCTCTTGATATACCGTTTACCATTTTCCCGTATTTGACAAGGATTACCGTTTCCTCTTCTCCTAACCATTCCATATCCAACTCCAGATGAAGTCTTATAGCATAAGGCGTTGGCCGTTCGCCCGCCAGTTGTCTGTTGCGTTCTTTTATTACATCTAATTTTTGCATACTGTTTTTCCCTTTCATCTGTGCACTTTCAGCAACAAGCATTCGTTCCCGGTATTCCTCACTCCGAACTGCGTCACTACTGCGACTGTCTCCTCCGTACTGTCCTCGTCTGTAAGGTAGATAGGACTGCACATTCTTTTCAGATATATGAAGTTGTTTTGCAATCTCAGCAGTAGACAAACCACGTGCATATAGAGAACCAATCTGAATGCTTGTCTTACTGGACCATAACCCTTCAGTAATAAGGACTCGACGCACTTTGATCGGATATGTGCCTAACTTCTTTGCTGTCTCTTGAACAGAGTTGGTTTCATGATATGTTCGAATGATCTTTTGATATTGAGTGTCATTTGTCTCCACAATATGCAATTTCCTTTCTGTTGCCTATGAATTGATTATATGATTTACATATCATCGTGTCAACCTTACCTTTTGGTTGTAAAAAATAACTCTTCACCGGCTTGTATTTTCCTTGTGTGAAGAGTTAAAAATTAATTCATTCTGCTATGTCTGCGTAGTTCATCGTCACGCCGGTTGCATATCCGGGATACGTGTCCATGTCCTCGTTCTTGAAAATGCCGATCTGGAAGGACACACCTTCAGCAGCACCTGCAAACGAGGCGCCCTCCGGCACTGTCATGCTTGTGAGATTCTCTGCGTTTTCCAGGGCGGACTCATAGAACGCAATAACCTCTTCCAATTCATCCTTGGTCACAAAAGCCACCATTTTGGCTTCTCCCATATCCATCACCACTGTCACCTGCGGATCGCCGTCCTTGTATGCCGGGATGGCATGTTCCGGGTAGTTGTCGGGCCAGGAAAGACCGCTGGATACGGCAATGTCCACTTCTTCAGGCTCCTCCGATTCCATAGCTGTCTCATCCGGCTCTGTCTGGTCCGGCTGTCCCTCCTCGGCCATGACTGTCAAGGTAAACATGCTCTCGTAGCCTTCATACTCGTCGCTTGCCTCATCAGCATCGGCTACCGTTACCACGTAGTTGTATCCCTCCAGCATGCCCATGATCATATAGGTGTCCTGCGTTTTGCTTTCCACCAGATCCTCTCCGCCGGCAAGGGCCTTGTTGTAGAATTCGATAACTTCCTCCATGGAATCCTCGCTTATTGCGATGATATGGGACGTGCCTTCATTATCTGTGGTTGATGTTATGATACGGGCACCGCCGTAGACAGGTACAACATCCTCGGGAAAATTATCAGGAACTGAAAGACTGCCCTCCGTATCCTTGGCAACCTTGACCTCGTGGCCTTCTTCCGTTTGGATTGTCATCGAATCGGTTTCTTCTTCCTTGGGCTTGCCGCAAGCCGTAATCAGAAGCAGCGACAAGAGTACAATAATCCATAGTTTCACATTGTTCCCTCCTTCGTTATCCTTTATCTGACCAATACGAAAGCTTCCTCAAATTCCGTGCCGTCCTTTTTGATCCTGCATCCTTTACCTTCCGCATTGAAGTATATCCAATCACCGGCAATGTGGATCATGGATGCGTCACCTTCAGGATCGAAAATCTGGGTTTGTTCGGTGCCATCCGTCCTGATTCTGCTCAGTCCGTCCGGATAGTAGTAAATCCACTCGCCGTATACATTGAAGGATCGGATATAGCCTATCCCTTCCGGGTTCATATTCTCTATGGTGACACGTTCCGATCCGTCCGCTTTGATTTTCTCTAATTTGAACCCGCTTGATGATGAGCCATGGAAGAAGTAGAACCATCCATCCGTTGCAAGGTAGTCCTCGTCCTCTATATCCTCGCTTGAGTCCAGGAATTTTGTCCTATCCGATCCGTCGAGCCTCATCCTATAGATATTCGAGTCGGTTGCGCTCAAGTAGAAAATCCACTCGCCATCCAAGGTGAAACTGTCAGCGGCATCCTCTATCAGAGGTGTAAACGCCGATCCGTCAGCTCTCAAGCGATATATTTTGTCCTCCACTTTTTGAAGATCAATCAGATAGATCCAATTGTCTGCGACAGTCATGTAGTCGCACAAAAGAGACCGCAATTCACCTTCCTCATTTTTATACTGGATCTTGGTTCCTTCGCTGCCGTCTGTCTTGACCATAGAGAGTGACTTGTTATCCGACCAGTTGCTGTAAATAATCCAGTCTCCCATCAAGTTGATGCTGCGTGCATACTGGTCGATGACTGCCGTCTTCTCGCCACCATCCACCTTCTCCTTATAGAGTGTCTCGTCGGCCCAATCGCCATAGTAGACCCATCCATCCTGTATCGCAACCAAACCGCCGCTATTGATGTTACCAGAAGTATTCCCTACACCTGTAAGTTCCGGTATTTCGGATGTTTCTTCCTCTATAGGCTCTGGCGTACCAGAAGCCTCTTCCTCCTGTACGCTGGTATCCGTTCCAGTCTCTCCTGTTTCCTTGGGCACATCGCCACCACATCCCACCAACAGAATGGCAGCAATCAGAAGTATTGACAAGTGTCTGAACATCTCTGCATCACCCCTCAAAACGCCTTAAGAATTCAATTGACCTTCACCACTTATATTATATCACGAAATGCTTTCCGGAGCTTTACTGTAACACTCATTAGTTTCCTTCATCTCATCGTCAGAATTTTCTGGTGTCACGCAACTTTCCGAGGCAACGCACCAAGGCATTGCGAGGCTCACTCAAAGCATTCTATTTCTATACCACGAAATCGTTGACTTGATGCCTTCTGCAAAGGTGTACTTCGGCGCCCATCCGAGTTCAGTTGTAATTTTTGTATTATCGATCGCATACCTTCTGTCATGCCCCAACCGGTCCTGAACATACGCAATCAGGCTGTCGGGCTTTCTAAGCTCCTTCAGAATCAGCTTCACAATATCAATGTTTGCCATCTCATTGTTGCCACCGATATTATAGATTTCCCCATTCTTCCCGTTATGCAGCACCACATCTATGGCACGGCAATGGTCGCTGACATGCAGCCAGTCCCTTATCTGCATGCCGTCGCCGTATACGGGCAGTTTCTCGCCTTTCATTGCATGGGTAATCATCAACGGTATCAGTTTTTCTTCAAACTGGAACGGACCGTAGTTGTTGGAGCACCTCGTGATGTTCATGGGAAGCCTGTAAGTCTCCCCGTATGCACGGACCATCAGGTCGGCACTCGCTTTGCTGGCTGAATAAGGGCTGTTCGGAGCAAGCGGCGTGCTTTCTGTAAACATCCCCGTCCTGCCAAGGCTGCCGTACACCTCATCTGTCGACACCTGCAGATACTTGACACCATCCATGTACTTCGGATACCCTTCTTCGTCTGTTCCGGTTTGCCAGGACAGCTTTGCAGCATCCAGGAGCACCTGTGTACCCATGACATTCGTTCTGACGAAGATGCCGGGATTCCTGATGCTGTTGTCTACATGGGATTCCGCAGCAAAATTGACGACATAGTTGAACGCATATCTTTGAAAAAGGTCATTGACGAATTCCCCATCTGCGATGTCACCCTTTTCAAATGTATAGTTCTTGTTGTCAGCACAAGCCTCAAGGTTTTCCAGCCTCCCTGCATAGGTCAGCAGGTCCAGGTTGACAATCTTGCAGTCGCTGTATTTATCCAGCATGTAACGTATGAAGTTGCTTCCAATGAATCCGGCACCACCGGTCACCAATATATTTTTCATGTTTATCCGCTTGCTTTCGTCTATTATCCTCAACTTTGCACAGAAGTTACACTAAACAACTTTCTGAAGCTCAAAAACTTGCTTCAGACATCTAAAAATGTCATCAGCTCCTGTAAGCTTTTCCCGCTTTTACGGAAAGCCTCCATTACTTGTTTAGCCTCGTGTTCCTGCTTTTGCTTTTGAAGTTCCAGCAACCTGTCAGATAGAGCCTCCTGCTTTTTTTGAAGTTTTCCAAGTTCACCATTTATTTTTTCAATTTCAGTTTCAATCGAAGTTGTCGATTTCGTACGTGCCATAGTCGTATACCTCCTCATCCTGGATATCGATATCTGTAATCGTCATCAATGACTGGTTCTTTGACAATAGATTGCCAATTCCGCCTGCTATTTCACGAATACTATTCTCATCCATACCGAATGAACTGAGAATAACCTTCTGCCGCTTTGTTACTGCGTGATCAAGCCGATAACGGCCATTACTTCGCCTAACCATTTCAATTTTTTCCAGTTCGCGAAGCGCCGCCGGCACCGTCATATAATTCGGTTTGGTCTCTAAACGAAGCATCGTTTCCTTCAACAGGTTGTAGATCCTGTTGCGGACAATAAGTGCAATGAATTCGATAAACAGCTTTGCTGACAATGCTTCGGAAGACTGAACCCGGTTGCTTTTAGAACCAATAAATGATTTGTCCGTGCTGAACAGTTTTTCGGAGATATCCCGTCCCTTGTAATGGATAAGCGCCTGTGATGCAGTCATCTCAGTAGAGGTGATAATGCAGAAATAACCGCATTGCTCTAGCTTTTTCCGAACGACATCCTTTTTTTCTGTGTACGAGACAAGCACATGCTTTTTGTTATAGCGCAGCTCAAAATATTCATGATATACGTTCCCGAGGGTGATATCTTTTCCGAGATGCTTTTCCAGATACAATCCAAGTCTTTCAATCAGCTGCTCCAGCTGTTCTCTCTCAGCAGCCTGTTTGGAAGGGTTGAAGTATAAATGGAAATACCGAAGGGTATTATCATCCTCATACAACTTAGCTAAAACTGTTTTTCCATATACTCTGTATGAACGGATAGCACACTCACGATCAGTCTCAAACGTATTTCTGTTAGCTGTTATCAACTCAGATACGAGGTTTTTACGGCCTTTAACCATGATGATGAAGGAGTAACCATTGTCTTCCATGTATTTGATATTGGCTTTGCTGAAATATCCTCTGTCCAGAATAAAACCGACCGATTTATAATTGTACTCTTTCACCTTGTCTACCATATACTCAAACTGGGAGACATCGGTTATTGAGCCTGGATATTCCTCATAAAACAGAGGAACACGGTTGGTTTGATCAAAGGCTATTGCAAGATTAAAAACCGGCAGACCTTTTTCATCCTTGGCTTTGCCGTACTCAATGATATCAATATCACCGGCTTGACAGTTCTTGTTTGTTGAATCGTAGGAGATATAAATGCGTTGTTTATGGTCACGTTTTTTGTTCCAGTCATTCAGGAATCCAATGATTTGTTCCCGGGTGACCGACTTAAGAAAACGACATACTTTTGAATCACTGTAGATCCTCATACCTTCTGAAAACAGCGGATGGCCAAATGCAAAATCCGCATAATACTGACCGGCATTTTCTTCATCGACAATCAGGTATGCCATGAGATCCAGCAGCAGACCGCAGTCTTTTGGGAACCATGTACTAAGAAGATTTTGCAACTTATATTCCTGTGGAACCTTTTGAATCACCGCATACGAGCCGATTTTCAAAGCGCAACTTCGAAAAGCATCCGGCAATTCTTCGGGAAGGGTAACTTCAGGGAAGTAATCCTGAAACTTCTCATTGGGATACATCAGATGAGGATCTTCTGCATGAACCTTTCCAATAATAGTACGTTGAGGTATGGCATATTTTTTTCAGCATTATATTTTTGGCCGTATTGAAAAAGAACATAGGTTGCAGCGCCCTTTTTCTTGGTAATTATCTTCCCCCGAACAATAGGGATTTTGACCGTATAGTCGTAGTACATGAGCAACCTCCTTTAGTGTAACCCGGTTGCAAAGTTCACAATTATACTAAAAAATCGCTCTATATGCAGTGATATCAAGGATTAAGGCGTTTATCGGCAGACACTACTTAAAAATTTTATTAATTCTATAACGAAATAAAATCCTAATTAATCTTTGCCCCCATTTTGAGTTCATTATACGCTTTAACTCATACTTTAAATACTGTTCATTATTAATGTTTTTTTCTGATACCCATTCACTTCTATCAACATAATCCACACTATTGTGCTCAAATGTTGGATTGTTCCATAAATATCCTGGACCATTTGCAACCATGAGATTGAATATCTCAGCTGCATATTTTTCATATACGGATTTATGACCGTTAGACATGACATCAAACAAATACAAAACTTTGTCCCTATTAAATGATTTGGACATAGAATCCATCCTAACTCGATATTTTACTAAAACTTCAGGTAAACTGACGCCCAAACAACCATTCTCCAACATTTGAATCCATCCATCATAATCTTCCATACCATATTCCATAACACTTCTATTCTGTCCATATTTTTCATAATGCTTCTTTTCAACAACTGCAAATGCTGAAAGCATATTACCAACGAGTAGATATGGAAATTCAGCATTAAACGTAGGCCAAACTCCTTCTGCCCCGTCAAAATATGACAACCAACTATATACAAAAGATACGTTTTTGTATTTTTTCAGAACACGAATAGCCTTAGAATAGAAGTCAGAATACACAAGATCATCTGCATCCAAAAAAGTAATAAATCTTCCCGACGAGTTTGAAGCACCAATATTCCTGGCATTGGCAAGACCACTGTTAGGAATATCTACTATTTTTACATTCTCATATTTCAAGTCCCTAATGTCTTCTAATACCCCTTTGCTGAACTTATCTGTTGTTCCATCATTAACAATGACTATCTCAACATCAGAATAGTCTACATTCAAAGCACTTTCTAGTGTTTCTTTTAAATACTTACCTAGGTTGTAATATGGGATAATAATACTAAGCTTGTCCTTCTCCTCTTCTTTTTCATAATTAGTATTATTATTTAATGAAGGGTAATATTCCTTTGCCCGATACTCAAAAATAACTTTTTCAAAGTATGCAATTCTTTGACAATAAATAGTATCTAAATTGCACATATTATGAATTTTTTTATAGGCATTATTTCCCATCTCCTTTAACTCATCACTCGATAATTGTAGTATATTTCTTATTTTAAACTCAAAATCACCCTCAACTTCCCAGTCAAAAACATAGCCACAAGTTCCATCATTTCCAACCATTTCGGCTTGACCACCTCTTTTTGAAACAAGCATTGGCGTCTTACTCCACATGGATTCAACACATGCATAAGGATGGTTCTCATATAAAGAGGGTATACATGCAATATCAGCATCCCATATTTCATCAGCAAGCTTTTGCGGATGCATATTATCTTTAAAAATCAAACGACCTTCATCTAGCCATTTTTTATATTTCATGGCTAGCCATTCTCGAAGCATCACTTTTCGCGGTTGAAAATATGTATCTCCACCAATCATTTTCAATTTAAATTCCAATCCTTGATTCCATAATCTATCAACAGCTGCTAATAATGCACAAACACCTTTTCTATGCTCAAATCTTCCAAAATAAATAATTGTTTTACTCTTAAATTCTTTTACTGGTTGTTCTTCAAATTTTGAGTTCATATAAGGTAATCTAATTACATCAATGGGAACACTATTCTCTCCAAGTTCATTTTCAATCTCATTTTTCAAAAAAAAACTGGGAGACATTACTGCATCTGCTGCAATTATTGAATTTTTCTCCATTTGGCTAATCCAATAGTTTGGAAATTTATACCGAGGAAACTGATTGATTTTATTCAGCTCAAATGTTGGAGTATGTAAATGAACAACAATAGGAATATTTTTTAAAACACTGTCATATAGTAGTTTCCTTTGCTGCAAATAGTAACCAATAGCATTGTATTCTTGAACTTCGATAATATCAGGTATTTCATTTGAATTTTCAAGTAATTTTTCAACTTCATTTGCAAATTGTAAAGATAGCGCAGGCCAGTATCCTAGATACGCATACTGCTCCCCTTCAAAATGTCTAAATCGTACTATCCTAATATTATCGCTCTGATATTCTATACTATCTTCAGTGTCATCAAATGTAATTATTGATACTTTATGACCTTTTTGTGCAAACATTTTTGATGCACAGTCAACATACGTGCCTATACCACCCCCGTAATTTGGTGGCAATTCACTTGTTAATATCCAAATATTCATAATCTGACTTTTAGATGTATTCAGAAATGAATACACCTTCTTTCCTTTCGTTTTGATTGCTGTTATTACTATAATGAGTCCAGAATGGTTGACTTTTTTCTCATATAGCATGACTACCTTCATTCTATATACGTTCTACAAACTTCTTCTGTCCTACCAATCAATTTAAGTCTACCATGATCGAGCCACATTACTTTTGTACAAAGTTGACTAATCTGTTCTATCGAATGGGATACCAAGACAACTGTAACGCCTTTATCAAATAGATATTGTATCTTTTTTTGACACTTTTCCTGGAATTTATAGTCCCCTACAGACAATATCTCATCAACAATCAGGATTTCCGGCTCTACTATCGTAGCAACAGCAAAGCCAAGTCTTGCATACATACCTGATGAAAAGTTTTTTATTGCAACGTCTTGAAACTCTTCTAGTTCTGCAAATTGGATGATTTCATCATATTTTGAGTCTATGTATTTTTTATCATATCCTAAAATTGCACCATTCAAGTAAACATTTTCTTTTGCCGTCAATTCAGGATCAAAGCCTGCCCCAAGTTCAATAAGCGGAGCAATTGAACCTGCTATTCGCACTTGTCCTTCTGTCGGCTTGAACACTCCTGAAACAATCTTTAGAAGCGTACTCTTGCCAGCTCCATTTAGTCCAACTATGCCTAGTATTTCGCCTTTCTTCAACTCAAAACTAATATCTTTCAAAGCCCAAAATTCTTTGTAGAATAGCTTCCTCTGGAACATCTTAATGATATATTCTTTTAGTGATGTAATATTCTCATTTGCCATATTAAATTTCATTGAAACTTGATTAACTTGAATTGCAATATCGTCCATCATTTTCCCTCTATATATATAGTATAAATCTATCTTGAAGTTTGAAAAACACTCTTAATCCTATCAGCAACGATAACAATGATATCAAAAGACATATGCCGTTTAATTGTAAAGATGGCACCTTTTGAAGAAGAATAATGGTCCGAAAATGCTCAATATAATAGTATAATGGGTTGATTTTAATCAAAAAAAGATATCTAGCAGGTACTATAGATATAGGATAAAAAATTGGTGTTAAATACATCCACGCTGTTAATAGCACACCGTACAGATGAACAACATCTCTAAAAAACACAGCCACAGCTGATAAAACCAGACTGACACCTGCTGCAAAAGTAAAAATATATATCAGTGACAACACTGCAAACACCAGACTATAGTTAAATTTAATACCAGAAAAGATGACCACAATCAGCACAGCTATGAATGAAAATGCAAGATTAACTAAAGAAGATAGATTCCTGGATATTGTAAAAATATACTTTGGAATATAGACCTTTTTTATTAGTGAAGCATTTTCCATAATCGTCTTCATCGCCATATTGGTAGCTTCTGAAAAAAAATTAAACATTATTTGACCAGTAATCAAATATGCAGCAAAATTCTCAATGTCAAATCTAAAGAGTTGAGAAAAAACGATTGCCATTACAGTCATTGTAAGCAATGGATTAAGCACACTCCATAGAAGTCCAAGAACAGAGCGTTTATACTTGACTTTAATATCTCTTAAAACAAGTTGTGATAATAACCCCCTGTATTTAAGGAAATTGTTTATATATTGCATCGAAAACCACCCCATTATCACTTATTCTATGAATTACTCTCATACCACTCTATCGTTTCCCCAATACCAACCTCAAATTTATACTCCGGCATCCATCCAAGCTTCGACATAATCTTCCTACTATCTATTGCATACCTTCTATCATGTCCAAGCCGATCCTGAACATACGTAATCAAGCTCTCCGGCTTCCCAAGCTTTTCCAGAATCAATTTCACAATATCAATGTTCGCCACTTCATTGTTCCCGCCGATATTATACACTTCCCTGTCTTTCCCTTTGTGTAACACCATATCAATAGCGCTGCAATGGTCACTAACATGAAGCCAATCCCTGATCTGCATGCCGTCACCATAAACCGGCAACTTCTCCTCTTTCATCGCCTTGGTAATCATCAGTGGGATCAGTTTCTCCTCAAATTGATAAGGACCATAGTTGTTCGAGCACCTGGTAATATTTATCGGAAGCTTGAATGTCTCCCCATAAGATCTGACTAATAGGTCGGCTCCTGCTTTACTTGCAGAATAAGGGCTATTAGGAGCCAAAGGTGTCGTTTCCGTAAACATCCCCGCTTTGCCAAGAGCCCCATAGACTTCATCAGTCGATATCTGCAAGTATTTTACGCCTTCCCTGTACCTTGGATAACCTTCATCGTCTCTTCCAATCTGCCATGCTTTCTTCGCTGCATCCAAAAGCACCTGCGTCCCTAAAACATTCGTTCTAACAAATATCCCTGGATTCTTGATACTATTGTCCACATGGGATTCCGCAGCAAAATTAACTACAAAGTCGAACTGGTACTTTTCAAAAAGGCTGTAGACGAATTCTGCATCTGCGATGTCATCTTTCTCAAACGCATAATTCTTATTGTCAGCACAGCCTTCAAGATTTTCAAGCCTCCCCGCATAAGTCAACAAATCTAAATCGACAATCTTGTAGTCGCTATACTTGTTAAGCATGTATCTTATGAAGTTGCTGCCGATAAACCCGGCGCCTCCGGTTACCAGTATACTTTTCATCATTCAAGTCGCTTTCTTTCGCAAATCAATTGTCAAAGGCCATGTTTACATCTTTTAGCTTCTTCAATTTCCTGTCTTTTTCCGACAACAGCACCTCTTCTATACCCTCTAGAGGCCATTCAATGCCAATCTCCGGATCATCCCACGCAATACCACCTTCTGCAGATGGATTGTAGATATCCGTACACTTGTAAGCGAATTCAGCATCATCTGAAAGGACAAGGAACCCATGTGCGAAGCCCTCCGGCACATAGAACTGCCGGTTATCTGATTCCGAAAGTATGGCGCCTTCCCACTGCCCGTAGGTAGGTGAACCTTTCCGAAGATCCACTGCCACATCAAAGACTTCGCCCTTCAGAACCCTGACGAGCTTTCCCTGAACATTATCGGTCTGAAAATGCAGGCCCCTCAGAACGCCCCTTTTCGACTTGGACTGGTTGTCCTGGACAAAGCGCTTGCCAATGCCGGCTGCCTTGAAGCTGGGATAATGGTAAGTCTCCATGAAATAGCCTCTGTCATCTCCAAATTTCTTCTGTTCAATGATAAAGACACCATCTATTTTTGTATCGATGAATTTGAAATTACCTATTACACGTTCCGCCATTACAGTCTCCTATAACCCTTCAGCCACAGCCAGCAGATACTGTCCGTACTCTATCTTGGAAAGAGGCCTAGCCAGATCAATAAGCTGTTCCTTGGTGATGTAATCCTTCTTATAGGCAATCTCCTCTATACATGAGATATACAGGCCTTGCCGCTTCTGAATGGCTTCAACAAAGTTCGCCGCATCGAGAAGACTTTGATGCGTGCCCGTATCGAGCCATGCCATACCACGTCCAAAAACCTCTACACTCAATTGGCCAAGTTTCATGTACGCTTCATTGACCTCTGTTATCTCAAGTTCACCTCTCGCTGAAGGTTTAATGCTTTTGGCTATATCGATAACTGTGTTGTCATAGAAATACAATCCAGGAACAGCATAATGGGATTTAGGTTCCTTAGGCTTCTCCTCAATTGAAACAGCTTTTCCTTCACTGTCGAATTCCACCACGCCATATGCTGAAGGATCCTTGACATAATAGCCGAATATGGTCGCACCATCCTTCTGACTGGCAGCATGCATCAATGTCTGGGAAAACCCGCGGCCGTAGAAAATATTGTCTCCTAAAACCAGCGCAACAGAATCCTTACCAATAAAGCTTTCACCGATAAGAAATGCTTCAGCCAGTCCATTGGGCTGCTCCTGCACGGCATAGTCTATTTGCAGTCCAAGGCGGCTGCCGTTTTCAAACAGTTTCGCGAAATTCCCGATATCATCCGGCGTGGATATGATCAATATTTCTCTAATGCCTGCCAGCATAAGGACCGATAGCGGATAATAGATCATCGGCTTGTCGTAGACAGGCAGAAGCTGTTTGGATACAGATTGGGTAATTGGATAGAGTCTCGTACCTGATCCCCCCGCTAAAATGATTCCCTTCATAGCAATTCATTCTCCCTCATATATCTTTCCAGTGCTGACTGCCAGTCACTAAACTCATGCCCGTTGGTCAATCTAAACATATGGTTGTCCAGTACCGAATAGGCAGGTCTTTTTGCAGGCCTTGGAAACTCCTCTGTGGTGCATGGCGTAACTTCGGTTTTAATTCCACCAAGACGGAAAATCTCCTTTGTGAACTCGTACCAGGTGCATTGTCCTTCGCAAGTGCCATGGAAGGTACCATAGTTTTCTGTTTCTATCAAACTCATAATGGCTTTTGCCAACTCATAAGTGGATGTAGGACTTCCTGTCTGGTCGTTGACGACCCTAACTGTATCGTGGGACTGGGACAGACTCAGCATCGTCTTGACGAAGTTGTTGCCGTCGCCATACAGCCACGCCGTCCGGATGATGAAATGCCTGCTGCAGAACTGGCGAACGAAGTTCTCCCCTTCGGTTTTTGTTTTACCGTATACCGTCTGCGGCGTTGGATGGTCAAATTCATCATATGGCCGCAACTTCCCATGCTTATCAAGCAGTCCATTTCCGTCATATACATAGTCTGTCGATATATGGACCAGCTTTGCTCCAATGGATTCAGCAGCAATGGCAAGGTTCCTTGGGCCGATAGTGTTCGCTTTGTATGCCTCTTCTATTACCTCTTCACATTTGTCCACGGCGGTATAAGCGGCGCAGTTAATGATAAGATTCGGTCTTACCCTCCTGCAAAAGCTCGCCACCATCTCAATATCTGTTATGTCGAGCTCACCTATATCACACTGCACCAGTTCATGCTTATCCATTGCATGCAACTGCCGCGTCATTTCCTTGCCAAGTTGCCCTTTGGACCCTGCTATCATTATTTTCATCACTGGACTCCATTGTTTTTTCTTGTCATCTCTAGTATCATAACATCTGACAGCAATAATGCCGAATGCATTGTTGGTAAAATAACATGAATTTTACAAGGTGGTGCCATGGATCTCTCAATTATCATTGTCAACTACAATACTTTTCAATTGACGCAAAATGCCGTTGAATCGGTCAATTCCTCCATCGGTGGCGCCATTGAATATGAGATTATCATTATCGACAACGCTTCGTCTGAAGATACCCAAAGAAAACTGGCGAAAACCTTCAGCAGTGCACCACACGTCAACCTCATCCTTAATAGGGAGAATCTCGGATTTTCAAAAGCCAACAACATCGGCATCCGTCTGAGCTCGGGGGACTATATCCTTCTGCTCAATTCCGATACACTGGTTCAGGATAATTGCATACCGCTATGCCTCGACTATATCAGACATAATGAACAGATCGGCGCGCTGGGATGTAAGCTGTTGCTTGAGGACGGCTCACTTGACCATGCCTGCAAGCGAGGTTTTCCAACCCCTGATGCATCACTCTACTACTTCTTGAAGCTGCACAAACTGTTCCCCAAATCGAAGAGGTTTGGCAAATATACCTTGTCCTATCAGGACATCAATGAAATCAATGAAGTCGACTCCTTGACCGGCGCCTTCATGCTCCTTCCAAGAAGCACCATCGACAGAGTCGGCCTGCTTGACGAAGAATTCTTTATGTACGGCGAAGACATCGATTGGTGCTACCGGATCAAGAAAGCCGGTTACTCAATCATCTATTACCCGAAAGCTGCAACCATCCATTTGAAAGGCCAGAGCAGCAAAAGGAAAAAGTCAAAAATCATCTATGAGTTCCATCGGGCAATGCTACTGTTCTACAACAAGCACTATAGGTCTCAATATCCGCTATGGGTTACTTGGCTCATGTATGCTGGTGTCTATATAAAAATGACACTCGCTTATGCTTTCAACTTTCTTAAAAAGAACCCTAAATAATGGAATGTATTGGCAATAAGGTCTCTTTCAATCAATAGGTAGCTGGTCCAACAGCTGCTTTTCGTCTTCCCTATACCTTTCAATGTCCTAAGGGCCTCGGCTTTTCCAGTCAGATATGCCTTTCCATATCCTTTGGAAATGAAATACAAGCATTTCACCAAAAAGCCAGTCATCAAAAACGGACAATTGACGAGCTGTTGCAGCCAAGGCATGTTTTTATGAATCAAATACACTTCATTCCTGGAAGAATGCCTCACTTTGAAATTGTTGTATTTACTCCCTGATGTCCCACTTGCAATATGATAAACGACAGCCTCGGGGCAATAGATATTTCTATACCCCTTAACACGTGCCCTGTAGCCGATATCCACATCCTCAAAATAAGCGAAGAAACGTTCGTCAAAAAGTCCGATTTTCCGGAATATTTTTCTTCTGTAGATAGCTGCCCCGGCACAGGAGCTGAATACATCTGCAGGCTTAGCATACTTTGCAACTGCCTCTCCATCTCCCCTTTTAAATGCCCATCCGAATAGTGTCAGAAGGTCTCCTGCGTCATCCATCCTGTCTCTTTCTTGAAAACGCACCATTCTACTGGAAACAGAAAATACTTTGGGGTCGCTCTTTATTGCATCATACAAGGCACCCATCCAGTTCTCATCCACTTCTACATCATTGTTGAGAAGGGCGACATACTCTGTTTTCGACATGCGTATTCCCTGGTTGACCGCTTTGGCAAAACCGAGGTTTCTGAGGTTCTGTATAATCTCCACAGCCGGGTAATGTTTCCTCACATATTCTAAGCTGCCATCGGTTGAACCGTTGTCAACCAAGATGATACTGAATGCCTTGAAGTTCTGATTATCCAGCGAAGAGAGGCAAGTCTCAAGAAAATGCAAACCGTTGAAATTGGGTATGACCACCGTTATTTTCATATGCTGTCCTTTTCCCGGTCAATATGCGTTCTTGTTGAGAAATCCCCTTACAAACGTCAGCAGGAATATCTTCATCTCCAGCTTCATGCACCAGTTTTCAATATAGTACAGATCATATTCGATCCGTTTCTCGATGGATGTATTCCCCCTCAGTCCGTTCACCTGTGCCCAGCCGGTAATGCCTGGCCTGACCTGGTGCTTGACCATGTACTTGGGGATCTCCTCCTTGAACCTATCAACGAACTGTGGCCGCTCTGGTCTTGGGCCTATCAGGCTCATCTCACCCTTGAGGACATTGAAGAGCTGAGGGAATTCGTCCAGGCTGGTGTGACGGATAAAAGCTCCGATGCGGGTGATTCTGGGGTCGCCTTTCTTTGTCCAGGCCTTCTTCTCTGACATCATCTTGCAGTCTCATGGACCGGAACTTGTACATTATGAACTCATGTCTGTTGAATCCGACACGCTTCTGTTTGTAAATGACCGGCCCTTTGGATTCACACTTGATAAGGATGGAAATAACCAAGAAAAAGGGTACTAAAATGGCGATACCTAATAGTGAAACAAGTATATCAGCGCCACGCTTGACAGCCTTTTTGATCAAGTCATTCAATGGTATTTTTCTTATCGATATGACCGGAAGTCCATCAAGATCTTCAATATAGGGATTGGCAGGTATCATTTTGTAGTAGTCCGGTATGACTTTCGTGAATACGCCTTGCTTCTCACATATATTGATGATTTCAGCCAGTCTAGTATAGTCACTGAGAGGAATGGTGATGACAACCTCATCAACGCTGTGAACACTGATATAATCCTCAAGATCACTGACACTTCCGAGATAGTCCAACGACAGGCTGTCAACGCCACCCTTGTTATCTTCAACATTGTTATCAAAAATGCCTGATATGCTGTAGCCCCAGTGTTTGTTCTGGGAGATACGTCCAGCGAATTCAACAGCCAGCCCGCTGTATCCAACCAGTACAATGTGCTTCAAATTCCTGCCATTGCTCCGAATCCTGCGAAGCGTAAAACGGATAACCAGCCTTTCAGCGACAGCCAGAACAATCGCTGCAAAGTAGAATATGACCAACACTTTCCTGGAATAGTCCACTTCCCTGAAGAAGTACAGGTACGAAAGGAAGACAAGCGCGCCAATGGAATTCGCCTTGACAACACCTGCAATCTCATCATACAGGCTTTTCATCCGGTATGGCGTATAGAGGTTGAAAAAACTGTACAGCAAGTAATAAAAGGGTAATAAGAAGAAAAGCGGCCGCAAATAGTCGTTGAATGAAAGATGGTATTCGGCCACTTCCATCAAGCCGCTTTCGATCCGGATAAACCACGCCATGAAAAGTGCTGCTGCAACCAAAACAGTATCCAACAAGATGAATATATAATTCAGGTACTTCATGTTTTGTTTAATTATAAGCGCACCCCCTATTTTCATTTATAAAAGGGAAATGAAAATTGAACAAAGCAGTATAATCAATACTCCCCAGTAGCTGCTTACTTTATTTCACTATGATAGCACACTTTGCTAATACAGTCGACGAATAA
>CAXXGE010000009.1:0-13962 GCA_963677915.2 Vallitaleaceae bacterium | reverse complement strand
TATAATGAATATGGCTTTAAAGATGAATGGGAAAAACATCATCAAGGTGGCATCACAGGCTACAAGGCACGAGAAGAAAAAATCAATCAAAATTCAGATATTATTATAAAAAACAATATGATTTTCGCATATAATCCTTCTGTCTCAGGTTATAAAACAGAAGACACTTTCTATCTCATGGATGGAGAACCTATAATTACCACTTCATCTGAAAAGCTGCCTTTAGTAGAAATCGAATTTGAAGGCAAGACGTATATAAAACCGGATATTATTAGATTGACAAAGTAGAATAGTAGGTGGATCAATGGGATACACATCAATAGATAGAAGTGTTTTTAAGGACAGAGTTAAAAAAATCAGAAGACAACTGATGTCGGATAATTTGAGAGGACTACTGATTTTTACGGATGAATTTCGACCCAGCTACAGCCTGTACATAACAGATTATAGACCTGTAGATAATATTGAGTTTTCCCCACAGGGCGTGTATATAAACCAAGATGAAATCGTGCTGTTTCTTGGGAGAAAAAATATGGAAATGGCAAAGACGATAACCTGGATCAATGATATAAGGGATATCGATAGCCTTGACGATTTTCTTTATAAAAAGGAACGGGGGGGTACACTGGGTTTAAGCGGTATCGAAAAGATCCCTCATTTCTATAAAAAAGTCATTGATGGAATTTCGGATAGTAAACATTTTACTATTTACGACAAGGTGCTGGACGATTTGAGATCCATTAAGAGCGAAGATGAAATAAGCCTTCTAAGAGCTGCTTCGGTTACTGCGGATGATGCAATGAAGTATATGATGACAAATATCGAACCTGGTAAAACTTCCGAGGTGGAATTAGCAGCTATGGGCGAATTTTTTATCAGAAGAGCTGGCATGGACTTGGGGTATGACACGATTGTTGCAAGTGGGAAAAACACTTTGGATAAAACATGGAGACCAAGCAGAACTGTGATTCGAAATGGTGACATACTCCTGATCAACATAGTGCCTAGAAATAAAGGCTACTGTTCTTTTTTGACTGTTTCCCATGCTACAGATAATCCTTATGCCAAAGAGATCTGCAGCATATCAAAAAAGATAATAAAGTATATGATTGATAATCTGAAACAAGGCGATCATTCAAACAAGATATATGAGCTCTACTATGAAAAGACCAGGGAGTACAAGCTGCTGGATCATTTTTTGCCTTTCAGCAATAGCGAGAAATCGATTGGACATAGTACAGGATTGGAAGTCGTTGAGTATCCATATATTAACAGGGAAAGTGATAACATTCTTGAAAACAATATGGTGCTGTCTCTGAAATATAACCTCTACAACTTTGAATTTGGAGATGTTAGATTTGAATTCAACATTTTGATTGATGGGAAAGCGGTATTGTTGAACGAGTGCCTCTTGGAGGATTAAGTGTAAGTCTCTCCTGATATAAGTGTGGAAATGATTTTGAAATACGTAGTTTTGCGAATGTTTGCCGCTAGTTCAGCAGGTTTCTTAAGTAAATTGAAGCCTGCTGAATTTTTTCCTGTATTTTTCAAAAGTTCTACTTTTTGAATTATTATTAGAATATACAGATTGATAATAACGGCGATTAGAGGAGTAATTGACATCTCAAAACGTGAAGTGATACTATAAATGAAAAGGAACGGGTAATTCTCAATTGGAGGATATTCTATGAAAACGATTCAGAGAAAACTGATCTTATTCTCAATAAGTCTAGTTGCATTCCCAATCCTCATTGTCAGTATTGGAATTGGATTGCTGATTCGCAGCAATACGATAAAGCAATTTGAAGAAAGCACCAAAGAGCAGATGGAAACAATCGACAGAGCCATCAGCTTGCTTTATGAAGAGTTGGACAATGATATAAATATGTTTGCAGGTCATGCAATGATGGATGACATCGATATATCTATCACCACTTATTCGGGAAACGGACAGATAGAAATGACGCCATCTACCAATGGCGGCATTGAAGAGGCGATATACAACGAATTTCAAAATTATGCTGAAACACATCTGGGAACACAATTTATTTATCTTGGAACTGAATTTGGCGGTTACATCCAGTGGCCGGAAGATACTGTCAGCACACCGTATGATCCAAGGATAAGACCTTGGTATGAGAGTGCCCTCGATGGGAATGGCAGCATTGTCCGAACCGGCCCCTATGAAGTATACAATAGAGGCACACTAATCGTCAGTAATACAAGAACAGTGATCGACAGCAACGGCAATGTAATTGGCGTCATTGGTATCGATGTTTCCTCTGAAAAGCTGACCGAGATTATAAAGGATATAAAAATTGGAGAAAACGGCTACACCATGCTGCTGCACCGCGCAGGCAACGGCATGATACTTGCTGATCCAAGAAATCCGGAGAACAACAATAGATTCATTATTCCAACGGAAGATACATCAAAGAATATGGCTGTGCCCATCGAGGGACTTGAAAAGCTCCTTGATCCAAGCGTGGAAGGATTTAGTTCCCGAATCGGAGGAAACGATTACATAGTACTTGCAAAGCATTCAAATGAAACGGATTGGACCGTGGCAGCATTTATTGATCAGCATGAAGCTACAAGGAGTGTGAACAGCGCATATGCCATGATTGCAATCATCGCTGCACTTTTGATTGTTCTTGCAGGAGGATTCGCGCTCTTTGCTTCAAGGCGCATTTCCAAGCCGATAAGAATCGTAGCTAGCGCGCTCTCCAAGATATCGGAGAAGAATTTTTTAGTACAGATCAATTCCGAATATAAGATGAACAGGGACGAAACGGGCGTTTTAGCAAACGCGGCTGACAGGCTGATTCAAGGGATGTCCACAGTAATCAAAGACGTTCGCGCTTCATCCGGGGAGGTAAGCAAAGCATCCGTCGATTTGAACGATATCGCGCGGAAGAATACCGGTACAATTGAGGAAACATCCAGAGCTATCGAGATGCTGGCGCAAAAGACGTCCGAACAGGCAGAGGATTCAAAAAGCATCCTGTATGCATTGAAAGATATTGAAAAACAGATTGACGCCATTTCAGACGATATCAAGGCCACTACGGACATAGCTGCCAGGACGCTAAAAATGAGTACCGAAGCATCAGGCATGATGAAAGATTTGGATGCTGTTAAAATGACAAGCTTATCGAAGATTCGGCATATTGGAGAACTCATTGACAGCATCAGTGAGAATGCCAATCATGCGGAAGACTTTACATCTACCATTGAGAAAATATCCACCCAAACCAATCTCCTGGCACTGAATGCATCCATTGAGGCAGCGCGTGCGGGAGAAACTGGCAAAGGATTTGCGGTGGTCGCCGAGGAAATACGAAAACTATCTGATGAGACCAACCAGGCGACAATAGACATCAAAGCCTTGATTCAGGGCATTCTGAACCAGTCAACTGTTGCGGTTTCGGATATGGAGGCGGTTGGTGAGACATTGGATGAACTGAGCAAAGCAATCAGCGACTCCGAAGATAGATTCACAGAAGCAGGAGAATCCATGAAAACAGTGATGGAGAATTTCCAGAAAGTATTTAGTAGTTCGCTGAAACTTAGCAGCAACAAGGATGATGTGCTCAAGGGAATCAGCAGCATTACGGATGCCGCCGCCAACAACTCCGCTACTGCTGAAGAAGTATCCGCAGCTGTTGAAGAAGAAAAAGCATCCATGCAGGAACTGGAAAGAAATGCAGAAAACCTGAAAAACATTGCTGGCAGTCTGGAAAAGGAATTGACAGACTTTAAATTATAGCTTTTCGGTTTATTGCACAATTATGATGAATTTTACAAGGTCTACGATGATCCCTTGACATAAAAAACCTTCTATGATATTGTGAAGATAAATTAATAAGTGAGTTACAATTCGTTAGTGATGATTGAAGAAAACGAGTTTAGCATTCCATTCAGGGAATAGCTATGCTCGTTTTTTGTTGTATTCAGAGATATCTTGGAGGGTTAAATGAAAGCAAAACCATTGATTTTACTTGTAAACGATGATGGTATCATGTCACCTGGACTTATTGCATTATCAAGGGCGGTAGCCGAATTAGGTGAGGTGTTGGTTGTTGCACCGTGGAAACAGCAGACGTCCATGAGCAGAGCCTATGTAGGGTACGAAAATCTTGGCGTGATTGAGTCAGTGGAGGAGCATGTTTTTGGCAAAGACATCAAAGCATTCTCTGTCGTTGGGTCACCGGCGCACTGTGTTGTTTATGCTGTACTTGAGATAGCGGGAAGAAAGCCTGATTTGTGTATAAGCGGAATCAATTATGGTGAGAATTTAGGGAAGACCATCTCATACAGCGGCACTATCGGTGCAGCATTGCAGGCTGCAGACTTTGACATTAATACCATAGCTGTATCACGTCCTGCTGCGCTGCACGAGATTAATGGGGAATATGCTGAACTTGACTGGTCCTTAGCTCAAAAAGCGGCGTATATTTGGGCAAAAAAAGTCTTGAATCATGGAATGACAGAGTGCGCTCGGATTTTGAATATCAATGTACCTGAGAGACTATCGGATGTTTATCGGCAGAGATTGACCGTGCAGAGCAGTAAGGACATGTTCATATATGAGCAACCTGCTTCTAGAGACTTTGGTAAGCCGTATAAGATCCCATCAAAAAAACGTCAGAACTTTGATGATATTGAAATGAACAGTGACATTTGGGCTGTCTGTGTTGATGGCGTTGTTTCAGTGACACCGATGAAATATGACCTAACCAACTTTTCATGAGGTAGCAATTATAGTATCTATATAAGAAAGGTGGTAACAAAATGAAATCTGGCATTGAAATTTACAGAACCAACACATGCACAAGAGCTTTTGGGAGTCCAAGCAGGTATTATCAAGGGAAAGGGGAGCTGAACAATCTGCAGGCCCATATTGAAAACTTTGGGCTAAGAGTGGCGATTCTTATCGATGGTTTTCTCTATGAAGATTTGAAAAACAGACTGGAAAGTATATTATCAGAAAGGATAGGGGTCAAGTACTGTAAATTCGGTGGGGAATGTACTGATCAGGAAATAGAGCGTTTCGTAGAGGATGCGACCGAGGTAAAAGCAGATGTTGTGATAGGTATTGGTGGTGGTAAAACACTGGATGTTGCAAAGGCAACTGCTTATATGGCAAACACTTATCTGATTGTCTGTCCAAGTGCTGCATCGACGGACTCGCCAACAAGTGCGTTGTCTGTTGTATACACAGAAGAGGGTGTACATAGTCATTGCTATTATTTCAAGAAGAATCCCGATATTGTCCTGGTCGACAGCGATATGATTAAAAATGCTCCGGTAAGATTACTGGTTTCGGGGATGGGAGATGCCATTGCTACATATTTTGAAGCTATGAGCAATGAGCACAGTGACTCAGCAAACTATATTGGCTCAGGATATAGAAGAACGAAACTGTCTCTGGCAGCATCTAAACTATGTTTTGATCTCATAATTGAAAAAGGTATCCATGCGGTTGTTGAGGCAAAACATCATATATGTACTGAGGTTCTTGAAGATGTGATTGAGGCTAACATACTGCTAAGCGGTCTGGGGTTCGAGAATACCGGATGCTCCGTCGCCCATGCTATAGCATCTGGCTTGACAGTTGCAGAGGCTTCTGGATTTCTACAAAACGATAGGATTGCCGACCAGGCTTCAAGATATGAATGTGCCTACTGAGGAAAAGGTGATTCGAGCAGTTGCCGAAAAAAGTATCATCTATTTTGGCCCGGTATCCAGATTAATGACTGTTGATGACTTATGTGCCTGCATTTTGTCAGCGGATAGCTATGCGGAACATTATTTCGAGGATCGGCAGTAAAAGCTTAAGTTTTCTAAATAGGCATGATGTTCGCTGAAATGTGTTATAATCGGTACGTGTATATTTGTAACACATAGATTGGAGATGAAGTATGGATCATTTATTGGAAATACTTAAAGAGAATCCAGTGATAATGAGTGTTGACAGTGATGAAGCTATGGAATCAGCAATAAAATGTCGTTCAAAAGTAGTTATGACCATATACGGGGATGTACTGAGCATTGTGGGAATCATAAGAAAACTGCAAAGATCGGGCAAGATTGTTTTTGTTAACATTGATTTGATTCATGGTTTTGCACCAAAAAATCCGGTCATTGACTTTCTTGAAAAATTTACAAAAGACATTATTATTGTCAGCCAGAAAGCGATATTGTTAAAATACGCTAAAGATAAAGGTTTTACAACGGTGCATCGCTTTTTTATTGTTGATTCTCATGCTTACAGAGGTATTGGCAAGCAGGTTAAAATTAGCAAAGCTGATTTCATTAATATAGCACCTGCCTGGAGTCAGGCCGTTGGATGGGCAATAGAGCAATACGATGTTAAAGTCATTGCATCAGGGATGGTTACGACTCAGGCAACAGTAGATGACAACTTGAAAGCAGGTGCAGTAGCTGTCTGTACAACGAACAAAGAGGTATGGGCTTTCGCTGATGAGAGCTAAATCATATTCCGAATCAATCTTGTGATTATAACAGTACACTCGTGTAAATGGAAGGGGCATTTACACGGTAATCCAAAGATGCTAGAATTATTATAAATACCGTATTGGAGGTGGAAAATGACAATGACCCAAGGAATGGAACTGCTTTTGCTGATTGTAATTCAGCTGATTTATGTACCTCTGCTGACCTTAAGGACCATTACCATGGTGAAAAATATGAAAGTCCGTGCCGCAGCTTTTGGTTTTATGGAAGCCCTGATTTACGTGTTTGGTCTCGCCATCGTCTTTACCGGTGAACGCAGCATACTTCAGATGGTGGTGTATGCATTGGGCTTTTCTCTCGGTCTCTTCGCTGGTGTATTTGTTGAGCAAAAGCTGGCTATCGGCTATACATCGTTTCATGTGAACATCAATCATCAAAATCCGGAGCTGGTCACTGTACTGCGTGAGAGAGGCTATGGCGTGACAGCCTTTGATGGTTATGGCAAGGAGAGCCAAAGGGTGCGATTGGATATATTGACTCAGAGAAAGCATGAGAAGAAACTTATGGACCTGATCCTGTCCTATGAACCTGACGCTTTCATCGTTGCATATGAACCGAAGATGTTCAGAGGTGGTTACATGACCCAACTGATGCAAAGCAGGATGATGGCAGCTGAAAGGGACTTACTATGAGAATATTGGCAATCAACGGCAGCGGAAGAGGTATGGGCAATACGGATACATTGTTAAAAGCGATGGGCGCTGGTCTACCGGACGACGTGGCATTTGAAGTCGTTCGCCTTAAGGATTACGATTACTCCGGATGTGTGGGTTGTGAAGGTTGTGCAAAGACCAACCGATGTGTACTCAAAGATGATATGCAGCAGATCTATGAGAAGATAGAAGAGGCAGATGGGTTGATTCTTGGATCGCCCACCTATTTCTATAATGTATCCGCCAAGATGAAGGCGTTCATTGACAGGCTTTACTGCTACGATATCTTCGACCCAGAAGACAGAAGTGTCTGGATCAGTACCACCGAGATGCATGGTCTGAAATATGCTGCTGTTGTTGCCATCTGTGAGCAAAGCGATGTCAAGGACATGGGATTCACAGCGGAAGCGATGGCTAGGCCTCTTGAGGCAGTCGGTTACCGGGTCGTCGCCATGGAAAAGGTGCTTCATCTGTTCAAAAGGGATGAAGCTGAGGCTGCGCTGGACGTGCAGGAACGAATGAAGAGAGCTGGGCTGAAGCTGTATAGGACCATTAAGTTAGCTCGGGGATTGAAGATAAGAAAAGAGTAGTAGCTGTTGAGGCCACTACTCTTTCTTCATTTTGTCCATTAACTTCTGAATGACTTCCTCGAGGAAAATGAAAAACACCGTCCTTGATTTCTCATAGGGCTTCAAATAATCCGGTTGCTGGAACTCTGACAGCCAGAAGATCTTATCACACTGACTGAATAGCTCTGTGTTGTATTCCTCCACAACCATAGCTACGTCACAGCCCTTTTCCTTGGTGGACCGATAGATGTTTTCAAAGGTGCGGAAAGAGCCTGTGACAGTCAACAGGATCAGCAGGGTATTCTTATCGGTCATGGAGGCGACAGATATCTCATCAGCCACAGCGATGATGACCTTGTTGGTGATGGTCCGCAACCTGTATTCAAAATACTGGGCGCAAATCAGTGATGGTCCATAACCAAACAGCACGATCTTGTCGTGTCCTTCAATCAGAGCCATCAGTTCATCGACTTTGCTGTCATCGAAGTTCTCGATGAACTTCTGCACTCTCGTCAGTTCTCTGGAATGGCTGGATGCAGCTATCTCACGTCCATAAAGAAAATCCAGATATTGTTTATAATTGGCAAATCCCAGTTTCTTCACGAACTTGGAGATCTTCGATACGGAGCACCCGCAGTATTCTGCTGCCTGGGTGATATTGAAGGTTTCCTGTTCCTTGCTGTATGTTTGGAGCTTTTTGTAAATCTCCTTTTCCAGTGGGTTCAGTTTGCTGAAATTTATGTTGATCATATGGATTCTCCCTTGTAGTTCTCGTTATGGATAGATTTTAGCATTTGTGCACATGAAAGTAAAGGGAAATGGAAAATTTTCCTTTAGACAATGGAAAACAAATGGAAAATAACCCATAAAGAGTGATATAAAATAATATAAAAAGAAAATTTTCCAATTTAGTATTGACATTTTCCACAATGGCGCCTATAATCGAATTGTAATCACTGATGTGCAAATAGGAGATGTATATGATAAGAAATATGGAGGAAGAAAAAGTGAACGCAGAAATGATTCTTGACATGCTGGCTGGCATGCTCGAGCCGGAACAGATCAATACCGATGCCGATGCCCTTTATGAAGCTTCAGCAGACAGATACAAAAAATACGCAAAGGCAAGAAAAGTCCTTGATGTACCTGCACCTGTTGCCATCGTCTATCCGAAAGATACGGAGGAAGTCGCTGAACTTCTCAAGTTCTGTAACAAGAATGGTATCAATGTGATTCCAAGGGCCGGTATGACAGCTACTGAAGGCGGTCTTGAGAACTGGTGTGATACAACCCTTGTCATCGATACACTGAAGCTCGATCAGATCATCAAGATCGATCCGTATAACTCACAGGCAACCGTCCAGGCAGGTGTGGCGCTTCAGGACCTGGAAGATGAACTCAGAAAGATTGGCTATACAACCGGTCACTCGCCACAGTCCAAGCCTGTTGCCAAATACGGCGGACTTGTTGCAACCAGAAGTATCGGTCAGTTCTCAACACTCTATGGCGCTATCGAAGATATGGTTGTAGGACTTGAATGTGTTTTCCCTGACGGACATATCTCCAGAATCAAGAATGTCTCCAGACGTTCCGGTGGTCCTGACATCCGTCACATTGTTATCGGCAATGAAGGCACACTCTGCTACATCACTGAAGTGACCATCAAGATCTTCAGATACTACCCTGAGAACAACAAGTTCTATGGCTACCTTGTCAAAGACGTTGAGACAGGCATCAAGTGCCTTAGAGAAGTGATCGTCAACGGCTTCAGACCTTCTGTAGCAAGAACCTATTCGGAAGAGGATGCGGCGCAGCACTTCTACCACTTCTACGATAACAAATGCATCCTGATCTTCATGGCAGAAGGACCTAAAGGGATTGTTGAAGCAACAGGACAGGCAATTGAAGATGCAGTTGAGAAGTTCAAAGACGGCGTTGTTAAAAGGGTGGACGACCAACTGATTGAAGACTGGTTCAATCACCTGAACTGGTCACAGAAGGATATCGATGATGAGTTTGAAGGCATGATCGAGAAAGATGCCCATGCAGGATTCACCACAGAGATATCCGCTGACTGGGAAACCATTCCAAAGATTTACAAAGGTGTGATGGAACGTGTACGCGAAGACTTCGAAAGAGCCCATGACCTGACAATGCTCGGTGGTCACTCCTCGCACAGCTACCTCAACGGTACCAACATGTACTTCGTGTACAACTACGATATTCACTGTGCACCGGAAGATGAAATGATCACCTACCACCATCCGATCCAGAAGATCATCGTTGAAGAGACACTGAAGCACGGGGGTTCCATGTGTCATCATCACGGTATCGGCAAATACAGAAGCGAGTGGACCAGGCAGGAACACGGCTCCGCCTACTACATGCTTGAGAAGCTCAAGGAAGCTTTCGATCCAAAGGGTATCATGAACTACGGTACTATATTCCCACAGGAGAAGGGAATACAACAATATATCAAGTAACACCACTATATGTATGGAGGGTTTTATGAACAACAGCAATTTTAGACGCTATTTCCAGTTTTTCCTAATCATCCTTGCAGCCGGTGCCATCTATCCGGTCATCTATCTCAGAACAAACTACCAGGTAACAATCCTTGAGGTCTATGGCCTCGAGCCCACACAGCTGAACAATTTCTATTCAATGCTCGGAATCGCCTATGTCATCGGCTACATTCCAAGTGGACTGATTGCCGACCGAATCAGCGCCAAAAGGCTGATTGCCATTTCTCTGCTGGGTGTTTCCATATGCGGTTTCATCTTTGCACAGGTGCCAAGTCCAGGCGTGGTTAGTGCCGTCTTCTTCATGTGGGGTATCTTCTCCGTATTCACATTCTGGAGTTCCCACCTGAAGGTTGTTAAAATGCTTTCAAGAGCCAATGAAGAAGGACGTTTTCTTCGGTATCCTGGATGGCGGACGTGGCGTTGTCGAGGCGCTTATGGGCTCTGTCGGACTTGCGATCTTCGCTGGCATCCTCGGTTCCGGTGAAGCGCTGGCAGACAAAACAGCTGCATTGACATCCGTTGTCTACCTGTTCTCAAGTATCGTCCTGGTAACAGCAATTCTGATCTTCATTTTCGTTGAAGATGACAAGAAGCTTCAGGAGATGTCTGAAAACGCCGGCGAGCGCTCGGATGACGAGAAGTTCCACCTGAAAGATGTTGGCCAGCTTCTTAAGAACAAATATGTCTATCTTATGGGCGGTATTATCTTCTGTGGATACGCTGTATTCTGGACTGTCTACTATATCGGCGGTTTCCTTCAAACGAATGTTGGCATAGACGCGGTCACTGTTGGTACAATCACTGTTGTGATTCTCTGGATGCGTCCCGTTGGCGGTTTCATCGGCGGATTTCTGGCAGACAGAATCGGTCGTCCGAAGACCATCAGCATCGCCCTGATTGGAGCTGCTGCATTCCTTGTCAGTGTGTCAGTCCTGCCGGTGGCTTCGGGTGCTTCGATGTTCCCTGTCCTGGCTGTCGGTCTTGGCGTATTCCTTTATATGATCCGTGGTACTTACTGGTCCTTGCTGGGAATGTCCAAAATCAGTGTAGCTATGATGGGAACGGCCATTGGCCTGATCTCTTTCGTCGGTTACCTGCCTGACATCATTTTGCCTCAGCTTAACAGCTTCCTGTGGGCAACGTTTGGTGATCAGGGCGGTTACAACGCTTACTTCATCGTCAGTGCAGGGCTTGGAATTATGGGTGTTCTGATTCTGGCAGTATATGCAAGAATGAACGTCAAAGAAAAATCGGAGAGCCTTAAAGCTGCCAAGGCAGTATAAAAAAGAAGGGATTTACTATGAAACTGGTCTGTCTTGTGAAGTTCGTCCCGGATGTGGACAGCTTTCAATACGATTACGAACGGAATGTACTGATTCGGGAAAAGGTGCGACTGCTTCTGAATCCCGACGATGCATGCGCCGTGGCCTTCGCTCTGAAAGTGAAGGCCAGGCGGCCCGACACGGTCATCGAGGTAGTCACCATGGCACCCACATCGGTGAAGCCTCATATGGAGGACCTTCTGCGCCTTGGGGTAGACCGGGGAACGATTTTATCCGACCCTGCATTTGCCGGCAGCGACACCTATGCCACCAGCAAAGTGCTGGCCAGGCATCTGGAGGGCGTTGGTTTTTGACTGCATGCTGACCGGTACCCATGCCATTGACGGTGATACATCACATATCCCCGCTCAATTGGGGCACTGTCTTGGTTTGAATCAGCTGTCCGGCATCGTAAAGATAGACGAAGAGACTTTCAGCAGCGCATGCGCAACGGTTGACGTTGACACGGAATGGGCGGTGACCACTTATGAGATGCAGCTCCCTGCAATTCTCAGTGTCACCAGGGACAGCAAATATAAGCTGCCCTATCCAAAACGTGAAGCGTTGACCACGGACGTCTCAGACAGACTTAATATCGTCACCAATGAAATACTGGGCTTTCAGGCTGACGAAGTTGGCCTTAAAGGCTCACCTACCAGAGTTGTCAAAACCTATACAAAAGAATTTGACCAGAAAGGCGGCATTGTGGTCCAGTTGGATGACAGCGGCATAGACACAGTCTATTATTTCCTGAAAGACAGGGGGTATCTGTGATATGAAGCGTTGTATGATTTACCTGGACAGACAACAGATGTCCGGTGCCATCGAGATGCTGGAGGTTCTCCGTCAGATGTATCCCGATGAAGCAACGATAGCTTGCGGTGTAGCAATCAATCATGGATTCGATGATGCCATGGGGGCCTTTGATGAGGTGATTGCTGTCAGGCATGATGGTATCGCCGACTATGATCAGGTGGCAGTGGCTTCTGTCATGGAGGAGATCCAGAAGGCTAAAGCTTTTGACTGTATCCTGATTCCTGCAACACCCTTTGGACGGATGTTGGCACCACGGCTGGCTATGGCATTACACACGGGTCTGGTAGCTGACGTCACCGCCATCAGTCATAGAGAGGAGGGCCTGGAGATGATCCGGCCTGCCTTCAGCGGCAGGTTGCTGGCAGGCATCACCAGCCGTGGCGACGGTCCTGTCATGATGAGTATCCGCCAGGGTGTCTTCGGATATTACGGCGCCAGAAACAAAACAACAAGGGTTGAAGCATACGTACCTGTGACAGTCAGAACTGGTGGCATTCGTGTTCTGGATACCAGGGAGAAAGAGGCTGCCTTCGATATCCGGGAAAGCAATGTGCTGATTTCCGGCGGCGGCGGCGTTCTGAGACACTTCAGCAAACTGGGTATGCTGGCAGATGAACTTGGCGGACAGGTTTCGGCCAGCAGGCGGATCGTGGACAATGGCATTGCCACCAGAAACATTCAGGTAGGTCAGTCCGGCAAGACAGTCAGTCCGGACCTTTACATGGCTTTGGGCATCTATGGTGCTATACAGCATGTGGAAGGCCTGAAAAATGTGAAGCACATCATCTCGGTCAACACCAATAGACATGCGCCGATCTGCAGTCTGTCTGACATAGTGGTTGAAGGGGATGCAGCCGAATTCATAGAACGGCTGACGGCAAAGATAAAAGAGAACAAGTAAAAATAATAATTGTATTTGGGAGGAACAAACATGCAAGTATCTGATTTCAATATGGATTTCTTTTCACTAAAAGGTAAAAACGCCATCGTCACAGGGGGTAACGGTGGACTCGGTCAGGCTTTCTGCACAGCGCTTGCCAAAGCAGGTGCCAACGTTCTGGTGCCATCCTTGGTAGATGATGATGGTTCAACCAAAAAGCTGGTTGAAGACTGTGGTGTTGCGTATAAGTTTCTTGAAGCGAATATTACAGCTGACGGTGAGTGCAAGCGGGTGGTTGATGAATGTGTCAACACTTGGGGCAGCGTCGACATTCTGGTGAACTGCGCCGGCATCAGCATCAATGTAAAAGACGTCACACAATACACCCGCAAAGAGTGGGACAAGATGGTAGCAGTCAACATGACGGCAGCTTTTGAGATGACACACGAATGTCTGAAACATTTCATTCCACAGGAAAGTGGTAAAGTCATCAATATCGGATCCCTCTATTCCTTCCTCGGCGGCCAGTGGTCCCCAGCCTATGCAGCGACCAAGCACGGGATTGTAGGCCTTACAAAGTCCATGTGTGATGAGCTGGCTCAATGGAACATCCAGGTCAATGCCATCGCACCGGGTTACTACGCGACACCACTGACA